>JAIVGS010000327.1 GCA_020201435.1 Myxococcales bacterium
GCCGCTTTCTGGACCTGCCGCGCGTCCGAGACGTCCGCCGGCAGAACCAGCGCTTCCCCGCCCGCCCAGCGAATCTCGTCCGCGGCGGCGTCGAGGCCGTCGACCCCGCGCGCGATCAGTCCGACTTTCGCGCCGGCCGCTCCGAACGCGCGGGCGATCGCCCGCCCGATCCCCTGCGAGGCTCCAGTGACCGCAACTACTTGCTGCGACAGCGGTTTTCGTCTCATGCACGATATTTTGTGCACGAAACTTTTTACATGTACTGGCCGCCGTTGATGTTCAGTTGGGCGCCGGTGATCCAGTCGCCCTCGGTGCAGAGGAAGCGAACGAGCCTGGCGACCTCGTCGGCCTCGCCGAAGCGGCCGAGCGGGATCCGGCTCTTCACGGTGTCCCGCGCCGCCGGCGGCATGCCCGCGATCATGTCGGTGTCGACGAAACCGGGGCAGATCGCGTTGACGGTGATCCCGTACTTCGCCAGCTCCTGCGCGACGCTCTTGGTGAACGCGATCACGCCCGCCTTGGCGGCCGCGTAGTTCGCCTGCCCGAACGCGCCCGTCTGCCCGATGATCGAGGCGACGTTGATGATCCGCCCCCACCCGCGCGCGATCATCGGCTCGAGCGCCGCCTTGGTGCAATGAAAGACGGAGGAAAGATTCGTCTGGATCACCTCGTCCCACTCGGCCGCGGTCATCTTCCGCAAACCCTTGTCGCGGTTGATGCCGGCGTTGTTGACGAGGATGTCGACCGGCCCGAGCTGCTTTCCGGCCTGCTCGATCAAGCGGTGACAATCTTCCGGCTTGGCGACGTCCGCCTGGAACACGCCGACCCGGTTGCCGTTCCGCTCGAATTCGGCGGCGAGCTCGTCGGCGCTCTCGCGGCCGCGGCAGTAGTGGACGGCCATGATCGCGCCTTCCGCCGCGAGCGCCTTGGCGATGGCCTTTCCGATGCCGCGCGAGGAGCCGGTGACGACCGCGACCTTCCCTGCCAGGCGCTTCTGCGGATTCACTTGCGATCTCTCCCCGGCCTGCTTTTCGATCTCCTGCTCCAGGCGCATAGCACAGTCCCTCCAGAGCGGCACTCTGGGGACGGGTTGTAAAACCGGCAACAAGTGTTTACTGCCGGGCGCGTTGCGGCCGTTGCGCAGCCCAGGGGGTCGCCTCTTCCAGGGCGGTGGCGGTCGCACACAGGAGCTCTTCCGACCACGCCGGCCCCAGCAGCTGCATGCCGGTAGGCAGACCGCGCACCAGGGGTCCGGGCAGCGCGATGGCAGGGAAACCGAGCAGATTTCCCGCCGATCCGAGGGGGTCGTCGCCCGCCAGCGCCGTCTCCAGGTCCTCCTCGATCCCCGGAGCGAGGACCGCCAGAAAGCCGAGCGCGGGCGTGACGATGGCGTCGAACTTTGCAAAAAAGTCGTCATATGCCGTGCGCAGCTTCGCGCGCAGCCGCTGGGCCCTCAGGTAGTCGGCCGCGCTGATGGTCCGGTCCGATCGGGCGGCAGCCATCGCGTCGGTGCTGCGCAGCCTGGAAACCTCGCCGGAATCGATCAGCTCCTCGAAGGCGCCGGCCTCCTCCACGTCGACGGTCAGCAGGGCGATGCCGTCAGAAGGGATCTCCCGCGCCGGCACCGTGACCGGCTCGACGCGCGCGACCTTCCCGAGCGCCTCGATCACCGCATGGTACGCGTTGAAGACGTCGGCGTCCTGCTTGCGGAGCGCGTCGGGAAGGATCGCGCCGATGCGCGGCGTTCCCCGCAGAGGACGGCCCGGCTTGAACGGCGGCTGCTCGGGCGCGCTCGCCGGATCGAGCGGATCGTGGCCGGCGAGCTTGTCGAGGACGATCGCCGCGTCCTCGGCGCGGGTGCAGATCGGCCCCAGCTTGTCCATCGTCCACGACAGCGCCATCGCGCCGCGCCGGGTGACGCGGCCGAACGTCGGCCGCAAGCCGACCACGCCGCAGAACGCGCTCGGCGTGAGGATGCTGCCCCACGTCTCCGATCCGATCGCGAACGGCACGCAGCGCGCCGCGACCGCCGCGCCCGACCCGCTCGAGCTGCCGCCCGCCCAACGACCGGCATCGTACGGATTTCGCCCGGGCCCCTGCAGCGACGCGTCGGCGCGGTAATAGCCGAAGCCGCCGGCGAGCTGGACCATCGCCAGCTTCGCGACCAGCACCGCGCCGGCATTGGACAATTTCTCGATCACTCCGGCGTCGCGATCGAAGACGCGCCTCGCGAAAAGGTCGGCGCCCCAGGTCGTCGGCGCGCCGCGGGCGGACAGGAGATCCTTCGCGCCGTACGGAACTCCGTGCAGCGGACCTCGCCATTTCCCGGCGGCGAGCTCCTTGTCGGCCCGCGCCGCCTCCTCTCGCGCCCGCTCCGGCATCAGGGACGCCACCGCGTTGAGCGGCCTGCCGATCTCCTCGAGCCGGCGGAGCGACTCGTCCACCAGCGCGCGCGAGGTGATCTGTCGTGACTTGAGCGCCAGCCCGAGCCGCACCAGCGGCAATTCCAGCGCCTCGCCGGCGTTCACTTCGAGCGCCTTCGCGCACGCGGCAGCAGATCAGGCCCGTCCGCGTTGTCGAGCCGGACCTTGGCCATCGCTTCCGAGATCTCGCGCTTCGTCTTCGACAGCTTCTCCTCGGCAGGCCAGCCCTTCGCCGTTCCGCCGTCCTGCGCTCGCGCCGCCGCCGCGACGAGCATCGCTGCCGAGAGCAATTCACGCCGTTTCATCCATCAGCTCCTTCGCTCGCGCCAGCACCGCGTCGATCATCTCCGGCGTCAGCTTGCCGGTGTTCGTGTTCTGCTGGCTCACGTGATAGCAGCCGAGGAGCGCCGGACCGCCAGTGATCCGCGTCACCGCGCCGTGTCCGAACTGCGGTCGAGGGCGCGGGAGGGTAAGGCCACGTCGCTGCAAGTGCGACAGCGCCGCACCCCAGCCGATCGCGCCGAGCGCGAGCACGACGCGCACGCGCGGCAGGAGCGCGACTTCCCGATCGAGCCACGCGCTGCACCGCTCGAGCTCGCTCGGCAGCGGCTTGTTCGCCGGCGGCGCGCACCGGCAGGGCGCGGTGATGAAGACGTCGGAGAGCTTCAGGCCGTCGTGGCGGCGCACACTGGTCGGTTGATTCGCAAGACCCGCGCGATCGAGCGCCGCATAGAGAAAATCGCCGCTGCGGTCGCCGGTGAACATGCGTCCGGTCCGATTCCCTCCGTGCGCCGCCGGCGCCAGCCCGATGATCAACATCCGTCCCCGCGGATCGCCGAACCCCGGCACCGGCCTGGCCCAGTAGGTCCACTCGCGAAACCGCCGCACCTTGACGCGCGCAACCTCTTCACGCCACGTGACCAGCCGCGGGCACGCGCGACATTCGATCATTTCCGCGTGGAGCGCCGTCAGGCCGTTCGCCGGCAGCCGGTGGCCGGTGGCCGGTAACCGTCTTCTCAGCTTCCCCTCGTCCCGCCGCGCCCGCCCCCGCGCTGGCTGCCGCGCTTGGTCTCCTGGCCGCGGATGCCGAACCCGCCGCCGCCGCGCCGCTCTTCCTTGCCGTGTGGAGTGCTGCGGAACCCGCCGCCGCCGCCGAACTTGCCGCCACCGCCGCCGCCATGGCCGCGGTCCTGCGCCTCGTTGACCACCAGCGCGCGCCCGCCGAAGTCCTTGCCGTTCAGCTCGCCGATCGCCGCCTGCGCCTGCGCGTCGTCCTCGACGTCGACGAAGGCGAACCCGCGCGAGCGGCCGGTGTCCTTGTCGGTGACGAGCTTCACCGAGTGGACCGTGCGCCCGCTGCCGGCGATCAGGTCGCGGACCTGCGATTCGGTGGTGTCGAAGGGAAGGTTTCCGACGAAGAGCCGATTGCCCATACCAGGAGTCCTTTCGCTTTCCGGGCGAACTCTATGACAGTTTCGAGCATCGCGCGACGCCGTGTGGCATCTTCCGCAGTGTGACCAACGAAGCGGTCTCCCTGCGCGGCGCCACCAAGCGATTCGGGTCGTTCACCGCGCTCGACCATGTCGATCTCGACATCCACCGCGGCGAGGTCTTCGCGCTGCTCGGCCCCAACGGCGCCGGCAAGACCACGCTGATCAGCCTCGTCGCCGGGACCGCGCTGGCGAGCGAGGGCACGGTCGAGGTCCTCGGCCACGACGTCGTCCGCGACTACCGCATCACCCGCCGCGCGGTCGGACTCGTTCCGCAGGAGATCAACTTCGACCCTTTTTTCACCGTCGAAGAGACGCTGAAGTTCCAGGCCGGTTATTTCGGCATGAAGCTCTCCGACGAGCGCGTCGAGGAGCTGCTGCGCAACCTGAGCCTCCTCGACAAGCGCCACGCCAATGCGCGCGCCCTCTCGGGCGGAATGCGCCGCCGCCTGTTGATCGCGAAAGCGCTCGTGCACCGGCCGCCGGTGCTCTTCCTCGACGAGCCGACCGCCGGCGTCGACGTCGAGCTCCGCCGCGAGCTGTTCGCCTACGTGAAGCGGCTCGCGTCGGCAGGCACGACCATCGTGCTGACCACCCACTATCTCGAGGAAGCCGAAGAGCTCGCCGACCGCATCGGGGTGATCAAGAACGGCCAGCTTCTCGTCGTCGAGGACAAGCAGGAGCTGATCGCGCGCTATTCGAAGCGCACCGTCCGGCTCGGCACGAGCTCCGCCGCCGCAGCCGCCGTTCGACCCCGCGCTCGGCCCGCGCACGCTGTATCGAAAGGAAGTGAAGCGCTTCCTGCGCGTGCCGGGCCAGACGATCCTCTCTCCGCTGATCACCACCGCGCTCTATTTCATCGTCTTCGGCTGGTCCCTCGGCGGGCGGCTGCGGGAGGTGGAAGGCGTTCCCTACATCCGCTTCCTCGTACCGGGCCTGGTGATGCTCGGGATCATCAACAACGCGTTCCTCAATACGAGCTCTTCTCTCTTCATCATGAAGCTGCAGGGGACGATCGTCGATCTGCTGGTGACCCCGCTCGCCTACGGCGAGATCCTCGCGGCGTTTCTCGCCGCCGCGACGACGCGCGCGCTCCTCGTCGGCGGCCTCACCTGGCTGACCGCCGCGCTCTTCGTCGGCCCCTACGTGCCCCACCCGCTCCTCTCGATCGCGGCCGGCATCCTCGTCTCGCTCGCCTTCTCCGCCGCGGGCCTGATCGTCGCGCTGTGGGCCGACAAGTTCGAGCAGGTGAACTTCATCCCCACCTTCGTGATCACGCCGCTCGCGTTCCTCGGCGGCGTCTTCTACTCGTCCGCGATGCTGCCGCCCGCGTTCCGCGTCGTGCTGCGCTTCAACCCGATCTATTACATGATCGAATCGATGCGCTCCTCGCTGATCGGCGTCACCTCCGAGCCGCCGCTGGCGGGATTCTCGGTCCTGATCGCCCTCGCCGCGATCCTCGTCGTCACCGCGCTCGTCCTGCTGCGCCGGGGTTACAAGCTGAGGAACTGAAGTGAAGAGCGTCCTGATCCCGCTGCCCGACCGCGATTTCGGCCGCGCGGCCGACCGCCTCTACTCGCGTCCCGCCGCCTTCGCCCGCTTCTGCATCTCGTCCGGCGGCACGTCCTCGACGTGCGTCGCCAGATACCACTTGTGCCCGAAGGGATCGACGATCCCTCCCGTCCGATCCCCGTAGAACTGCGTCGCCACCGCCCGCTCGACGGTCGCGCCCGCCTGCACCGCGCGGTCGAAGACCTTGTCGACGTCCTCGACGTAGACCATCAGCGAGATCGGCGTCCCGCCGATGCTCTTCGGCCCGCGCGCCCCGATCTCCGGGTGCTCGTCCGCGATCATCACGACCGAATTTCCGACCCTGAACTCGGCGTGCCCGATCCTCCCGTCCTGCCGCGGAAACCGGTACATCTCTTCCGCGCCGAACGCCTTCCGGTAGAACTCGAGCGCGCGCGCCGCGCCGTCGACGATCAAGTACGGCGTCACCGAGTGATAGCCGTCGGGGATCGGCTTCACCTTCGTCGCTGCCATCGGAGCTCCTCCTCAGTCCGCGGGCAAATCGCCCGGGACGCGGAGCACTACCACATGCGGAGGCAACTGTTCAGCGCTGCGCACCGTCACCTGTGCGGGAGCGCCCGTTCCCTCGCCCGATACGAAAGCGGCGATTCCGTCGGCGCGCAGCGACGCCGGTCCCGGCGAGCGATACTCGAGGTGCCGCAGGCGCTGGTGGAGAGGAGACCAGGCGTCGCCCGAAAAATTGTACGCCGCCCCCGACTCGTTCGAGACGAGAAGCGCGCTCGCCCACTCGGCCATCGCCCGCGGCAGCGGCCGCCGGAGCGCGTCCTCGATCCCCTCGACCCCGCCCTCTCCCCGCTCGATCGCGCCGGCGACCTCGGTCCCCAGCCGATCGGCGAAGAAGCGCAGGAAGCTGTGCACGCCCTGGTAGTTGCCGATCGGATCGCCCTCCCACCTGGTGAGGCTGCGCCCGTCGTACGCGCCGCGCTCGAGGTAGGCCGCGCCCTCGGACCGTCCGATCGAGCTGTTCCAGCCGTAGCCGGCGAGGTCCTCGGCCACTTTCGAGAGCGCCTCGTTGACCCAGGTCACCTCCGCGCCGTCGCATTTCTGCTCGACGCAGCGGTGCCCCAGATTCAGCAGGTGTTGAAACTCGTGCGCGAGCGTCGCCGGGTAGACGGTGCCCTGCAGATCCTGCGCCGAGTATCCGTTCGCGCCGCCGTTGCGCACGTCGTTGAGGTAGACGATCTCGGCGTGATTCGACCCGCCGCCGGAGCAATCCGATGAGTCGTCCCTGGCATTGAGCAGGTCGCCGTTGCCGAAGTACCCGATCAGCCAGCCGCCGTTCAGGTGCGCCCCGAGCTCGTGCGTGAGCAGCACCAGGATGCGCCCGTTCTTGTCGACATCCGTCGGCGCGCCGAACGTCGAGGTGTCGGCCGGCCACACCCGCTGTTCGTATTCCTGCACCAGCGCGTCGAAGAACGGCGCCTCGTAGTGCGAGAGGTCCTCGTCGTCGACCCAGAAATCGCCGTGCTCGCTCTGCGCCACGCGCGTTGCGGCCTTGCGGATGTGCCTCGAGAAGTCGAGCCCGGGCACGACACAGAACGCCCGATGATCACCGGCGGGCGCCGCTTCAGCAGTCGCGACACGAGCGGGCACGGCAAATTCGGGCGCGTGCAGGGCAACTGATCTGCGGTCCGCTGCAAGGAGAGCCGGTGGCCGATAGCCGGTAGCCGGCAGCCCGGTTTCCGCGACTCCATTCACCCGCACGTCGACGTCCGCGCCGTCTCGTCCGCCGGCATTCACCAGCAGCACCCCGAGCCGCTCGCCGGTGGCGAGCTGGGGAAAGTCCGCGTGCAGAACTCCGTCGCGAAAGTCCTGCGGACCGAACATCTGCCACGCCTGCGCGCCGCCACCCGAAGCACCCGCGCTGACGAAACCGACCGCGCGCCCGCCGGGGACCGCGTCGACCCACACTCCCGCGCTCTGCGAAAACGCGCCCGGCACGACGGCGTGCGTTCCTTTGACGCTGACCGCATCCGACAGCGCGCGGCCGGTGTCCAGATCGACGAGCTGCACGCGGTACGATCCGGCGTTCCCCGACCACGTCACGTCGACGCCGGCGGCAGTCGCCGACGCGCGCACGTCCCGCGGCCGATCGGTCCCTTTCGTCCCGCAGGCGATCGCCGCGGCGACGCTGAGAAGCACCAGTGAGCGCACGATGTTCAAAACGATTCACTCGCGCGACTCCTTCCCGACGCGATCCGTCAAGTGGATGAGGGGTGTTTCTCCTACCTCGCCTTACCCGCAACGTAAGTGCGCGGGAAATTTGCGATAGCGCAGTTTCCATACCTCGGCGACACAACGCCTACACGGGACTACAGCATTGTAAAGCCGAGACGTTCGCCCATCCTGTCGCGCGACCACGTAGTCAAACCAGCGACGGAGTGGGACATGACCAAGAACGCTCTCGTTCCTCTTGCAGTGCTCTTCGTTGCCGCCGGCTGCGCGCAGCGGCCGGGAGAGGACGAGTCGGCCGCCGCTGACGAATCGCAGGCGATCACGCTCCGTTCGCCGGAAGTCGCGCTCGCCGCCCACCACGACGCGAGCCCGCCGCTGATGCTGATCGAGCCCGCCGACCGTCAGGAAAGAATCGAGCGCGAGCCGAAGCGGATTCCGAAAGGCCCGGCCGGCAACTTCGTTTCGCTGCCGAGCATCCACGTGCAGAGCACGTCGCCGTCCCTGGCGATGCCGGCCACCATTTTCTCTTTCGACGGCGTCGGCCAGGGCTTCGCCGGCCCCGGCGGCACGTTCACCGTCAACTCCGCGCCGCCCGACACCAACGGCGATGTCGGCCCCAACCACTACGTGCAGATCGTCAACACCGACTTCGCGGTCTTCAACAAGAGCGGCACCGCGCTCTTCGGCCCGGTCCCGATCAACACGCTCTGGAGCGGCTTCGGCGCCGGCTGCCAGACCAACAACGACGGCGACCCGGTCGTGCTCTACGATCCGATCGCCGACCGCTGGATCATCTCGCAGTTCTCGGTGAGCACCACGCCGTTCCTGCAGTGCGTGGCGGTCTCGCAGACGCCCGACCCGACCGGGTCGTACTTCCGCTACTCGTTCAACTACGGCTCGACCGGCTTCAACGACTACCCGAAGATGGGCGTCTGGCCCGACGCGTACTACGTCACCTTCAACATCTTCAACAACTCGGTCACGTTCGCCGGCGCCAAGGTCTGCGCCTACGACCGCGCCAGGATGCTCACCGGCGCCGCCGCGACCCAGCAGTGCTTCCAGACCAGCAACCAGTGGGGCGGCCTGCTCCCGGCCGATCTCGACGGCTCGCGCCAGCCTCCGTCCGGCTCGCCGAACTACGTGGTCGCGTTCGGCACCAACGACCTCGGCGTCTGGAAGTTCCACGTCGACTGGACCACGCCCTCGAACACGACGTTCACCGGCCCGACGCTTCTGCCGGTCGCCGCGTTCAGCGACGCCTGCAACGACGGCACCTGCATCCCGCAGTCGGGCACCAGCCAGCAGCTCGACTCGCTCGCCGACCGGCTGATGTTCCGCCTCGCCTACCGCAACTTCGGCGACCATGAATCGCTGGTCGTCAGCCACTCGATCACCGCCGGTTCCTCCGTCGGCGTCCGCTGGTACGAATTGCGCGCCGACGCCTCGCACAACCTCTCCGTCTTCCAGCAGGGCACCTACGCCCCTGACTCCGGCTACCGCTGGATGGGCTCGCTCGCGCAGGACCAGCAGGGCAACATGGCGCTCGGCTTCAGCCTCTCGTCGAGCGCGCTGCACCCCGAAATTCACTATACAGGAC
>JAIVGS010000041.1 GCA_020201435.1 Myxococcales bacterium
GAGTACATGCAGCGGGTCATCCACTACGACGTCCCGCCCGGACAGGAGTGCATGCGAGCGGGCGGGGTTGACAGGAAGATGGTCGTCCCCCACTCGGTCGCGTTCTCGTTACGGATGTTCTGTTTTCCTCGCGTGATCGTCGAAAACTGGGACGCTTACTATGCCGGCGATATCGGGAAAGATCGGGACTAGGTCGATCAGAGTCGTCAACGAATTTCGTGGAACGCGCGGCGTGGATGCAGCGACGCGGAACGGTGCGCGCGATAGCTGGCGTGGGGGGATGGGGGCTCGGCGACGAGTTCAGAAATCGCGAGCCGAAGCGATCGCGCCGAGAACCACCAAGCGATTTCTGCATGTCTGAGGAGCCAGCCCCCATCCCCCCACGCCAGCGGCTCCAAAGCTAAGACGGCAGCGGCCCGATCGGCGCCAGCAGCCGCTGCAGAGCAGGTAGGTCCGAGAGCAGCTCCTCCTTGGCCGAGCGGATGATCGTCCCAAGGGCGCGCTGGTTCGGGAGCAGCGCCAGCGGTGAGAGCGTCCGGCGAAAAGCCTTGTAGATGTGCGCGTACGGGCGGTTTCGGGCGACGGCGGGGGCGGCGATGCTCTGCAGCGGCAGCCAGAGCGGGGTCATCAGGCGAGGAGCGAAACCGTCGAGGGCGAAGATGACCGCGTTGCGGCTTCCCGAGCCGGGGAGTCCGCTGCGCTGGACGTGCTGCCACGCGGTCCGGACCGGCACGTTGTCGACGACGCCGCCGTCGCACAGACGCAGCAGATCGTGGCGCTGCAATAGCCCGTCGAGCAGATCGCGCATGCGCGGGTCGTCGCGGACGATGTCGTAGTGGATTACGCCCGGCACGCTCGCCGAGAACCCGGCCGCGTCGATCGCGTCGCACTGGCGGGTCTCTTCGGAAGCGCCGAAAACGAGCCGCGCGGTCAGCCGCGGGATCCGCGCCAGCTCGGAGATCGCCGCGGTCAGCCGCTGTACGTTCCGGTGCAGCGCGCGCAGTCCCCAGCGCCCTGGGTCGGGATCGGCGACGCCGAGCATCGCCTCGTACTCCTCGAGCGGCCGCGGCAGCTTTCCGCGACGGATGCCGGTCACGGTGACGAGCAACGGGATCGGCAGGTCCGACATCCGCAAGGGCGATCCGTCCGGATGCCGGAACCAGTGGCCGATCGCCGACCGCAAATGCAGCCGCAGCGGCCCCGGCAGCCCGTACGTGCTCGGCTGAGGGATGATGCGGAAGATTTTCCGGTACGTAAGATCCTGTAAAATCTCGGGAATGCGCGCGAGATCGAATCGCCGCTCGCGCGCCCGGAAGAGTCCGAGGATGGCGCCCATCGAGCTGCCGGCGATCAGCGCCGGTTGGAGGCCAGCCGCTTCGAGAAGCGCGTAGGCCGCGAGGTGGACGTACCCCGTGCCGCCGCCGCCGCCGCAGACCAGGACGAGATGGCGCTCGCGGACTTCGAGATCGAGCCGGTCGGCGGGTAGCCGGTGGCCGAGTTTTTCGGACAGCTCGCGAACCGCGTTGCGCGCGATCGCGCCGGCGGCGCGCGCTGCCGGAAGCAACTCGTGCGGCTCGGCCAGCACGGGCCGCTGCGGATCGAGCAGCGGCCACAACACCTGAACGAGCTTTTCGCGAAACGGGCGCAGCAGGGCCGCGACCGCGACGTCGCGGCCGTCGGGCGCGCGCACGTGCCAGCAGCGGCAGAGCGAGAGCGCGTAGCGGATCGCCGTCTCGTCGCGCTGATCGAGCCGCCCGCGGGCAGCGACCGCCGCCCGCGCGAGCTGCGCTTCCATCGCGTTGATCGGCCCGACCTCGGCGAATCTTTCCTGGAGCAGCGTCACGCGCGTCGCGCCAAACGTAGCTCCTGCAGCGCCTCGGTGCAGGCGGGATTGCAGAGGAGGGCCTTCTCGAACTCGGCCTCCGCCTCCTCGGCCCGGCCGAGAGCGCGCGCGATCCGGCCGCGAAAGACGTAGGCGCGGTCGATGCGCGGGTTGAGCTCGAGCGCCTTGTCGAGCAACGCGCGGGCCTGCGTCGCGGCCTTCGCGTCCGGCGACAGCGCGAGCCAGGTGGCCCAGCCGAGGCAAGCGTGGAATTCGGCCTCGTCCGGATAGAGCCGCGAGGCCTCGGAAAAAGCCTCCATCGCGCCCGCCGGATCGCCCTGGCGCAACCGCGCTTCGCCGTCGCGGAAGCGCTGTTCCGCCTTGAGGATTCGATCGACCTCGTCGCCGTCCGGCCGCTGCCCGCCCGAAAGCTCGTACTCGGCGCGCTTCTCGCGGTCGACGAGCGTCTCGTGGGCGTTCGAGATCTGCTGGAAGATGTCTTCGGCGATCGCGCGCTCTTCGACGCTCGCGTCGGGGCCGAGCCGGTCGGGATGGGTTTCCTTCGCGACCGCGGCGAACGCGTAATGGATCTCGAGCTCGGTCGCGTCCGGGCGTACGCCGAGGACGTCGTAGAGCGTTCCGCGCCGCAGCTCCTGTGCGCGCGCCGCGAGCCGCTCGATCCGCTTTCGTTCCTGTGGCCTGGGCCCATCGGTGACGGACGGCGGCGCGGCGATCGGTTGCACGATCGGCGCCCGTACGGTCTCCGGCGGCGCGAAGTGGATCATGTTGGCGCAGCGCAGCGCGTAGACGAGCCGGCGCGCATCGTCCCGCGGCAGCGCGCCGGACTCGAGCAGCTCGCGAATGGTCTTGTTGCCGTCGATCAGCGCGTAGACCTGCGCCTCCTCGGGATCGAGGCCCATGTCCTGAAAGCGGTCCATCGGATCGTCGGTCAACAGCGCCGACATGGTTTCGACGTTGCCGAGCCCCTTCTTCACCCGATCGTCGTCGTACGCGCGCTTCATCCCCTCGAGCAGCACCTTGGCCGGCGTCAGCTCGAGCGCGATCTGCATCGCCGGCATCGACGCGCGCGGGTTGAACCGGTACTCGCCCTCGGTCCAGGAAAAGACGTCGAACAGCTTCTGCTCGACCTGGAGCTGCAGCGCGTAGGAAAGATTCGCCGGCGAGATGCAGCCCATCTCGATCAGCTCGGTCCCCAGCTGGCGCTTCGACTCGTGCACCCGCCGCAGGCCGTCCTCGCACTCGGCGAGCGTGATCATCCGCTCGCGCACGAGGAGCTGGCCGAGGGCTTCGTTGAGCAGGTTGCTGCGCACGAAGACCGGCGCACCTTCCTTCAGCCAGACGAGCTTCTTCACCGGCGAATTCTCGAGCAAAAGCGAGCCGGTAGCGCGCCAGCGGTGCAACTCGGAAAGGACCTCGGCGAACCCGGTATCGCGCAGGTTGCCGCGAACCAAAGCGGCGCCGCGGAACCGGATCTGGCTATCCGTCTCCACCGACTTGATCTCGGCGATGTCGGCCAACGCCGCGAGATCCTTGCTCTTCACCTCGAGGCGCGCGCGCTCGCGCCGGTGGCGCCTGGTGGACGGGTCGGAGACTTCGCTTTCCTGCAGCCCGAGCTGCTTGCGGCAGATGGCGACCACCAGCGACGGCGCGACCGGTTTTTCAAGGAATCGGACGGGCGGGGCGATCTCGTCGAGCTGGGCCTTGACCTTCACCGTGTCGTAGACGCCGGAGACGAGCACGATCGGGAGCCGCTTGCCCTTGTCGCTGCGGCGGATGTCGATGGCGAGCTGGAATCCGTTGCGACGCGGAAGCACCGCGTCGAGCACGACCAGATCGACGCGCCGCTGCGCGAACGTGCTGCGCGCCCATTCCCCGTCGTGCTCGGCGAGCACGGTGAAGCCGCTCTGGTGAAGCGCTTCCGCGAGCGCGCGCTGGACGGCGCGGTCGTCCTCGACGAGCAGGATGGTGTGCTGCTGCTCATTCACGTCATCACCCGCAGGAACGCGGCGCGCACTTCTTCGGAAGTCTTCTGGTACTCGGCGAGCAGCTCCTCGCCCGCCTTCGCTCCCGAGTATCCCATGCGGCGCGCCAGGCGCAGCAGCTCCTTGCCCGATTCCGGCAGCCGGTCCACCGCCCGGTCGCGGACGATCCGCAGCCGCGACTCGAGCCGCCGCAGGAAGCGGTAGCCCTTGCTGAGCGCGGCATGATCCTGCGGGGAGAGCACCCCGGCGTCGCTGAGCGCGTCCAGGGCCAGCGGCGTACTCGCTTGGCGTACTCGAGGATTTTCGGCGCCGTGCACGAGCTGGAGGAACTGCGCGGCGAACTCGACGTCCACCAGTCCTCCCCTCCCCAGCTTGGAATTATACCGTCCCGCCGATTCGTCGGCGATCTCGCGCTCCATCCGCTCGCGCATCGCCAGCATCTCCTTCGCCGCCTCCGAACGGTCGACGGAGCGGAAGATCGACGGGTCCAGCACCTGCGCGTACGCGCGAGCGAAGAGCGCCTCGTCGCCCGCGACTGGCCGCGCGCGCAGGAGCGCCTGCCGCTCCCACAGCCGTGCTTCGCGGGCGTGGTAGGTCTGCAGCGCCTCGAAGGAGATCACCAGCGGACCCGCGCTTCCACTCGGCCGCAGCCGCGTGTCGATGCGGTAGAGCGCGCCTTCGCGCAGCGGCAGCGTGAGGTGGCTGATCATCCGCTGCGCGATTCGCGCGAAGTGCTCGTGATTCGAGACATGCCTGTCGGTCTCGCCGGGAGGAGCCGGCTCCGCCGGCGACGGGCCGGAGCCGAAGGCGGAGGCATTGGAGGACGAATAGAGGAACAGGAGATCGAGATCGGAGTGGTACCCGAGCTCGCGGCCGCCGAGCTTGCCGAGCGCGATCACGGCCATGGTCGCGGCCGACGTGCCGTCGCGCTTTTCGATCTCGGCGACGGCCATCGCGAAGCAGCGCTCGACGCATGCGTCGGCGAGGTCCGAGAGCTGCCGCGTGACCTGCTCGACGCTCAGCGCTCCGGCGATGTCGTGAAGGCCGATGCGGAGGACTTCCTCGTTGCGAAAGCGGCGCAGCTCGGTGAGCGCGCCCTCGACGTCGTCGGACGGCAACGCGGCGAGGCGGTTGCCGAGGTCGTTGCGCAGGTCGTCGCGCTCGCGCACCAGCGGCGCCGACCCGCGGTGGACGAGCTGATCGATCAGCTCCGGGTGGCGGAGCAGGCTGCGGCCGAGAAAATCGCTCGAGCCGAACAGCGACACCAGCAATCGCGCGGTGCGCGGGCTGGCGGCGAGCATGTCGGCCGCTGCCGCCGGGTTGCGCATTTGTCCAAAGAGATCGGTGAGATGGCGCAGCGCCTGATCGGGATCGGGAGCAACGGCGAGCTCCTGCACCAGCACGGCCCCGAGCGCGGCGTGGGCCGAATCGGGCGCGAACGGCGTCCCGCGCTTGCGCGCGAGGCGCGACAATTCTTCGGCGCTCGCGTCGGGCTGATCGAATCCGAGCTCGGCCAGCGCCGCGGCGCGCTCGTCGTCGCCGGCGAGCGGATCGGCGGCCGCGGCCGCGAACGGGTTCTCGCCGCTCGGACCACCGCCGGCCACGTGGAGGAGGTCGCGAAACCGGGCCTCGACGTGCGCCCCGTGGACCGCGAGATCGGCCAACATTTCCTCGGCATTCGGGTATCCCGCGCGCCGCGCGAGGCGCTCGCGCTCGGCCGGGTCGTCGGGGATCGAGTGCGTCTGCCGCTCGGCCACCATCTGCACGCGGTGCTCGAGGCGACGCAGGACGATGTACGCCTCGGACAGCTCGTCGCGATCGCGGCTGGAGATGATCCCGGCATAGAGAAGCCGCTGCAGTGCTTTCAAGGTGCCGCGGACACGCAGGTTCGGGTCGCGGCCGCCGTGCAGGAGCTGCAGCGCCTGGACGAAGAACTCGATCTCGCGGATCCCGCCCTTGCCGAGCTTGAGATCGATGCCGGAGGCGCGGGCGGCCTCTTTCTCGGCCCGCGCCTTCAGACGCCGCATCTCGTCGATCGCCTTGAGATCGAAGTATTTGCGAAAGACGAACGGCAAAAGGCGCCGCAGCGCCTCGTCGCCGGTCTCGAGATCGCCGGCGATCGGCCGCGCTTTCAAGAGCGCAAAGCGCTCCCAGGCTGCGCCCTGCGCCTCGTAATAGAGCTCGAGCCCGCGGATGGCGTTGACGATCGGGCCGCTGCGGCCTTCGGGGCGGAGATCGAGGTCGACGCGGAAGACGAATCCGCCGTCGGGCGCGGCCTGCGGCGAGCCGACCGAAGCCGTCACGGCTTCGGCCAACCGCGCGTAGAACGCGAAATGATCGAGTCCATTCGCGGTCTTGCCGTCCTTGTCGTAGACGTAGAAGACGTCGGCGTCGGAGGAGAAATTGAGCTCCTCGCCGCCCAGCTTGCCCATCCCGAGGACGCAGAAGCCGCTCGGCCCGTTCGCCCTGCGGCCGTGGGGCGGCCCGTGCTGGGCGCACAGCCGCCGGTAATGGAACTGCACCGCGGCATCGAACGCGTCCGCCGCCAGCTTGCTGAGCGCGCGGGTGACGTCCGACACCGACCCACCCGACAGATCCAGCAGCGCGATCCTGAGCACTTCCGCCTGCTTGTGCCGTCGCAGCCGCCTCGCGAGCGAAACGGCGTCGGTGCGGCCATGCGCGTGCAGCGGCATCGGCCGCTGCGCGAACCGGCGGGAGGCGAGCAGGTCGATCAGCCGTGGCCGGGCGGCGAGGGTCGCCGCGAGAAACTTCGACGCCGCGCAGACGAGCACGAGCGCGGGAAGCGACTCTCTCGCGCCCGGACCACCGAATCGCTCGTAGTGCGCTGCCAGCGCCCGGGTCGCGCCGGCGAGCGCGCCGTCCGGGTCCGCGCTCGCCGCGCAGAGGTCGAACAGCGCGCGCGCGTCCTCGGCCGAAAGTCCCGTTTCGGCGGGAATCCGCGCCGCGAGCGCGCCGGCCCGCTCGGCGTCCTCCCAGCCGCCCGGACCTTGCGCTTTCCCCGAGGCGTGCACAGCGCGAGCATATCTTGTGCCGGAGAATTGCCGGGCCCGATTTGCGTCGCTATGCTGACTTCATGGTGCGCGAAGCGCCGGCGCCGGAAACGTTCCGCCCGTGGGTTGCGCTGCGGACGCTGGTGATGGCGGCCGACACGCTCTGGATCGGCACCTTTTTCGCGCTGGCGTTGATGCAGGGAGCGACGAAGTCCGCGTTCCTTTCGGCGGCGTTCTTCGTCGCCCTCTTCACCGCCTGCTCGATCTTCTACAACCGGCTCTCGTTCACGGTGAGCGACAGCGGGCTCACCGTTCGCACGCTCTCGCTCGAGCGCACCGTCCCGTTCGACGACATCCTCCGCGTCGACGTCCTGCCGAGCATCCTCGGCACTTCCTACGCGGTGCGCACGCGCCTCGGCTCGCTGACGTTCTCCAGCCTGCTAGCGGGGCACCAGCGGCTGTGCGATCTGATCGTCCGCCGGGCGCGCCTGCGCTGAGGAAAAAGCAACTGCAAATCGCGAAGGCGCGAAGACGCGAAGGGGTTGGATCCTGCAACCGTCGGCGCTCCGCAGCCAACTTGAACCTTTGCGCCTTCGCGCCTTCGCGGTGCGCTTTGGCATTTTTGTTCGTCCTCTGCGCGTGTGCGCGGCGGCCGTCCGAATACGTCGTGCATCGCGTGCGGGGAACGATCGCCGTCGACGGCGTCCTCGCCGAGCCCGACTGGGACCGCGCGGAGAAAGCCGGGCCGTTCGTTCGCAGCCTCGACGGAAAGCCCTGCACGGCCGCGACCGAGGCGCGTCTCCTGTGGGACGACGTGAACCTCTACGTCGCTTTTTTGTCCGAGGATCCCAATGTCGCCGGCGCCTTTTTCAATGACGACGAGAAGCTCTACACTTCGAACGTCGTGGAAATCTTCCTCAATCCGAGCGGCGACGCGGCGCGCGGATACGACGAGATCGAGGTCGCCCCGACGAACGCGCTCTTCGACGCTTCCTTCGTCGGCGGGCCGCGGCAGGGCATGGATCTCTCCTGGTCGTCGCACGCGCGCCACGCCGTCCGCGTCGACGGGACGTTGAACGACCCGCGCGACGCGGACCGCGGCTGGACCGTCGAGCTGGCGATCCCGTTCTCCTCGCTGACCGGGATGCCGAGGCCGCGTCCTTCGGCCGGAGATCGCTGGAAGTTCAACCTCTACCGGCTGCGGCAGGGGCCCGGCCAACCCGGCGAAGGACAGGCGTACTCACCGCCGATGCGCGGCGATTTCCACGCGCTCGACCGCTTCGCCACGATGCGCTTCGACGACTAGGTCGCGGCCGTCGGTGTGCGCGACGATCGCGCCTTCCGCGGTGGAGAAATGAGCGCCGGGAGTGCGCGCCACGACGTCGGGATGCGGAAAGCCGAAGCCGTTGTGAGCGCCGGCACAGTAAACCGTGGCCCGCGGCGAGACGCGGCGCAGGAACGCGTCGGTGCTGCTGGTGCGGCTGCCGTGGTGCGGCGCCTTGAGCAGCACCGCAGTCAACGCGGCAGGGCCTTGGGCGAGATCGGATTCGGTCAGCGCTTCGATGTCGCCGGCGAGCAGCGCGGCGACGTCGCGGTAGACGAGGCGCAGGACGATCGAGTTGTCGTTGAGCGATCGGCCCTCGACGAAGCGCGAGGGCACTTCGATGCCGACGCCGCCGATCTCCGTCGGATGCGGGTCACGCACCGGAATCCGCTTCACGCGCGCCTTCTCGCGCACCGCGGTCGCGATCGGATCGCGCTCCTCCGTCATCCACAGCTCCCCGATCGGGATCTTGTCCAGGACACTGAGCAGGCCGCCGGCGTGATCGGGATGCGGATGGGTCAGGACGACGACGTCGAGCTTCGAGATGCCGAGCTCGGCGAGCGCGGGGATCACGTCGCGAACGCCGGGATCGACGCGCGTCGGCCAGCGCAGGTCGCCGCCGGCGTCGACCAGCATCGAGTGGCCGCCGGGGAGTTGCACGATCGTCGAGTCGCCCTGGCCGACGGCGAGGAAGGTCAGCGTCATGCCGGCCGTCGTCCGCGGAATGCAGCTCACCGCGAAGAGCACTGCCCACGGCGCGAGCGCGGCGCGGTATCGATGGCGGGCGAGCAGTGTGACACCGGCGTACCAGAGCGCACAGGCGAGCAGGCCCGGTGTGGCGAGTCGCAGGGTCGCGAACGGCAGCGCCGCGAATCCGTGCGCGGCCGACAGCGTCGTTCCGGAGAGAAGGTCGGCGATCCACCATAGCGGCACGGCGTCGACGACGACGAGCGCGGTCGCGATCGGGATCGCGGCGAGCCCCGGCAGGAGGCCGAGGGCGTTGGCGGCGACCGATACGAGCGACACGCGATGGAACGAGGCAGCGAGCAGCGGCGCCGTGCAGAGCGCGGCGGCCGCGGTGGAGCACGCGAGCATCAGCATGTACTCGCCGAATCGGCGCAACCACGATGCGCCCGCCGCCGGAAATGGAATCGGCGCGAGATCGCGCAATGGACGGGCGAGGAGAAGAAGGCCTGCGATCCCGACGACGGAGAGCTGGAGCGCGAGATCGTGCGTGGCCGAGGGATCGGCGAGGGCGCAGCCGGCAGCGGCGAGGGCGAGCGTGGTGATCCCGTCGGCACGCCGGGCGGCTGCGGCTGCGACGAGGGCCAGCGCGGCGCCGAAGCCGGCGCGGACGGCGGGCCAGGGTGCGCCGAGCAGCAACACTTCCGCAACCGCGAACGGCAGCGCCGCGATCGAGGCCACCAGCGACGCGCGGATCGCGTGCGCCCAGCGGGTCCGCAGCCAGAGGCGGCGGGCGATCTCGCGCGCGAGCAGTACGACGACCGCGAGATGCAGGCCGGAGCTGGCGAGCAGATGGACGAGCCCGCTCGCCGCCAGATCGTCCTCGGCCTCCGCCGGGAGCGCGCTGCGATCGCCGACGCCGAGCGCGGCCACGAGCGCGCCGCGCTCAGTCGAGGTGCAGAAGAGCAGGGCGCGCTCGGTGAACCGCTGTCGAACCTGGTCCAAGAACGCGTAGAGCGGCGGACCGCGAGCCACGACGCGGACGACTTCGGCGGTGCCCTCGAGCGCGATCCCACGGGCCGCGAGCAGCCCGCGTCGATCGCGACCGCCCGGGTTCAGCTTCCCGGGCGGCACGTGCGCATGACCGAAGAAGACCGCCCGATCGCCGCGATGAACCGGGAGACCATGGAGCTTGAGCGCGACGAGACCCTGGGCAGTCCGCACGACTCCGTCGGAAACGACGGACCCCTCGAATTCCTCGGGCAATTCGAACGGCGCCGGCCGTTCCTGCAACGCACCGCGCAACAGCCCGAGCGCCAGGGCGAGGGCCGCGAACCGCATCCGTGCGTGCAGCGCACAAACGAGGCCGAGCGCAGCCAGCGCGAAGGCCGCGTCACGGGACGTAATGCATGCGAGAAAAGCGCCCGCCAGGAACACGGCGGATGCCGCCAGCAGCGGCTTCCCCAACCCCACCCCCCGACCCCATGTAGGCGCTCGCCTACATGCCACGCACGGAAGCCCGCCACGCTACACCCCGCCTGTGATGGCCGTCAAGCGCCCGACTTGACGCACGGTGCCGATCCGTGCTAAAAGCCCGTCCATGCAGACTTTCAAGGTCGGTGACAAGGCCGTCTACCCGGGCCAGGGCGTCGGCGAAGTCATGGGAATCGAGCACAAGGACATCGCCGGCCAGCGGCAGTCCTTCTATGTGCTCAAGATCATGGAAAACGGGATGAAAATCCTGATTCCCATCAACAAGGTCGGGTCCGTGGGGCTGCGGTCGCTCATCGACGAGCGGGCGGTCGGCAAGGTCTACCAGATCCTGAAGCAGAAGGACATTTCGGTCGATTCGGCAACCTGGAACCGCCGGTATCGCGAGTACATGGAGAAGATCAAGACCGGCTCCGTGTTCGAAATCGCCGAAGTTCTTCGGGATTTGTACCTGCTCAAGTTCGACAAGGACCTCAGCTTCGGCGAGCGCAAGATGCTCGACACGGCGCGTAATCTCCTGATCAAGGAACTCTCGCTGGCCAAGGGCGTCAACGAAGACGAGATCGAATCCGATCTCAAGACCATTTTTAATTGCTGAAGTGCCTCTCCGGCTCTTCAACACGCTCACAGACGAGAAGCAGGATTTCACCCCGGTCAGGCCGGGGCGGATCGGCATCTACGTCTGCGGCATCACCGTCTACGACCTGGCGCACGTCGGCCATGCACGGATGCTCACCGCGTTCGACGCGGCCGTGCGCGCGCTGCGGTGGACCGGCTGGCAGGTGAACTTCGTCCGCAACTGGACCGACGTCGACGACAAGATCATCCGCCGGGCGAACGAGCGCGGCGAGGATCCGCAGCAGTTCGCGGCGCGGTTCATCGACGAGTGCCGCAAGGACATGCAGGCGCTCAACATCCTGCCTGCCGACGCGGAGCCGAAGGCGACCGAGCACATCCCGGAGATGATCGAGCTGATCGGGAAGCTGATCGAGCGCGGGCACGCGTACGCCGCGAAGGGCGACGTCTACTTCTCGGTCCGCAGCTTTCCAGATTACGGAAAGTTGTCGAAACGGAACCTCGACGATCTGCAGAGCGGGGCGCGGGTCGAGCCGGGCGAGCAGAAGCGCGACCCGCTCGATTTTGCCCTCTGGAAGGCGGCGAAGCCGGGCGAACCGGCTTCGGTCACCTGGCAGAGTCCGTGGGGGCCGGGGCGGCCGGGCTGGCACATCGAGTGCTCGGCGATGTCGCAGAAGTACCTGGGCATTACCTTCGACGTGCATGGGGGCGGAAAAGACCTGGTTTTTCCGCACCATGAGAACGAGATCGCGCAGAGCGAGGCCGCCAGCGGAAACCAGCTCGCGAACTTCTGGCTGCACAACGGCTTCGTCACCATCGACGCCGAGAAGATGAGCAAGTCGCTGGGGAACTTCCGCACCATCCGCGACCTGCTCGGGCAATGGGACGGCGAGGCCCTCCGCGCGTTCTTGTTGGCGACCCATTATCGACATCCGATCAATTTTACCGAAGCTGCGGTGGCCGACGCCGACCGGCGGATCGAGTATTTCTACGAAACGCTGGCGAAGGGCGACGCGTATCTCTCGCAGAAGAAGTACACCGGCGGCGAGCCGCGGCCGGTCGACGAGCACGTCGCGGCCTTCCGAGACGCGATGGAAGACGATTTCAACACCGCCGAAGCGATGGCTCGGGTCGAGCGCGTGTACGGCTTCGTCAACGCACGCATCGATGCCAAGGCGCCGCCGGCCGAGGTCGCCGCGCTGCTGCACACCGCGCGCACGCTGTCGCACGTGCTCGGCCTCGTCGCCCGCGCGCCGCTCGACGCGATCCGCGAGCGGCGGCTGGTCGCCGCGCGGCGCAAGGGGATCGATCCCGCCGAGGTCGACCGGCAGATCGAGGAGCGGATCGCCGCGCGCAAGGCGAAGGATTTCAAGGCGGCGGACGCGATCCGCAACAAGCTTGCGTCGATCGGCGTCGAATTGCGCGACGGTCCCCAAGGCACCGATTGGCGCGTGCTACTCTGACCCATGCTCCTCCTGCTCGCCGTCCTCAAGTTCGCGCTCTCGTCGCCGCTCGGCGCGCAGCAGGCAAAACAGGACGCGGCGCAGCTTTCGGCGCTGCTGAGCGACGTGCTGCACCAGCCGGTCGAGGCTTCGGTGGTCCCGCACGACGACCTGCCGCAGATGCTCGCGCAGGGCAAAATCGATTTCGCCTGGCTCTCCGCCAGCCAGTACGTGCGCGCGGCGCCTTCGGTCCCGGTCGCCAAGCTGCTGCGCGGAGGATTGCCCTTCTATCGCTCCGCGATCTTCGTCCGAAAGGGCACCGTGAAGCGGCTGACCGATCTGAAAGGCAAGCGGCTGGCGTTCGTCTCGGAGCAGTCCGGCGCGGGTTACCTGCTCGCGCTGCGGGTGCTGCTCGGGGCCGGTTTTGCCGAGCCGGATCTGCGGTACCGGACGTTCCTCGGCGATCACGCCGCGGTGTGCAAGGCGGTGCTCGAGGGCGAGGCCGACGCCGGGGCTACCTTCGCCAACGACGGCCGCGGCGGCGCGCTGGCGGGCTGCGTCGAGACCCTCGGGGCGCGGGCGAAGGGCCTCAAGGTCCTCGCCACCAGCGATCCGATCCCCAACGACGTCATCGCCGCCCGGCCGGGGGCGCCCACCGAGCTGGTGACGAGCCTGCGGACCGCGCTGTTGTCGCTGGCGAGCTCGCCGCCGGGACGCGAGCAGCTGAATGCCGTCTTTCACGCCGACGGTTTCGTCCCCGCCGACGACGCCGACTACGCAGTCCTCCGCCCCCGATGATCCGGCAGCTGCGCAAGATCCTTCCTCCGGCGGTCCGTTCGCGGCTGCGGCGCGCGGTCGCGCGAGTGCGCGGGTTGTCCAACTTCTACGAGCGCGTCTACGACCGGCAAGCGGCGATGCTGGACCCCGCGGAATCGATCGGGGGCGGCGATTTCGAAACCATCGGCGGAATCGAGCTGGCGCTCTTGCGACTCGAGGGCGTCAAACCGGGTGACACGGTCGTCGATCTCGGCTGCGGCACCGGTCGGCTGGCGGTGAAGCTGATCGGCTACCTCGGCGCCGGAAAATATATCGGCATCGACATCTCTCGGGGCATGCTGCGCGAGGCGGCGCGCCGGGCGCCCGCCGGAGGCTGCACGGTCGAATGGAAGCACCAGCGAACCGCGCGCTTCGATCTGCCGGAAGGCTCGGTCGACGTGATCTGCGCGTTCTCGGTCTTCACCCACATGGAGGCCGAGGACACCTACCGCTATTTCGTCGACGCGCGCCGCGTCGTGCGGCCCGGCGGAAAGCTGATCCTGTCCTGCCTGCCGTTCTCGCTCGCCCACTCGCGGACGATCTTCGTCCAGCAGGCCGGCCTCGACTTGACCGACCGTTGGGCCGGAGTGCGGAACGTCGTGACCACCGAAGAGACCATCGACACGCTCGCCTCCTGGGCGGGCTGGAGGACGCTGCGCTGGTATCGCGGCGACCGCCCGTACGCTCCCGACGTTCCGACGCTGCAGCAGTCGGTGTGCGTGCTTGAGCGGCCGGGCTAGCGTCCTGTTACACTCCGCCCTCCGATGCCGTTCAAGCTGCGCTCCGACTACAAGCCGCAGGGCGACCAGCCGCGCGCGATCGGCGAGCTCACCGCGGGCCTTTTGCGCGGCGACCGGAACCAGACGCTGCTCGGCGTCACCGGGTCGGGAAAGACGTTCACGGTGGCCAACGTCGTCGCGCAGGTACAGCGGCCGACGCTGGTCATCGCGCACAACAAGACGCTGGCCGGTCAGCTCTACGGCGAGTTCAAGGAGCTCTTTCCGGAGAACGCGGTCGAGTTTTTCGTCAGTTATTACGACTATTACCAGCCCGAAGCGTACGTCCCGTCGAGCGACACGTACATCGAGAAGGACTCCTCGATCAACGACGAGATCGATCGGTTGCGTCACGCCGCGACGCACTCCCTCCTGACGCGGAACGACGTCCTGATCGTCGCGTCGGTGTCGTGCATCTACGGCCTCGGCACCGCCGAGGCGTACTACGAGCTCAAGGTCGGCCTGGAGACCGGGAAGGAATATCCGCGGCACAAGATGCTGCGCGATCTGGTCGAGATCCAGTACGAGCGCAACGACCACGACTTCTCGCGGGGCACCTTCCGGGTCAAGGGCGACACCATCGAGATCTTCCCGGCGTACGAGGAGGATCGCGCCATCCGGGTCGAGCTGTTCGGCGACACCGTCGAGAGCATCAAGGAGATCGACCCGCTGCGCGGGAAGGTCCTGGGCGAGCTGGAGAAGATGTCGATCTTTCCGTCGAGCCACTACGTGACCTCCAACGAGCGGCGGCGGAAGGCGATCCTCGACATCCGCGAGGAGCTGCAGCAGCGGCTCGCGGAGCTGCGCGGGCAGGAGAAGCTGCTCGAGGCGCAGCGGCTCGAGCAGCGGACGATGTTCGACCTCGAGATGATCGAGCAGATGGGCTTCTGCAACGGCATCGAAAACTACTCTCGTCACCTGAGCGGCCGGAAGGCGGGAGAACCGCCGCCGTGCCTGCTCGATTATTTCCCGCGCGATTACCTGCTGGTGATCGACGAGTCGCACCAAAGCGTTCCCCAGATCGGCGCGATGTACCGCGGGGATCGCAGCCGCAAGGAGACGCTGGTCGAGTACGGGTTCCGGCTGCCGTCGGCGCTCGACAACCGGCCGCTGCAGTTCCAGGAGTTCGAGCGGCTTGTGAACCAGGCCATCTACGTGTCGGCGACGCCCGCCGAATACGAATTGCAGAAGAGCGAGGGCGTGATCGTCGAGCAGATCATCCGGCCCACGGGGCTCGTCGATCCGCAGGTCGAAGTGCGGCCGGTGGCGCAGCAGGTCGACGATCTGCTCGAAGAGGTGCGCAAGCGCGCGCAGAAGGGCGAGCGCGTCCTGGTGACGACGCTGACCAAGCGGATGGCGGAGGACCTCACCGAGTACTTCGCCGATCTCGGCGTGCGGGTGCGGTACATGCACTCGGACATCGACACGCTGGAGCGGCTTGCGCTGGTCCGCGACCTGCGGCGAGGGCTGTTCGACGCGCTGATCGGCATCAACCTGTTGCGCGAAGGTCTCGATATACCAGAGGTTTCTCTCGTGGCCGTGCTGGACGCGGACAAGGAGGGATTCCTGCGGTCGTCGGTCTCCTTGATCCAGACGATCGGGCGCGCGGCGCGCAACGTCGAAGGACGGGTCATCCTGTATGCCGACACGGTGACCGCTTCGATGAAGGCGGCGCTCGAAGAGACCGAGCGCCGGCGCAACAAGCAGATCGCGTACAACCAGGAGCACGGCATCACGCCGCAGTCGGTGAAGCGCGCGATCCTCGACATGGCGATCCACGGCGTCGCGTCGGGCGCCGACGAGGCGCTGGCGGGCAAGGACGAGCTGGCCGGCTATCTGCCCGAGGACCGCCGCGACGTGCCGAAGATGATCGCGCAGCTCGAGCAGGAGATGCACGAGAAGGCCGAGGCGCTCGACTTCGAGGGCGCGGCGATCGTCCGCGACAAGATCCAGGCGATCAAGGACCTCGATCTCGGGATCATGCCGAAACGGCCCGAGGTCCTCAAAGCCGAAGCGCGCGCGGCGGCGGGCCTGCCGACGCGTCCGGCGGGGATGAAGCGGCGCGGCCGTCCGAACGGCAGGCCCGGCTCGCAGCGGCGCTGAATGCTCTCCGAGGCAGTCACAGCAAAGCTCGAGTCGCTGCCGGCGCAGCCGGGCGTCTACATCATGAAGGACAAGGCCGGCGAGGTGGTTTACGTCGGCAAGGCGGTCTCGCTCCGCTCGCGGGTGATGCAGTACTTCCAGGAGCGCACCGGCGATACCCGCGCGTTCATTCCGTTTCTCGAGGATCTGCTCGGCGACATCGAGGTGATGATCACGCGGTCCGAGAAGGACGCCGTGCTGCTCGAGAACGAGCTGATCAAGAAGCACCGCCCGCGGTTCAACGTGCGGCTGCGGGACGACAAGAATTTCATCTCGTTGCGGCTGTCGACGACGCATCCCTACCCGCGGCTCGAGGTGGTGCGGCGCGTGCGCAAGGACGGCGCGCGGTACTTCGGGCCGTTTGCCAGCGCCTCTTCGATTCGCGAGACGCTGAGCATCGTGAACCGCCATTTCCAGCTGCGGACCTGCACCGACCAGGTGATGACGAACCGCAGACGGCCGTGCCTGCAGTACCAGATCAAGCGCTGTCCGGCGCCCTGCGTGTACAACGTGGCGCAGGACGATTACCGGCGTTCGGTCGAGGAGGTCGCCCTGTTCCTCGAGGGCAAGGCCGACGAGCTGACCTCGCAGCTCCACGGCCGGATGAAGGGCGCGGCGTCGCAGCTCGAATTCGAGCGCGCGGCGCAGCTGCGCGATCAGCTGCACGCGATCGAACGGTCCCTGGAAAAACAGCGGACCGTCCTCGCCGACCGGCTCGATCAGGACGTGCTCGGGTTCCACCGCGAGGGGCCGGCGCTGGAAGTGCACATGCTCTTCTTTCGCAACGGCCGCCTGACCGGAGCGCGCAGCTTTTTCTTTTCCCGGCAGGAATTCCCGACTGAACAGCTGCTGGAGAGCTTTCTCGATCAGTATTACGAGTCGGGCGCGTTCATTCCCAAGGAGCTGCTGCTGCCTCTGCAACTCGACCTGAGCGAGGTCTGGCTCTCGGAGAAGAAGGGCGAGCGGATTCGCATCCACGTGCCCGAGCGCGGCGAGAAAGTGCGCCTGGTCGAGATGGCGATGGAGAACGCGCGCCATAACTTCGAGGAGCGGGCCAAGACGCAGAAGAGCAAGCTCGAGGCGCTCGAGCGCCTGCAGGCGCGGCTGCGGTTGCCGCGGCTGCCGCGGCGGATCGAGTGCTACGACATCTCGACGTTCCAGGGGCAGCTCACGGTCGGCTCGCAGGTGGTGTTCACCGACGGCGAGCCGGACAAGAG
>JAIVGS010000042.1 GCA_020201435.1 Myxococcales bacterium
AGCTCGAGCGGTTCAAGCCGTTCCTGGTCGAGCTCGACATTCCCCGGGACCAGGTCGACGTGCTCGAGGCGCACCGCACCGAGATGTCGTGCGTCAACCTGATCCCCACGCCGCACCGCGCGTACCGGGCGAGCCCGTCGCTCGGCCACGTCCTCGGCTACATGAGCGAAGTCACGCCGGAGGAGATGGACGACCATCCCGAGTACCGGCGCGGGCAGACCATCGGCCGGCGCGGCATCGAGCGGCGCTGGGAGCGCGACCTCCGCGGCGCGGACGGCAAGCAGAACATCGCCGTCGACTCGAAGGGGCGCGAGCTCGACAAGGACACCCAGGAAGCGCTGATTCCCGAAGCAGAACGGCTGGTTCCCGCGACGCCCGGCAACAATCTCGTGCTCTCGATCGACGAGCGGTTGCAGGAGGCCGCGGACGCCGCCTTCCCCGGCCGGGCCGGCGCGGTGGTGGTGATGGAAGCGAAGACCGGCTTCATCCTCGCGATGGTCTCGCGGCCCTCGTTCGATCCGAACCAGATGTCGGGGCGCATCTCGCGGGCGCAGCTGCAGAAGCTCTCGGAAGATCCGCTGAAGCCGATGCTCAACCGGGTGATGAACGAGAACTACCACCCGGGCTCGACGTTCAAGGTGGTGACGTCCCTGGCCGGCCTGGAGAACGGAATCATCACCCCGAGCAGCAACGGCTTCTGCAACGGCGGCTACACGATGGGCAACCACCGCTGGCGCTGCGACAAGCCGGAAGGCCACGGCTCGCTCGATCTGAAGCGCGCGCTGCAGGTCTCGTGCGACGTCTTCTATTACGCGCTCGGCGACAAGGTCGGGCTCGACCTGCTGTCGGCCATGGCCCACACCCTCGGCTACGGCCAGCCGACCGGGCTCGACCTCGGCCGCGAAATTACCGGAATCATTCCCGATTCGAAGAGCGTCGACCCAGCATCCGGGTCTCTGCGCGCGCAGGCGATCAACGCCAGCATCGGCCAGGGCGAGGTGAACGTGACGCCGCTGCAGCAGGCGGTGGCGTATGCGGCGATCGCGAATGGCGGGACGGTCCTGGTGCCGCAGATGGTGCGGCGGATCGAGGCGCCCGACGGCAGGGTGCTGCGCGAGTTCGGGCCGCAGGTGGCGAGGCAGCTCCCGGTCAAGGAGACCTCGCTCCCCGCGATCCGCGCGGGTCTGATCGCGGTCGTGAACGAGCCCGGCGGCACCGCATGGCGGAGCCGCCTGCAGGACGTGATGTTCGCCGGCAAGACCGGCACGGCACAGGTGATGAAGCTCGGCCAGAAGCAGAAGCTCGACCCCACGGCCCAGACGTATTTCTCCCGCGATCACGCGTGGTTCGCGTCGTTCGCGCCGGCGCAGGATCCGGAGATCGTGGTGGTCGTCCTCAACGAGCACGGCGGCTGGGGCGCCGAGGCGGCCGCGCCGGCGGCGTCGAAGGTGATCGAGGCGTACTTCCGCATCAAGCGCGGAGACCAGCTCGCATCGGTGGTGGGGAACTAGATGGCGCTGGGGATGACGGAGAAGAAGCTCGACCACCTGCACTGGCCGCTGGTGCTGTGCACGCTGATCATCTGCTCGCTCGGCGTCTGGAACCTCGCCTCGGCGACGAAGAACGCGCCGATCGTGATGGCGCTGGTGCAGTTCCGCTGGATGATCGTCGGCGCGGTCGCGGTGGGCGTGCTGCTGGCGATCGACTATCGCTGGCTCCAGACGCTGGCCTGGCCTGGATATCTGACCGCCCTCGGCCTGCTCGCGGGCGTCGCCTTCTTCGGCAAGAAAGTGCTCGGCGCGCGGCGATGGCTGCAGCTCGGCGGGATGCAGGTCCAGCCCAGCGAGTTCGTCAAGCTGGCGGTGATCGTGATCCTCGCCCGCTGGTTCACGCGCGACGAGACCGGAGCGCGGAAGGGGTATTACGGCCTCTTCGACTTGTGGCGGCCGTTCCTGCTCATCGTGATCCCGGTCGCGCTGGTGATGAAGCAGCCGGACCTCGGGACGGCGCTGGTGACGTTCGCCATCGCGATGACGATGGTGATGTTCGCGAAAGTGAAGTGGCGCGACCTGATCATCATGTTCTCGATCGGCGCGTTCGGCTCGGTGATGGCCTGGAAGCGCTTCTTGAAGGACTACCAGAAGCAGCGCGTGCTCACGTTCCTCAATCCCGAGGCGTACGCGAAGGGCGCGGGGTATCACGCGATCCAGAGCGTGATCGCGGTCGGGTCCGGGCAGTGGAGCGGGAAGGGCTGGGGTGAAGGCACGCAGAACCAGCTTGCGTTCTTGCCCGAGCAGCACACGGACTTCATCTTTTCCGTGTGGGCCGAGGAGCACGGCTTCATGGGCGGGGTGATGCTGATCGCCCTCTACGCGTTCCTCGTCCTGGCCGCGCTCGACGTCGCGGCCAACGCGCGCGACAAGTTCGGAAGTTTTCTCGCTTTAGGAATCTCAGCGCTCTTTTTCTGGCACGCCTTCATCAACATCGGGATGGTGACCGGAGTGATGCCGGTCGTCGGCGTGCCGCTGCCGTTGTTCAGCTATGGCGGCAGCAGCGTCGTCGCCGACATGCTCGGCATCGGCATCCTGCTCAACGTCAGCTTGCGCCGCTTCATGTTCTGATCTTTTCGGGCGCGTCGGCGCCGCACAGCGGCGCCGGCTGTACAGGGGGCTCCGCCCCCCGTACCACCCCCCGGAGTGGGGTCCGCAGGTGTTGCCCTGAACCACCCGGGATCTAGCGGCACCGCTCGACCACCGGCAGCGAGGTGACCCGGGCTGAAGCCCGGGTCTGGCATTCGCGTTGTTCGCCAAAGGTGAAGCCCCCTGAAGGGGGCTAATCCGCTGGACGCGGATTTGTCGCGATGACCGTCAAAGACAATGGATCCCCGATGGAGCCTCCGCAGGAGGCTTAGCGTTCGATACAGCTACCGACAATGCTAGACCCGGCCTTCAGGCCGGGTCGTCTGGCGCACCGTGCGCGACGCGTTCGCGACGTCGGTCACGTCGCCGGGGGGTGGTACGGGGGGCGGAGCCCCCTGTACAGCACGGCGGCCCTGTGGGCCGCCGACGCCGAGATAGACGCCGAGATAGACGCCGAAATAGACCCGAGATAGACGCCGAAATGGACGCCGAGATAGACGCGACATAGACCGGGTGCACGGGCTGCGCGCGCCGGATCAGCCTTGCGGCCCATCTCCGCGAGTGCCCGGTCGGTCGCCGTCGCGCCTGCAAGCGACGCGGCAACGCCAGGGCTCACCGACCGCTCGCGCCATCCTCACCTCAGATCGCGCGCTTCACCATCGCGTCGAGTCTGGCCTTCGGCACCTGGCCGACGATCTGATCCGCCACCTGGCCGTTCTTGAAGAGCAGCAGCGTCGGGATGCTCATCACCCCGTACTTCTGGGGTACGTTCTGGTGCGCGTCGATGTCCAACTTCCCTACCTTGAGCTTTCCTTTGTACTCGGCGGCGAGCTGATCGACGAGCGGCGCGATGCCGCGGCATGGGCCACACCAGGCCGCCCAGAAATCGACCAGCACGGGCTCCTTCGCGCCCAGCACCTCGCTCTGGAAGTTGTCATCGGTGAAGGTCATCACGTCCGCGCTCGCCATCGTCCGTCGCTCCTTGACTGGAAAAAGCGGTCAATCTGCCGCCCGTCTGCCTGACGGTCAACTACATTGCGCGCACCCGGTTCCGCTGGTATCAGTCGAAGCGGGCCGCGCTGCGTTATGATGACCATCGCGCGGCGAGGATGCGCAGCACCACATGGCCGACTACCTGTTCGTTCCCCAGAGCGTCCTCGACAAGTGGTCGGAACAAGGCCGCATTCAGGTCGACGGGAACGTTCTGACGATCCTCGGCGAGAACAAGAACTTCGCGCTCACCAGCGCGGTGCGCTTCATCAAGATGGAGGCCGGCGACGACACCGCGCGCCTGCTCCAGAAGGTGAAGACCACCGACGCGCTCAAGCAGATGGGCGCGGAGCACTACATGGAGTCGGTGATCCTCGGCGAGAGCGCCTACCAGGTGCAGCAAGGGTTCCTCGCCGATGCGAACGCGCTGCGCCGGGCCGCGGCGGCTTCGCAACCGAAGGCCGCTCCCGCTGCCGCCCCGAAAGCGGGGTCCAGCCCGAATCCGGCGCCCGCGGCGCAGAAGCCGGCAGCGGACGACAAGAACGCCGAGGGAGATCTGCTCGCGCAATTCCTGCTCGACAATTTACAGTAGCCATGGCCACGATCCTCGTGCACATCTCGCTGCTCGCCTATGCGGCGGGGGCGGCGGCGTTCCTGACCTGGCTGGTGAAGCCGGACGCGCGCTGGGTGCGGAGCGGACGGCTGCTCCTGCTTGCGGGACTGGCGTTGCACGTCGGCGCGTTCCTCGCGCCGGCCGATACCAATCTCGCGACCATCGGCCTGGGCGCCGGCAACTGGAAGGGCGGGCAGCTCTTCAGCCTGCTCGCGGCGATCACCGTCGCGGGCTACCTGATCCTCGATTGGAGGTACGACCTGCCGGTGGCGGGCGCGTTCGTCGCGCCGTTCACGGTGGCGGTGATGGTGCCGGCGCACCTGGTTCCGTCGACGGCGCGGGCGATCGCTCCGCAGCTCTACCACTCGATCGCGCTGAGGATCCACGTCGGGGCGGCGGCGGTCGGGACCGGCATCCTGGCGCTCGCGTTCGGCCTCGCGCTGCTCTATCTGGCCTCGGAAAAACAGATGAAGACCAAGCGGCCGGGGCGGCTCTTCGCGCGGCTGCCGTCGCTCGATCTGATCGACAAGGCGGGTTACCGGCTCGCGGTGTGGGGCTTCGTCTTCCTCTCGCTCGCCATCGCGACCGGATCGCTCGCTTCCCATGAAGCGACGGGTCACGCGCTGCCGTTCGCGCCCAAACAGGGGTTCGCGATCCTCGCCTGGGCGCTGTTCGCGTCGCTGATCCAGGCGCGGCTCGTCGCCGGCTGGCGCGGACGGCGGGTGGCGTTCCTGGTCATCACCGGATTCGTCCTGATCATCGGTACTTACGTGGGTCTACTGACGGCGCCCGCGCTTCACGTGGCGGGGACGGTATGACATTCCTCTGCGTCGGCCTCTCGCACAAGGAAGCGCCGATCGCGGTGCGCGAGCAGCTCGCGGTGCCGCTCGAGCAGATCGGCGAGCGGCTCGAGAAGCTGCGCAAGCTCCCCGGCGTGCGCGAGGCGCTGCTGGTTTCGACCTGCAATCGCATCGAGGTGTACGCGATCGCCGACAGCCGCGGGGTGGGCGAGGACATCCTCGGCGAGCTCGGGCCGATCGCGGCGCCGCATGCGAAGTGCCGGTTCGACGAGGAGGGTGTCAAGCACTTGTTCCGGGTCGCGGCTTCGCTCGATTCGATGGTCGTCGGCGAGGCGCAGATCCTCGGCCAGGTGAAGGAAGCGGCGGCGCTGGCGCACCAGGCCGGCGCGATGGGCGCCGAGATCAACCGCGCGCTGGCGGCGGCGGTGCGGGCGGCGAAGCGGGTCCGCACGGAGACCGAGATCGCTCGCGGCGCGGTGTCGTTGAGCTCGGTCGCGGTGCGGCTCGCGCACAAGCTGCTCGGAAGCCTCGAGCGGCGGTCGGTATTGCTGCTCGGCGCGGGCGAGATGGCACAGCTTGCGGCCCGCGAGCTGCGCAGTGAGGGCGCTTCGGAGCTGCTGGTGGCGAACCGCAGCCCCGCTCGCGCCGAGGAGCTCGCGCGCGAGATCTCCGGCGTGCCGGTCTCGCTGGCCGAGCTGCCGACGCTGCTCGAGCGGGCCGACGTCGCCATCTGCTCGACTGGCGCCGCACACCATGTCGTCACCCGCGAGCTGATGGCTCGCGCGCTGAAAGCGCGACGTTACCGCCCGATTTTCCTCGTGGATTTGACGTTGCCGCGGAACGTCGATCCGAGCGTGAACGAGCTCGAGAACGTCTACGTGTACGACCTCGACGACCTCGAGCGCGTCGCCGCGCAGAACCGCGACCTGCGCGCGCTGCACGTCGACAAGGCCGAGGAGATCGTCGAGGAAGAGCTGCGCGCGTATTTCGCCCGGCTGCACGAGCGCAAGTCGATGCCGGTGCTTGCGCGGCTGCGGGCGTACGCGGAGGGCGTCGCGCGGCAGGAAGCGGAAAAGACGCTCGCGGCGCTGAACGGCCTCGGCGAAAAGGAACGGAAGAGCGTGCGGGCGATGGCGGCGGCGATCGTGAACAAGCTGCTGCACGCGCCGACCGCGCGGCTGCGGGCGGAGGCCGGGCAGGGGCCGCTCGGCGAGGCAGCGGCGGCGCTCTTCGGCCTCGAGGACGAGCCGGGGCCGCAGCCGGTTCCGATGCCGGTGCCCGATCCCGCGCCGGACCCGGCGCCTGCGCCACTGCCGGAACCGGACCCCGAGCCGGCCGTCCTGCCGCTGGTGAGGAACGGGTGATCCGCATCGCCACGCGCAGGAGCGCGCTCGCGCTGTGGCAGGCGGAGCGCGTGAAGGCGCTGTTGGCGGAGCGCGGGATCGAGTCCTCGCTGGTGCCGATGACGACCGAGGGCGATCGGATCGTCGACCGGCCGCTGGCGGAGGTCGGCGGAAAAGGCTTGTTCGTCAAGGAGTTGGAACAGGCGCTCTGCGAAGGGCGGGCGGACGTGGCGGTGCATAGCGCGAAGGACGTGCCGTTCGCGCTGCCGGAAGGATTCGTCTTGAGCGCGTTTCCGGCCCGGGAGGATGCGCGGGATGCGCTCGTCGCCCCGCGGTCGACGACGCTCCAGCGGTTGCCCCGCGGCGCGCGCGTCGGGACGAGCTCGCTGCGGCGGGCGATGCAGCTGCTCGCGGCGCGACCCGACCTCGTCATCGTGCCGGTCCGCGGCAACGTGCCGACGCGGCTTGCGCGGGCGACCGGCGGGACGGTGATGCGCTCCGGCGTCGAAGTGCGGCCGGCGGAGGGCGATCCGCAGGGTCCGCTCGATGCCGTCGTGCTTGCGCTCGCCGGGCTGCGGCGCCTGGGGCTCGAGCAGCACGCGACGGAGATCCTGCCGGTCGAGGTTTCGCTGCCGGCGGCGGGGCAGGGCGCGCTCGCGATCGAGGCGATTCGCGGCTCGGCGGGGGACAAGGCGGGGGTGCAGCTCGAGGATCGAGCGACGGCGCTCTGTGTTCGCGCCGAGCGGGCGGTGCTGACCCGGCTCGCCGGGGACTGCACGACGCCGGTCGCGGCGTATGCGGTGCTGGAAGGGACATCCTTGTGGCTCCGCGCGGCGCTCGGCGTTCCAGGCGGCCGTGTCGTTCGCGCGGAAGGACGCGGGACCGATCCTGACGCGCTCGGCAGGGCTGTCGGCGGGATCCTGCTCGGCGAAGGCGGCGACTAATTCAATGTGTCCCAATTAATGTGTCCCACTTGGTTCACTTGGTTCTGGTGACTCGGGCCGCCGAGGAGGCGGAAGAGCTGGAGCGGATGCTGCGGGAGCGCGGCATGGAGCCGGTGCGGTTTCCGTGCATCGCGTTCGAGGATGGGCCGGATCTCGAGCGCATTCGGCAGGCGATAGCAGAAGAGCCTGATTTTATTGTTGTTTCTTCGCCGCACGCGGCGCGGCGTCTGGGCGACTTGATGGGGCGGACATCGGCGCGGACGCGGTTTGCGGCGGTCGGCGAGGCCACCGCGCGCTCGTTGCCGGGGTCGCCGATCGTGCCGACCAAAGGCGTCGGGGCGGAAGCGCTGCTCGAGGTGCTGGCGCCGCTCGTCCGCGGGAAGCGCGTTCTCTTTCCGCGGGCCGAGCGGTCGACGCCGGGACTGGCGGAAGGACTCGGGAAAGCCGGTGCGCTGGTCGAATCGCGCATTTTGTACAAAACGATCACCCCGAGGACCGCCGACCTCTCGCTGCTGCGCAGTGTCGCCGCGATCACCTTCGCCAGCGGCAGCGCCGTCCGCGGTTTCGTGGACCTGGCCGGCGCGGATGTCGCAAACCGGCAGATCGTCGCCTGTATCGGTGCGAACACCGCGGAAGAGGCGGGAAAAGCCGGCATCCGCGTCGATGTGTACGGCAGTGCGGGGTTGTCCGAACTATGCGACGCGCTCGCACTCGCAGTCTCGGCACGCAAGGGTTAGTCTCCCCGCGCGTGCCGGTGAAACCGACCATCCTGATCGTCGAAGACGATGCCGACTGCCGCAGCGTCCTCCAGGACCTGCTCGAGCTCAATGGCTACGAGGTCAAGACCTGTCCGGACGCGGGACACGCCGTGGCCGCCGCCCGCGCGGAGCCGCCGGCGCTGATGCTGGTCGACTACATGATGCCCGACGCCGACGGCGGCTGGGTCGTGCAGCAGCTCCGCGACAGCGGCGGGAAGCTGGCGAAAATCCCGATCGTGCTCACCAGCGGCTCCAACGAAGGCCGCGACATCGCCGACAGGCTCGGCGTCCGGTCGCTGGAGAAGCCGTTCGACGTCACCCGGCTCCTCGACCTGGTCCGGGCGCTGGTACCGCAGGCATGACCCGGCGCCCGGTAGGGCTGGAAGCGATCATCTTGTACAAATTGATCAAGGCCGTCCTCGAGGCCTTGCTCGGCATGGTCGCGGTCTTCCTGCTCGCCCGGGGCGCCGAAGCCGGCGCGGCGACGTTGGCGGAGATCCTGCTCGAGCACTTCACCGGCGGCTGGGCGCTCCAGGCCGCCACGCTGATCGTACGGGTCGGCACCAGCGGGCACGTGAAGTTCATCGCGGCGGCCGCGTTCGGCGACGCCGTGCTCTCCGCCGTCGAGGGACTGGCGCTGCAAGCCGGACGGTGGTGGGCGCCGTGGCTGGTTGTGATCGCCACCGGCGCGCTGTTGCCGCTGGAGCTCTGGGAGCTCGCGCGCCACCCGCATTGGGGGCGCTTCGTGATCCTCGCGATCAACGTCGCCGTCGTCGCGTATCTGCTCCGCGGGGTCGTGCGCGAGCACCGCAATGTTCGAGTCCTGACGCGGCCCGTTGACAGGCAGGTGGACGGTCCATAGCGTCCCGCATGTTCGCGGTCCTGTTCGTCGCTGCCGCCGCCCTGCCCCCGGCGCCGAGGGAGGCGCTGCTCGACGACGCGCCGACGCAGGTCGCGATCGCGCGGGCGCGGCCGCAGGGCGAGCCGTTGCGCGGCGTGGCCGAGTACTTCGCTTCGCTGGCTGCGTTCACGCTGGTCAACGCCGGCGGATCGGCGATGCTCTCGAACGGCCACGTCACCGTCTCGAAGGGCGGCAACGTGTCGCTCGATGGGTCGCAGGCGTCGCTCGCTGCGGCCGGAACCTGCTTCGTCCTTTCGCCGCTCGCCGCCGCACTCACCTCGTGGCTGGTGGGAAAGGGCAGCGACTCCTGGGATCCATCGCTCGGGTGGACCACCCTCGGCGCGTACGGAACCTCGCTCGCCGCGGTCGGCGCCGGCCTCGGCCTCGCCGCGATGAACGTCGACCGCGGCGCGGCCGTCGCCGCTAACACCGCGTTTTATCTCGCGATTCCGCTCGGGACCGTCCTGGTGCAGAACGCGACGAAATCGCCGAATCAGTAGGCCGAGCCGCCTGCGTACAGCCCGTAGACCGCGGCCCATCCGATCGCCAGCAGCACGAAGAAGAAGAGCAGGGCGATCCGTTCCATCCACGCGATGCCGGCCTTGGAAACCGTCACGCCCCAGCCCATCGAGAGGAACGACCAGAGGCCGTTGGCGAGGTGGTACGCGATGGCGAGGACGCCGAGGACGTAGACCAGGAGCGTCGGGGTATGGAAATGCATCTCCCGAGAGATGTCGGCGAAGACCTCGGCGTGGCCGCGCAGAAAGCGCGGCTCGAACCACGCCAGGTAGAGGTGCGCGCCGAGGAAGAGCAAGAGCCCGATCGCCGACAGCCTTTGCACGATGTAGCGGAGGTTGGAGAACCAGCCGATGCGCGGGTTCGGCCGGCTGCGGAACATGCGGATGATTCCCCACACCGTGTGCCAGAGCAGCGGGATCAGGACGATGGCGAAGACCAGCGCCTCGCCCGCCGGGCTCGAATGGCCGGTCACCGCCCGCTGCCACGCCTCCGGCGACTGGTACGCGGCGAGCTGGTTCCACAGGTGCACGATGGTCCACACGCCGACCGGCAGGAACGCGAACAGCGACCCGAGCCGGGCCAGCATGAAGTCGCGCGCGATCGACCGCGCCCCGGCGGGTACGGTGCGGTCGGGTTGATCGGTGGTGAGCGGGAGCGCCATGCGCGCCTGAGTAGAGCCTCGAACCAGCGCTGTCAAGGCAACAGCGTGCCCTCGAGATTCGGGCAGAAGCCGGTCTTGAACTTTCCGTAAAACGGGTGCGCGACACCGCTGCCGTATGGGTCGTCGACGGCGACGTTGAAGCTGCCGGTCGCGTTGCCGCCTTTGTCGTCCCAGTTGGTGATCGCGATGTAGCTGCCGTTCAGCGCGTGGAACGGCGTGGTCGTCTGCGGGCCCGAGGCCGCGACGATCTCGGCGGCGGTGGTCGCGTCGGTGCCCTCGCGGCCGATGATGAACGTGCCCAGGTAACCGAGCGGCATGATCAGGACCAGCGCCTCGTACGCCTCGGGCGCGTTGCGGAAGTAGTCGCGTTTGGCGTTCAGGGTCGAGCAGAGGCCCGGCCGGTTGCTCATGATCACGATCGCCATCGGGTCGCCGAGAGGGTTGCCGGCGTCGTCGCGGAGCGTGGCGATGCCGTGGATCGAGCTGCCGATGTCGTCGAAGATCACGTCCGGCGTGGTCGCCCCGCCCGAGACTCCGCCGACGATCAGGTTGTCCTGATTGCCGCAAGCTGCGGCGAGAACGACCAGGGCAGCGAGTTTGCGCATCGGGGCACCTTATCGTGATTGCATAACGGTTGGACGGTGTGTAGGAACGCCAATTCATGAATTGGACGGATGTCGCGGGTCAGGATCGGGCGGTGCGGATTCTCCGCAGCGCGCTGGTGCGAGATCAGGCGCACCACGCCTACCTGCTCGCCGGGCCGGCGGGCGTCGGAAAAGAGTTGCTGGCTCGAGTATTTGCGCTCGCCGCCAACTGCGAAGCCGAGCCGCCGGAGGCGCGCCCGTGCGGCGTCTGCTCGCATTGCAAGGCGATCGCGCGGGGCAATTTTCCCGACGTGATGTGGCTCATGCCGCAGGCGGAGATGGTCGCGCGGGGGCTGATTTCCAGGGCCGATCTGGAGGCGGCGCCGTCGAAGGAGATCCGCGTCGACGAGGTTCGCGCCCTGGCAAAACGGCTCTCGTTCGCCGCTTTGCGCGGCCGCCGCAAGGTCGCGATCGTCACGCCGGCCGAGGCGATCAACGAACGTGCGCAGAACACGCTGCTCAAAACGCTCGAAGAGCCGCCGCCGGCCACGACTTTCCTGCTGCTTTCGGCGAATCCGGATGCGCTGTTGCCGACCATCCGGTCGCGCTGCGCGCGGGTGCAGCTCGGGCCGGTGCCGGAGGAGGTGGACCCGGAGCACCGGCCGTTTCTCGAGGCGGCGGAGCGGGCGCTGGCGGCAGCGGACGAGCGGGATGCGCTCGACGTCGCCGAGCAGCACGGCGAGCGCGACGATGCGCTCCGGGCGGCGCTCGTGTTCCAGGCGTGGACGCGCGATCTGCTGGCCGCGCAGTCGGGCGGACAGCTCGAGCATCGCGAGCTGCAGGCGCTCGCGGCCGAGATCGGGCAGCGGGTGCGGCCGGTCGCCCTGCTCGGTCAGGCGCAGGTGTGCAGCGAGGTGATCGAGGCGCTCGAGCAGAACGGCAACGGGCGGCTGCAGCTCGAGCGGCTCTTCTTGCGGACGCGGGAGCTGCGCAATGGCTGAGATGCCGCAGCTGCTCGAGGAGGCCGCCGCCGGAAAGGGCCGGCCCGTCTATCTCTTCGAAGGCGACGAGTACCTGGCGCGGACCTCGGCGCGCGAGCTGGCGGATGCGCTGGTGCCCGAGAAGGACCGCGCGCTGAACCTGATCCTCGTCGACGCGAGCGCGGGGGCGCGCGAGATCGCGTCGCACCTCGTGACGGTGGCGATGTTCGCGGCGCCGAAGGCGGTGGTGGTCGAGGGCGCCGACGTTTTCGCCGAAGAAATCGATGCAGAACGGGAGCTTACGCGCGTGCGCGAGCTCTGGCAGGGGAAGCGGCAGCGCGACGCGGCGCGGCGCCTGTTGAAGCTGGTGCGGCCCGCGGGATGGGCGGCGGCGGACCTCGCCGCGGCGTCGGCCGCGAAATGGCGCAAGGACGTCGGCGCCGCGCCGTCGAACGAAGACAAGCCGTGGCTGCAGGAGCTGTCTGCGTTCGCGCTCGACCAGAAACTGGTCGCGCCGCCCGAGGATCTCGACGCGCTGATCAAGGCGGTCGAGCGCGGGCTGCCGCCCAAGTCCCATCTGCTGCTGGTGGCCGAGTCGCTGCCGCCCAAGCATGCGCTGGTGCGGCTGGCGGCGGAAAAAGGCGCGCACGTGAAGCGTCGCGCCGAGCGGCGGGGGCGCGGGATCGATACACTCGATATATCGGAGATCGTCGCGCAAGAGCTCGGATCCCTTCGGAAAAAGATCGCCCGCGACGCCGAGATCGAGCTCAAGAACCGGCTCGGCGACGACCTGCGGCTGATCGCGACGGAGCTGCAGAAGCTGGCGCTGTTCGTGGCCGAGAAGCCGACGATCCAGCGCGAGGACGTCGAGGCGATCGTCGCGCCGGTCCGCGAGGAGGAGTTCTTCGCGGTGGCGGAGGCGGTCGGCGAGGGCGATCCCGGGAAAGCGCTTCAACTGCTTCACGACGAGCTGCGGCGAAAGGCAAATCCAGGCTCGGTAGCGCTGCCGTTCCTCGGCAGCGTGGCCAGCGCGGTGCGAAAAGCACTCGCGGATTCGGCGCGTTACGCAGGCCTCCCGCCGCGCGAGCTCGGCTACAACGAGTTCCAGTCGCGGATCTTTCCCGATCTCGAGGCGGAATTGAGCGGGCGCGGCCAGAAAGTGCCGCATCCGTTCGTCGCGTACCTCGGATACAAGCGCTCGCGCCGCAGGCCGCGCGCGTTCTGGCGGCGGATGCTGGTGCGCTGTGCCGAAGCGGACTTCGACCTGAAGAACGGCGCCGAGCCTCGTTTGCTGATGGAACGGTTGCTGGTAGAGGTCTGTGCCTGATGGCGCAGCGGATGCTGGTCACGATGGCCTTGCCGTACGCGAACGGCAGCATCCACCTCGGCCACCTGGTCGAGGCGGTGCAGACCGACGTCTTCGTGCGCGCGATGAACGCTCTCGGCCGCGAGTGCGTCTACATCTGCGCCGACGACGCACACGGGACGCCGATCGAGATCGGCGCGCGCAAGGCGGGAGTGGCGCCGGAGGAGTACGTCGCCGCGATCCACGCCGAACATGACGGAGATTACAAGGCCTTTGGCATCGGGTTCGACCTTTTTTATACCACGCACTCGCCGGAGAACGAGGCGCACGCGCGGAAGATCTTCGCCCGGCTGCAGGAGGACGGCGCGGTCGACAAGCGCGACGTGATGCAGATGTACTGTCCGACCGACAAGCGGTTTCTGCCGGATCGGTACATCCGGGGGACGTGCCCCGTCTGCAGTTCGCCCGATCAGTACGGCGATTCGTGCGAGGTCTGCGGCAGCACGTACGAGCCGACCGACTTGAAGAATCCGCGCTGCGCGATCGACGGGAACACCGCGCTCGAGCGGAGGTCGTCGCCGCACTATTTCGTGCGGCTGTCGAAGTACCAAGAGTGGCTGAAGGGCTGGGTCTCCTCGCCGGGCCGGCTGCAGCCGGAGATCCGCAATTTCGTCGACAAGTGGCTCGCGGAGCCGCTGCGCGACTGGGACGTCTCGCGCGACGCCCCGTACTTCGGGTTCAAGATCCCGGGCGAGCAGTCGAAATACTTCTATGTCTGGCTCGACGCGCCGATCGGGTATCTGAGCTCCACCGACCACTGGTGCCAGGAGCACGGCCGGCGCGTCGAGGAGTTCTTTGGCAAGGACGCCGACTGCGAGGTGATGCACTTCATCGGCAAGGACATCGTCTATTTCCACACCCTGTTCTGGCCGGCGATGTTGCACGCGTCGGGCTGGAAGGTGCCGGCCCGCGTGCACGTCCACGGGATGCTCACCGTCGAGGGCGCGAAGATGAGCAAGTCGCGCGGGACGTTCCTGAACGCGCGCGAATATCTCGACGCCGGCCTCGATCCGGAGTGGCTGCGGTATTTCTACGCGGCGAATCTCGGCCCGACGCCGAGCGACATCGATTTGTCTTTGACCGAGTTGAAGAACCGGGTGAACGGAGAATTGCTGGCGAACGTCGGCAACCTCGCCAACCGCGCGCTCTCGTTGATCTGGAAGAACGGCGGGCGATTATCGAAAGTGCCGTCGAGCGACTTTTTCGATAAGGCACGCGTTATCGAAGAGCAGATCGCGCGCGACTATGCGGCGTGCGACACGAGGTCGCTGGTGCAGCGGGTGCTCGGGTTTTCGTCGGAAGCAAACCAGCGGCTGCAGCAGAAGAAGCCGTGGGAGCTCTTGAAAGGTGCCCGCGACGAGGCCCTCAGCGAGCTCACGCTGGCTGTGAACGTGGCCCGCATCTGCGCCCGCTGGCTCGGTCCGATCGTTCCCAAGTTCACGGAAGGAGTAGAGAATCAGAGCGGCGCGGAATTGAAGTGGGGCGACTTCGAACCGCTCGAGGACCTCGCCATCCGCGAACCGAAACCGCTGGTGCGCAAGGTCGAGGATGCGGACATCCAGAAGCTCGCGAGCAAGTTCGTTGCTCCCGAGGCGAAGGCTCCCGAGACGCCTTCGATGACCATCGACGAGTTCGGAAAGATGGATCTCCGCGCCGGCAGGGTGCTGTCGGTCGAGAAGGTTCCCAAGAAAGACAAATTACTGAAATTATCGATCGACCTGGGCGAAGGCGCGCCGCGGACGATCGTCAGCGGCGTCGCGCTGTCGTACGCGCCGGAAGAGCTGGTCGGCAAGGTCGTGGCGGTCGTCGCGAATCTGCCGAAGAAAGAGTTCGGCAAGGGTCTCTCGTCGCACGGCATGGTCCTGTACGCGACGGGCGGCAAGCGGGAGCACACCGCCGTGGAGCTGCCCGCGGACGTCGCGCCGGGATCGAAGGTGAAGTGATGGGCATTTTTTCGTCGCTCTTCGGAAGCAGGCCGGCCGAGCCGGAAAAGCCGGAGCCGGAGGTCAACGAGGAAGAGGCGCCGGGCGTTGCTCTCGAGGAGCTGCGCGAGGCACTCGATTCCAGCGAGGGGGCGCTGCGCGTCGATGGCGCGCGCGCCCTGATCGAGCGCTGGCGCGCCGGCGACCTGCAGGCGGCCGAAGCCATTGCGCCGAGACTGGCGGAATTACTCGAGGATTCCGAGCCGCTCGTGCGGCTGGCGGCGCTCGGCGGCGTGCGGCTTCTGCGCAAGCCGGAGAACCTCGAAAAGTGCGCGAGCGCTGTGGTCGCGCTGCTCGCCGACGCCGTGCCGCAGGTGCGCGTCGCAGCCGTCTGGGCGTCGCTGCGGCTGCCGGGCGATGCGGCGCGCACCCAGGTCCGCGCGCTGCTCGACTCGGCCGAAGAGACGATGCGCTTCGCGGCCGCCTGCGCGCTCTCGGACGCGCGCGATCCGGCCGCGTTGCCCGAGTTGACCGCGGCGCTGCACGACGATCATCGCCGGCAGGAAGCGCTCTCTGCGCTGATGTCGCTCGGCGACGCCGCCGCGCTGCCCGAGGTTGCCCGGCTGTTCGAGGAGGAATCGCTCGGCGAGTTCGACCGGACGCTGGTCGCGGCGGCGATGGCGCGATTCGGAGATGCGAGAGGCGGCGCCCACCTGGTCGAGCGGATCGAGCACAACGGCGACGACCGGCCGATCGCGGCGGAGTGGGCCGGACGGCTCGGCGTCCAGGAGGCAGTGCCGGCGCTGAGCGAGCTGGCCGACGAGGAGGGCGATCCGGCGCGGGGGGCGGCGATGCGCGCGCTCGGGCGGTTGCGCGCGGCGGGCGCGGAACAGCGGCTGTTGGACGTCGCCGGGTCCGACGAGTTCGCGGATGACTTGCGGATGGACGCGGCCGAAGGCCTCGCCGAGCTCGGCACGCCTATTGCCATGGAATTGTTGAAGAAACTGGCCGAGGGTGAAGGCTCGGAGCTGTCGCAGCTGTGCCGCGAGCTGCTCGCGGAAGTGGCGGCGCAGGCGTCGTGAATCTCATCGACGCGCACGCGCACCTCGACTTCGCCGAGTACGGCTCGGACCTCGAGGCGACCGTCGCGCGGGCTCGCGAGGCGGGCCTGGTCCACATCGTCGTCGTCGGGCAGTGGCGGGAAGGCGCGTGCATGGCCGGTGCGCGCGATGCGATCGAGCTCGCGGCGCGCGATCGATCGTTCTTCAGCGCGACAGCGGGCATCCATCCGCACGACGCGGCGCGGGCGACCGAAAAGGATTTTGGCGAGCTGGAGCGGATGTGCGCCGATTCGAGCGTGGTCGCGGTCGGCGAGTGCGGGCTCGATTTTCACTACGATCGATCGCCGCGGGAAGCGCAGGGCGAGGTCTTCGTGCGCCAGATTCGACTCGCAAAAACGCTGAAGAAACCACTGGTTGTGCACACGCGCGAGGCGGATCTCGAGACCGCGGAGATCCTTTCGCGGGAGCTCGGACCGGACGGCGGCGTCATCCACTGTTTCACCAGCGATTGGGCCGCGGCGCAGCGGTATCTCGCGCTCGGGATGTCGTTGAGCTTCTCGGGCGTGCTCACGTTCAAGAACGCGAATGCGATTCGCGAGGCCGCCCGGAATGCGCCGCTCGACCGCATCATGGTGGAGACGGACTGCCCCTTTCTCGCACCCGTGCCCCATCGCGGGAAGCGCAATGAACCCGCGTACGTCGCATTGACGGCGGCGAAGCTCGCGGAGGTACGAGGGATCGGGCCGGCCGAGGTGGCGCTCGCCACCACGGGGAATGCCCGGAAAGCCTTGCGGTTACCCGGTGGATCGCTTTGAATCGCCTCGCGCTCGAGGCGTCCAAGATCCGAAAGGAAGGACCACAATGAAGAAGCTCATCGCCGGTTCGTTGCTCGCCGCCTCCCTCTCGCTCGGCGCGTTCGCCGGGGAGAAGACGGAGACCATCAAGGTGTCGGGCTGGCACTGCGGCGGCTGCGCCGCCCGGACCGAGTCGGCCCTGAAGGACGTGAAGGGCGTGGAGACCGTCTCGGCGGACAAGGCGAAGAAGGAAGTGGTCGTGAAGTATGACGATTCGAAGGTGAAGCGGGCGGACCTGGAGAAGGCGATCGCGGACTCGGGGTTTGCGGTCGCGAAGGACTGATCTCCAAACGATGGGATTTGCGGCCGTTTTTGGGAGCTGCCGGCTGAAGCCGGCAGCTGGAAGAGCCGACGCCGCCTTCGG
>JAIVGS010000043.1 GCA_020201435.1 Myxococcales bacterium
GTCAAGGAGCGTTCGACATGTCCCGCCACGCCAACACCGGCCGCAAGCTCAGCCGCAACACCAGCCACCGCAAGGCGCTGCTCGACAACCTGATCCGGGCGGTGATCCTCGAGGAGAGCATCACCACCACGACGCCCAAGGCGAAGGAGACGAAGCGGTTGGTCGAGCGGATCATCACCAAGGCTCGCGAGAACACGCTGTCGGCGCGCCGCGTGGTGCACCGCACGGTGCGCGATCAAGCGGCGCTGGCCAAGCTCTTCGACACCATCGGTCCGCGCTTCAAGGAGCGCCCGGGCGGCTACACGCGGCTGATCCACACCTCGAACCGCGTCGGCGACAACGCCCCGATGTCGATCCTCGAGTTGGTCGTGAAGGGCGAGAAGTCCGAGACTTCGGAGAAGCCAGCGGCCGACAAGAAGGCCGCGGAGAAGAAGACCGAGGTTGCTTCCGCCGACGCCGAGAAGAAGGCGGCGAAACAGAAGAAGGCCAAGAAGGCGGAAGACAAGACCGAATAGGTCTCGCTCAAAAGCAAAATCTCACCGCGGAGACGCGGAGGACGCAGAGGTTCGCGGAGAATTTGTTTTTTTCAAAAAATCTCCGCGCTCTCCGCGCCTCCGCGGTGCGCTTGAAGCCGTACTGTCGTTACGCCGACAGCCGGTCCCTGATCCGCGCGATCAGTTCCTGGTTCTCGAACGGCTTGCGGATGAACTCCTCCGCTCCGGCCGCCAGCGCGCGCTCGACCACGTCCTTCCCAGGCCGCGCCGAGACGACGAACACCGGCACGTCCCGGGTGCGCGGGTCCTTCTTGAGGGCCCGGCAGAGATCGAGCCCGTCCCGGTCCGGCATCGCGATGTCGAGCAGCACCAGCGAGGGCAGCCCTCGATCGAGCAGCGACAGCGCCGCCGCCGCGCTGGTCGCGACCTGCGACTCGATGCCCTCGAGCTCGAGCAAGGTGGCGAGAAACGTCACGATTTCCGGATCGTCGTCGACGACCAGCACCCGCGAGCGCGGCGCCTGCTGCAGCACCGCGCTCATTCGCGCAGCTCCGTCTCGAAGTGCTGCACGCCCTCGTCGATGCTCAGCATCTTCGGCGCGATGTTCTTCGGCGCGAACGTCGGCTTGCCGACCTGGTCGTAGACCGCGAACTTGTTGACCGGCAGCAGAATGAACAGCCCGGGCCTCAGCTCGGCCTGCTCATAAATGTAGATGCCGTTCAGGGTCAGCCTGACGTTGTGCCAGGGGACTCTCGAGTCGTTGCGCACGAAGATCTGCGTCATCGCCGGCAGCTCCACCGGCTGGACCCGGACGTACGCCTTGATCGCGTTGTCGGTCCAGAGCTGCCCCGCCAGCGTCGCCGCCACGATCAATCCATAGCTGCCGAGCGCGTACGCGCGCCACCGCGAGTGCTCCGGCCGTGCGCGGAAATCGGCGACCGAGCTGCCGGCGCGCTTGCGGGCCTCACCGAAGATCTTCCCGGTGACCGAGACGAGCGCGCCCGTCGACGCGGCGAGGCCTTTTCCAATCGCTGCGCCGATGCCTTGCTTTTGCGGGGACGTGACCTCGCTCACGACCTCATCGTACCCGACGACGCCCCCGCCGCAAGAGCGGGTTCGTACGGATTGTCGTCAACCGGCCCGCAGAGCGCTGAGCAGGCGATTTGCCGCGGCATTTTCCGGTTGGAGGGCGAGCACTTTCTGCAACAGCGTCTCGACGCGCTGAGTCAAGATCGCCCGCGCCGACGATTCGGCCCGGCCCCGCTCGTCGAACAGCAGCATCGCCAGCCGCAGGAGCACCTCGGCATCCTCGGGCCGGCGCTCGGACAACCGCTCCAGCCGGCCGCGCGCCGGCGCCGGCTGGCCGGCGGCGATCTCGGCGCGCGCGACCAGCAACTGCAGCGCGTCGTCGCCGGGTTGCAGCACCGCCGCCTGCTCGAGCGGCTCGAGGGCGTTGGGCAATCCCCGTTCGAGGCGCAACGTGCCGAGATGACGGAGGGTTTCTGGATCGAGCGGATTGCGCTCGAGCGCTGCCACGTACTCGCCGGCCGCGAGGTCGACCTTGTCCTTGGCCAGGTAGAGCTCGGCGAGCCAGGCGTGCGGCTGCGGCAGGTCGGGGGCCAGCTCGGCCGCGCGGCGCAGCTCGGTCACGGCGCGGCCAGTCTCGTCGAGCCGGGCCGCGGCGAGACCGAGGAGCGCGTGGGCCGGCGCGAGGTCGGGCAACTTCGCCAGCAACGCTTCGAGCCGTGGCGCCGCGAGGCCGGGCGCGTCCTTCATGAGATACCCGAGCGCCTGCTCGAGGTCGGCCCGGGACGAGGGCGGCAGATCCCTGAAGAGGTCGGTGAGCGATCGCGCGACCTTGACCGCGAGCGCGGCCTCTTCGGGCGCGGGCGAGAGCGACGGCAGATCGCGCAGGGCGTCCATCGCGGCCTTCCGATCGCCCAGGTGCGCGAGGCACGTCGCGAGCGGCGGACGGTAGCGGGGCACTCTCGGCGCGAGTTGCACCGCCCTCTGCAGCGGATCCCTGGCGCCGGCGAATTTCTCGCCCTCGAGGTACACGATCCCCAGGCGATACTGAATATCCGGCTCAGAAGGCCGTAATTCCGATGCTTTACGTAACGCCGCGACCGCCTGCGCTTCGTTCCCCGCGGCGAACTGCGCGAGGCCGAGCGTGTAGAAGGAGAGCGCGTCGTGCGGTTCGTCGTGGAGCATCGGCTCGAGGCGACCCGCCTTCCGCGCGGCATCGACCCGCGCGCGGGCAGCCGCGTACGGATCGAGCGGCGCTTCGGCGGCCTTCTGGCGCGCCGCGCAGGCCGCGAGCAGCACCATCAGCGCCAGCCGCTTCATTCGCCACGTTTCCCGGGCAGAGCGATCATCGGTTCGAGCGGGCTCGGTCCACCGCCGGCGCGGCGGTGCAAGTCGAGGATCGCGAGCCGCGTGCGCCGCAGCAGGGTGTCCCGATCGGCGACCGTCAGACCGCTGGTTTCGAGTGGCTGCCCGATCACCACCCGAATCGGATGTCCGTAGAGTCGCAGCGTGTGCTTGCGCAGCGCCAGTTGGGCGCCGTCGACGGCGACGGGGACGATCGGGACCTGTGCCCCGATCGCGAGCACGAACGGGCCTTTCTTGAACGGCAGGATCGAGCCGTCCACCGACCGCGTGCCTTCCGGATAGACGGTCACGATCGTGCCACGCTCGCGGATCTGCCGTGCCGCATTCGCATAGGCTGCGATCGCGCGATCGCGGTTGCGCCGATCGACCTCGACGTAACCCGCGAGCCGAAGGTGCCATCCGATCAAAGGTACCTTGAACAGCTCGCGCTTGGCGGCGAAGACGAACGGTGTGTCCCTCAGCGCCACCAACAGCGCCAGGATGTCCAATATGCTGGAATGGTTCGAGAAATAGAGGAACCCGCCGGCCGGCAGCGGCGCGTCCGGGAGCCGCGTGACGATCACCGGGCAACGGGCGGCGCGGAGGATCCCAGCGGCCCACGAGCGGGCACAGAAGAGCTGCCACCGCCGGCCCCTCTCGCCCGGGATCAGCAGGCCGAACAGCGTCAGCGTAAACATCAGCGCGGTCGCCACCACGGTGTACGCCATCGCCAACCAGAAGCGCACGTAGGCGAGGACGGTCTCGACGGGCTCGCCGTGGCTGAGCGTCAGGTCCATCGGGGCCGGCAGTCTACACGTTCAGCGGGCGTCCGCGATCGGCCATTCGGCGCCCCGCCGGAAGCCCTGGTCGTGGGCCCAGCGGGCGAACGCGGGGTCCTGTTGCATCTGGGCGAGCGAGCGGGCGGCGGCGTCGCGCGCGCCCTTGTCCAACGCCTCTCCGCGAAGACCGGTCTCTTCCAGGCGCGCTCGCGCGTCGGGTTCGACCCACTTCGCCGCGGCAGCCAGCGCCTCGGCCGCGAAGGCGCCCTCGCCGCGGGCAGCGAAATAACGGGCGCGGCCGTAGTACCCCTCGGGCGATTTCGGCGCGAGGGTCAGCAGCCGGTCGAACGTGGCGCCGGCTTCCGGAATCTGCCCGTCGTCGAGCAGCGCGAGCCCGTACTGGTAGAGCGCAGGCACGTTGTCGGACTTGAGGTGGACGGCGCTTTCGTAGTCCTTCAAGGCCGCCTTCCGGTCGCCGGCGCGGGAGGCGTAGTTTCCGCGCGAGAGCAGGACGAAGAGGTTCGTCGGAGCCTTCTGGTTCGCGAGCGTCAGCTCCGCGCGGGCGCCGAGGAAGTCGCCCTTGTCGCCGAGCACCCGCGCCGCGCCGATGTGCGCGGTGACGCTGTCGGGGTCGACGGCGGCGGCGTCGCGATACGCCGCGAGCGCCTCGTCCTTCCGGCCGAGGTCGTAGAGGATGTCCCCCAGTCTCTCGCGCGGCGTGGCCGTGTGCGGCGCGAGACGGGCCGCCTCGCGATACTCGGCGACCGCTTCGTCGCGCTTGCCGTTGTTGACCAGCACGTTCCCGCGCGCGAGGTGCGGCGCGGCCGAGTCGGTGTTGCACGCTCCTGCGAGCGCAAGTGCGATTGCTGCTGCGCGCTTCATGGTGCGCGGATGATAATCGGGAAGATGCCCCCGAAGAAGCGGTTCATCGCGGTGGCCGGCAACATGGGCGCCGGCAAGAGCGAGCTGGTGTCGTTCCTCTGCCGCCGCTACGGGCTGAAGCCGTTCTTCGAGCCCAACGACACCAACCCGTACCTCGCCGACTTCTACTCGGACATGAAGAAATGGGCTTTTCATTCGCAGGTCTATTTCCTGACCCACAAGTTCCGGCTCCACCGCGAGCTGATGGAGGAGCCGGGGACGGTGGTGCAGGACCGCACCATCTACGAGGACGCCGAGATCTTCGCCGAGAACCTCCATCGCAGCGGCATGATCCCCGACCGCGACTACAAGACGTACCGCGAGCTGTACGGGACGATCTGCACCTCGCTGTCGCCGCCGGATCTGATGATCTTCCTCAAGTGCCCGGTGCGCACGCTGAAGAAACGGATCCAGCAGCGCGGGCGAAAGATGGAGATGGACGTGCCGACCGCGTACCTGTCGTCGCTCAACAAGCTCTACGACGAGTGGCGGCTGCGGTACTCGCTCTCGCCGGTGATCGAGCTGGACACCGGTTCGCTCGACTACCTCACCGATCTCGTCGACCGGCTCGACCTGTTCCGGCAGATCGAGAAGTACGTGACTTAAGCGGGCGGAAGCTGGAGCACGAACGTGGCGCCGCCGCCGGCCGATTCCGACAGCGTGAGCGCGCCGCCGTGGGCCTGGGCGATCTCGCGCGAGGTCGAGAGGCCCAGGCCGTTGCCGCCCGGGCGAGTGGTCACGAAGCGCTGGAAGATACGGTCGCGGTCTTTCTCGGGAACGCCGGGCCCGTCGTCGGCGATCGAGACTTCGGCCCGGCCGTCGGCGACGCGGGCGGTGGTGATCGTGATCCGGGTCCGCGCGAAGTCGAGGGCGTTGAGCAATACATTCAATAGAAGCTGCCGGATCGCGAACGGATCGGCGTCGACCTTGGGCGGGTCGCCGGCCGTCTGATCGACGGTGAGATCTTTCATCCGCGCCATCGGCCGAATCATCTGCAGCGCCTCGTTCACCAGCTCGTTCACGTCCTGCGGCCGCCGCGGCACCTTCTCGCCGCTGGAATAGCTGAGGAAACTCTGCAGCTGCGCGACCGTCCGGCGGGTCTCGTTCTCGAGCTCCTTCAGATGGCGGGTGACTTTCTGGTCGACTTGGCCGCGCTCGGCAGCGGTCCGCGCGAGCTCGGCAAACCCGAGGACGACCGTCAGCGCGTTCTTCATCTCGTGCGCGAAGCCGGCAGTGACGAGACCGACGGTGGACGTCCGCTGCGCCCTCTCGAGCGCGACGCTGATCTCGGCCAGCCGCTGCTGCAGGATCCAGCCCGAAGCGACGCCACCCACCGCGAGCAGCACGACCGCGGCGTAGAGCAGCCCGCCCAGGTCCTCGCCGCGCCAGAGCGAGATCACCAGCGCGATCGTCGAGAGCAGGAAGATGATCGGCCCCCAGTACAGCGCCGCGACGGCGATCTTGCGCGCCCGCAGGGCGGCGAGGATGCCGGGCGAGGCGGGCCGCCGTTTTTCGGGAGGAGACACTTCGGGCCATATATCATGCGCTCATGCGCGTGCTGCTCTGCGTCGGCGGCGGGATCGCCGCCTACAAGGCCTGCGAGCTGGCCCGGCTGCTGGTCAAGGCTGGTTCGCAGGTGCGGTGCGCTCTGACGAGGGCGGCGCAGAAGTTCGTGACTCCGCTGACGTTCCAGGCGCTGACCGGGCAGCCGGTCTTGACCGACCTGTTCGCCGCCGAGCAGGAGCTGGCCGCGGGGCACATCGCGCTCGCCGACTGGGCCGAGATCGCCGTCGTCGCGCCGGCGACGGCGAACCTGATTTCGCGTTTGCGCATGGGCCGCGCGAACGACGCGGTCACCGCCGCGCTGCTCGCGATTCCGCCGCGTCGCTGGCTGATCGCGCCGGCGATGAACGAGAAGATGTGGGCGAGCCCGGCGGTGCAGGAGAACCTCGGCATCCTCTGCGACCGCGGAGCCCGCGTGATCGGGCCGGCGGTGGGAGAGATGGCCGAGCGGTCGCACGTCGGGCCGGGCCGTCTGGTCGAGCCGCCGGAGATCGTTGCGGCGGTGCTGCGGCGGCGCGACCTGGAGGGCGTGCCGGTGCTGGTGACCGCCGGTCCGACGCGCGAGGCGCTCGACCCGGTGCGCTTCTTGAGCAACCCGTCGAGCGGGAAGATGGGCTATGCGCTCGCCGAAGCGGCGCGCGATCGCGGCGCGAACGTCACGCTGATCGCCGGTCCCACCTCGCTGCCGGATGTGCGGGATGTGCGACTCGTCCACATCGAGTCGGCCGAGGACCTCGCCCGCGCGGTCGACGAGCACATCGCGCAGGTCCGCGTCGTCGTCATGGCGGCCGCGGTCGCCGACCAGCGGCCGGCCCGGAAAGCGGCGCAAAAAGTGAAGAAAACCGAGGGGAAAGAGGTTCTCGAGCTCGTCCGCACGCCCGACATCCTCGCCGGCCTGGGTGCGCGAAAGGTCCACCCGCTGCTGGTCGGCTTCGCCGCCGAGACGCAAGACGTCGAGCAGAATGCCCGCGACAAGCTGTCGCGCAAGCAACTCGACCTGATCGTCGCCAACGACGTCAAGGACGCGTTCGGGAAGGAGACCAACCGCGTCGTGGTCCTCGCCAAAGACGGCGGGCGCGCCGAGCTCTCGGGCACTAAAATCGCCTTGGCGCACGCGATCTGGGACATGGTCCGTAGTAGGTTGCGGGCATGATCGACGAGCTGCGAGCGTACCTGTCGTGGGCGGAAGATGCGGGGATGCAGATTGTGGCATCGGGCCTCAGGCCTCAGGCCCCGGCAACCGCGATGAAGCTCCCGCTTCTCGAAGAAGTCCGCGCGCAGATCGGAGAATGCACCCGGTGCAAACTCCACAAAGGACGGCACAACATCGTCTTCGGAGTCGGCGATCCGCGCGCGCGGCTGATGTTCGTCGGCGAGGCGCCCGGTGAGGACGAAGACCTGCAGGGGTTCCCGTTCGTCGGCAAGGCGGGCGGTCTCTTGACGAAGATGATCGAGGCGATGGGCTTGAAGCGCGACGACGTCTACATCTGCAACACCGTCAAGTGCCGGCCGCCGAACAACCGCAATCCGGAGCCGGACGAGCTCGAGGCCTGCGAGCCGTTCCTGAAAGGGCAGCTCGCGGCGGTGAAGCCGGAGGTGATCGTCACGCTGGGAAAATTCGCCGCCCAGGCCCTGCTGCGCGACGATTCGCCGGTGTCGCGGCTGCGCGGCCACTGGCGCGAGTACGAACGCATCCCGCTGATGCCGACCTTTCACCCGGCGTACCTGCTGCGAAGCCCGGGCGAAAAAGGGAAAGTCTGGGACGATCTCAAGCAGGTGATGAAAAAACTCAACCTCCCGTTGCCAAAATGATTCCCCTCCTCGCTGCAGCTTTCGTCTCGTATGCCGAATTCACCGGGTCGGTCGATCCGGGGTCGGGCGACTTTCTCGTCGAAGCGATTCGGGACGCGCAGGACAAGGGCGCCGAAGCGCTGGTGGTGCGCATCGACACGCCCGGGGGCCTCTTGAGCACCACCCGCGACGTCGTGCAGGCCGAGCTGTCGGCGAAGGTGCCGATCGTCTTCTGGGTCGGCCCGCCCGGAGCGCGCGCCGGATCGGCCGGCGTCTTCCTGACGCTCGCCGCGCACGTCGCGGCGATGGCTCCCTCCTCGAACATGGGCGCGGCGCACCCGGTCTCCCTCGGCGAAGAGAGCAAGGAAAAGTCGACGATGGAGAAGAAGATCGAGAACGACACCGCGGCTTTCGTCAAAGGCATCGCCGAGCGCCGCTCGCGCAACGTCGAGTGGGCGGAGAAAGCCGTCCGCGACAGCGAGAGCGTGACCGCGTCGAAAGCGCTGGAGCTCAAGGCGATCGACCTGATCGCCGAGGACGTTCCCGATCTGCTGCGCAAGATCGACGGCCGCAAGATCGACCTCGGCGGCGGCGACTACCGCACGCTGCACACCGCGAGCGCGGAGATCCGCAACTTCGGCTGGCCGGTGAAGGACAAGGTGCTGCACGGCCTCGCCGATCCGGAGATCGCGTACCTGATCGCGATGCTCGGCGTGATCGGCGTGCTGCTCGAGCTGTTCCACCCCGGCACCATCGTCCCCGGCGTGGTCGGCGGGATCTGCCTGGTCATCGCCGCGATCGCCTTCCAGATGCTGCCGATCAACATCGGCGCGCTGGTGCTGATCCTCCTCGGCGTCGGGTTCTTCGTCACCGAGATGTACGTCGGCGGCCACGGCGGGTTCGTCGCGGCGGGACTGGTGTGCGTCGTGATCGGCTCGCTGCTGCTGGTCGGCCACATCGACAAGAGCTTCTACGCCGACGCCGACTTCGGCCTCGGCTGGCGGATCGTCGCGCCGGTGGGCGGCGCCCTCGCGGTGATCGCGGCCACCCTGGCCTGGAAGTTCTCGCAGAGCGCGCGGCAGCCGCTCAACACCGGCGGATTCGCTTTGATCGGCGAGGTGGGAGAAGTGCGCGACGACTCGCACATCCTCGTCGCCGGAGAGCTGTGGAAAGCGCAGAGCCCGCTGCCGCTGACGCCCGGCGGGCGCGCGCGCGTGCTCGCGGTCCGGGGATTGACACTCGAAGTGGCGCCGGAAGACGCCGCACTGACAAAGGCACCGACATGATCGCACTCGTCTTCATCATCCCGCTCGCGTTCTGGTTCCTCTCCGGGTTGCGGGTCATCCAGCAGTACGAGGCGGGCGTGATCTTCCGGCTCGGCCGATTCGCCGAGACCAAGCGGGCGGGGCTCAACTGGATCGTGCCGGGCGTCGATCGGATGGTGAAGGTCGACCTGCGCACGGTGACGCGCGACGTGCCGGCGCAGGACGTGATCACCCGCGACAACGTCAGCCTGAAAGTTTCCGCCGTGATCTACTTCCGCGTCATCGACGCGGAAAAGGCCGTGATCCAGGTCGAGAATTTCCTCTACGCGACCTCGCAGCTCTCGCAGACTACCTTGCGCTCGACGCTCGGCAAGCTCGAGCTCGACGATCTCCTCGCGCAGCGCGAGAAGATCAACAAGGAGCTGCAGATGGTGCTCGACCAGCACACCGAGCCGTGGGGCATCAAGGTGACCGCGGTCGAGGTCAAGCAGCTCGATCTGCCGCCGGAGATGCAGCGCGCGATGGCGCGGCAGGCCGAGGCCGAGCGCGAGCGGCGGGCGAAGGTGATCGCCGCGGAAGGCGAGTACCAGGCGGCGGAGAAGCTGGGCATGGCGGCGGACGTGATCGACGCGCACCCCGCGGCGCTGCAACTTCGTTATCTGCAGACGCTGGTCGAGATCAGCGCGGAGAAGGCGTCGACGACGATCTTCCCGGTGCCGATCGATCTGATCGCGTCTTTCATGAAGGCGCAGCTGCCCCGCGAGCGCCTCGAGGCGACGGCGCGTGCCCCCTGATCCGTACGGCCTGCGCAGGGTCGTGCGGCCGGCCGGGGTGCTTCCGCAGCAGGCGGAGGTGCTCGATCCGCTTCTCGCCTTGGGACGCGACGAGCTCGCGATCGACGTCGATCACCTCAACATCGACGCGGCGTCGTTCCGGCAGCTCGAGTCGACCGGACGCGACGTCGGCGAGCAGGTGATGGAGATCGTCAACCAGCGCGGGAAGATGCAGAACCCGGTCACCGGATCGGGCGGAATGCTGATCGGTCGCGTGGCGTGGGTCGGTCCGGAGCATCCGGCGGCGCGCGAGCTGAAAGCCGGCGATCGGATCGCGACGCTGGTCTCGCTGACGCTGACGCCGTTGATCCTCGAAGAAATTCGGGCGGTGCACAAAAACGCCGAACGGCTGGACGTGCGCGGACGCGCGATCCTCTTTGCGTCCGGATTGTGGGCCGCCCTGCCCGACGACATGCCGCTGGAGATGGCCCTCGCCGTCCTCGACGTCTGCGGGGCGCCGGCGTGGGTCGCGCGGCTTGCTCGAACCGGCAGCCGGGTGTTGGTGATCGGCGCCGGAAAGAGCGGGTCGCTCGCCTGTGCACAGGCGCGCAGGAACGGCGCGCAGGTGACCGTCGCCGACATCCGGAAGGCGTCGTTCGTCGAGGACGGCCTCGCCGACGCCGCGCTGGTCTTCGACGCGACGAAACCGCTGGAAGCGCCGCGGGGCGAGTTCGACCTGGTCGTCAACTGCGCGAGCGTTCCGCGCACCGAGATGGCTTCGATCCTCGCCGCGCGCGATGGCGGCGAGGTCCTCTTCTTCAGCATGGCGACCTCGTTCACCGCCGCCGCCCTCGGCGCCGAAGGCGTCGGGAAGGACGTCCGTCTTACGATCGGCAACGGATACGCGCACGGCCACGCGCGGCTGGCGCTCGACCTGGTGCGGTCGACGCCGGCGCTGCGGAAGATCTTCGCCGAGCGCTCGGCTGCTGCGCGGTAACGCGACGATGTTCAGCGTTTCAGGATGACCAAGAAACTCGTAGCGGGTGGGGTGGCTGCTCTGTTCCTGTGCGCGACGGCTTCGTTTGCGAAGACCGATCCGAAGACTGGCGAGAAGCACCACAGCCTCGCCAAGGGAGCGGCGGTGGGAGCGGTCGGCGGGCACTTCGTCGGCAAGGGCCACGCGAAGGCCGGCGCTGCGGCGGGCGCGCTCTACCAGCATCACAAGAACAAGAAGGCCGAGAAGAAGGCCGCGCAGGCTCCGCAGCAGTAGACTGCGGCGCATGCGTGACGCGTGTGCGCTCGTCCTGGCCGGGGGCGAAAGCCGCCGATTCGGCAGCGACAAGGCGCTCGCGCAGTTTCGCGGCCAGCCGCTGCTCGCGCACGCGCTGAAAGGCGTATGCGCGGCCGGCTTCGCGCAGGTCGCGCTCGCCGCCAAGGATCCGCGCAAGTACGCGGCGGTCACCGACGAGCTCGCGTACTTGAACGGCCGCAAGATCGAGCTCTTGCACGATGTCCGCCCTTTTCAAACGCCGCTCGCGGGCCTCGCGGCGGGCTTGCGGGCGTCTCGTCACGAGCTCGTCTTCGCCTGCGCCGCGGACATGCCGTTCGCGGCCGATCCGGCGCTGATCGACGCGCTCACTGCGGCGATCGCCCGTCATGACGCCGTAGTCCCGGAAGCGGGCGGATCGCTGCAGCCGCTCTGCGGCATGTGGCGAAAGACGTGCCTGCCGATCGCGGAGGAACTGCTCGAGAGTTCGCGCCCGCCGGGCCCGCGCGCGATCCTGCAGCGCGTCCGCGCGGTCCGGCTCGAATGGGCGGACATCCGGCCGTTCCTCGACGCCGACACGCCCGACGTGCTGAAAGACCTGGAAAATCAGGGATAACGGACGGGCGGCGGCGGATCGTCGGGCAGCGGGATGAACTCGTGCTCGCCCGGGATCTGCCCGAAGCGCCCGGCGCGCCAATCGGCCTTCGCGACCTCGATCCGCTCGTGCGAGCTGTGGACGAAGTTCCACCACATCTGCCGCGGTCCGTCCGCGGGCTCGCCGCCCATCACCAGGATCCGCGCGTCGGTCGCCGCCTCGAGGACGACCTCACCGGCCCCGAAGACGAGCAACTGCCCGTCGACGGCGCCGTGAAGCGAACCCTGCGCGACGTACACCGCGCGTTCGCGTGCGTCCGGTAATTTCAACGACGCGCCGGCCTTCAACGCCGCGGCGACGTAGAACATCGCCGACGAGATCTTCACCGGCGATCGCGCGCCGTACGCCTCGCCGAGGACGAGCCGCACGCCGGTCTCGACCTCCGGCAGCGCCGACGCCGGCGTGTGCTCGAACGTCGGCGCTGTCTCCTCGAGAGCGCGAGGCAGCGCGACCCACAATTGAATGCCGAAGACGCGGCCCCCGCTCGCGCGCACGTCCTCTGGCGTCCGCTCGGAGTGCGCGATGCCGCGGCCGGCGGTCATCCAGTTCACCGCGCCGGGCTCGATCCGCTGCACGTTCCCGAGCGTGTCGCGGTGCAGGATCGCGCCTTCGAACAGGAACGTCACCGTCGCGAGCCCGATGTGCGGGTGCGGCCGCACGTCGAGCCCCTGACCCGGCGCCATCGTCACCGGTCCCATCTGGTCGAGGAACGTGAACCAGCTCACCATCCGGCGCTGCGGAGCGGGCAGGGCCCGCCGCACGACGAATCCGTCACCGAGATCGCGTTTCGGGGCGGTGAGGACGAGATCAGGCTCCATCCTCGTACATTGACAGAATCGCAAGAATCGTTTCAAATAGCCCCGCGGGATTCTGATTGGCCGACAACACACAACGACTGATACCCGATTGTCGCGTCTCGGTGGACGGGCAGAAGCTCGGGATCGACGAGGACGCGGCGCTGGCGCGCGTCGTGGTCGACCTGAACGCCGACCTGTTCGGCGAGTGCACGCTGATCTTCCACGACCCGAAGCTGACCCTGATCAACGGCCAGAAGTTCGCCTGCGGCGCCGCGATCAAGGTCGAGATCGGCTTCGCCGCGAAGATGCAGAAGGTGTTCGAGGGCGAAGTCGTGGCGCTCGAGCCGCAGTTCCGCCGCGACCTGCCGCCGGCGCTGCGGGTCGTCTGCCAGGAATCGATCCACCGGCTGGCGCTGTCGCAGATGACGCGCGCGTTCAACGACGTCGACGACAGCGAGATCGCGACCAAGGTCGCGCAGGAGCACGGCCTCACCGCCGAGGCGCCCTCGGGCAGCAAGGAGCACGTGCTGCAGGCCAACGTCACCGACGCGGTGTTCCTGCGGCGGCTGGCGCAGAAGCATGGGAACCAGCTCCGGATGGAGGGCAAGAAGCTGATCATCGGCCCTCCGGCGAAGGGGGCCGACGTCGCGATCGCACCAGGCGACGGGCTGACCCGGCTGAAGGTGAAGATCAAGTCGCAGCAGCAGGTCGGCGAGGTCACCGTCCACGGGTGGGACCCGAAGACGCGGCAGGAGATCGTCGGCAAGGCGAAGCCGCCCTCGGGTGTGACCGGCGAGGGCGCGACCCAGTATGGCAGCGGCAAGACGCTGTCGTTCGCCGGGCACGAAGGCACGCCCACCGACACCGCCACCGCCGAAGCGATGGCCAAGGGCAGGCTGCGCAAGATCGCCGAAGGATTCGTCGTCGCGCAGGGCCAGATGATCGGCGACGCGCGGGTGGTTCCGGGGGCGGTGCTGCAGCTCGACAAGATCTCGGCAGGAGTGGACGGCGGGTACCGCGTGAGCGAGGCGCGGCACGAGTTCTCCAAGCACGGGTACTACATCTCGTTCAAGGCGGTTCGCATCGCGAAAAAGCCGCCACCCAAGCCGGCCCCGCCGCCGCCGGCGCCGCAGCAGCAACCGCCGCAACAAGCGCCCCAGCAGGCGCCGCAGCAGCCCGCGCAGCCCTCGACGCCAAACGCCACCGGCGGGACGGGCGCCGGCACCGGAGGGTCGGCACGCACCGGCAGCGCAGGCACGGGGACCGGGGCCGCGACCGGCAGCGCCGGGACGGCAGGCACGGCGGCAGGCACCGGCGGCACCGCCAGCGGCGCCACCGGCGGCACGGCTGGCGCCGCGACCGGGGGAACCGCCACCGGGGGAACCGCCGCCCAGCAGGGCGCCGTCACCGTCGAGATCAAGGCCGCCAACGGCACCAGCCCGGCGCCTTCGGTCGTCGGCGCCAGGGGCACGACCAAGCTCGTCGCCGTGCCCGCCGGCGGCGCCGACGGCACGTTCGCGTGGACCACGTCGAGCGGGAAGATCGTGCTCACCAACAACGCCGCGAAGGAGGTCACGGTCACCGCCGGCGCCGCGTCGAGCGCGTCGCTGGGCGCCGAGGTGGTCGAGCTCACCTTCACGCCCAAAGCCGGGGGCGCTCCCACCAAGGTTTCGGCGAAACTCAGCGTGATCACGGCGGAAATCGCCGCCTCTTCGAATCAGACGTACGGTTACGACGACATGTCCGGCGTCGCCAACGCCGTCCCGCACGTCTCGGTCGAGCAGAACCAGACCACCGCCGTCACGGTCAAGGTCAAGGGCGGTCCCGGCGGGGAGGCGCTGTTCTTCGACGTGGCCGACAAATCGACGGCCGACGTCACGCCGCCGGCCGCTCCGGGTGCCGCCACGTTCGATCTCACGATCAGCGGCAAGGCGAAGAACAAGGCCAGCACGAAGGTCCAGGTCAAGGCCGTCGACGCCTCGGGCCCGGTCCTCGCCGAGTTCGAGATCAACGTCTACAAAACGCGCAAGCTGGAGGCCAACGTCTTCAAGGTCCAGGACAGCCGCAGCGCGGCGTCGTCGCTGATCTTCCCGAACTTCGACATCGGCGCGGCCAGCACCGAGGTCAACCGCTGGTACGCACAGTCGGTGCAGCAGATGAAGCTGAACGACGCGAACGGCGCCATCCTCGACGTAGCGTATGACGACAACAGCAACGGCTACGTCGAGATCGAGCCGGGTGCGACGTCGGAGAAGGTGCGCAAGATCAAAGCCGCGCTCACCGGCGGCGGTCAGAAGGTCGTGATCTGCAAGAGGGTGGCGTGGGTCTTCTTCCTGAAGACCGCGGGCGCGGTGGACGACCTGACCGTGACGCTGAAGGATTCCTACTCGGGAACCATGCAGTACGTCCTGCCCGACAGGAACATCACGCTGGGCGCGGGAGCGACCGCCGAGACGCTGAAGATCAAGACCGTCACGGGGACCCGGGTCACATTCTACAGCAAGCTGACCAAGGCCCACCCGGTGACCGACGGCATGGTCTACGAGCTGAGCGGTCTTTCCGGAAACCCGCTCTGGGTCGCCGAGACGGGCAAGACCGAGGCGCTGGTGCGGCAGACCATCGGCCACGAGCTCGGCCATTCGCTGTCGGGCTGGGCCGACCTCAATGAGCCCACGAATCTCATGTACCTCCAGAGCGCGGACGTGCACCGGCTCAACCTGAAGCCGCTGACGAAGACCTACGGCGGCGGGGACGAGGCGCAGTGGGATATCGTACCGCGCTAGCGCTGCTCGCGCTGTTGAGCGCGGCTTGCGCGACGGTACGGGGAAGGCATCCGATGGCGGCAGACGTGCAGCGACGGCTCGACGCGGTGGCCGCGGGCGCGCGCTTCGAGGGCAAGCTGACCGACCTGCTCGGCCCGGACGGCAGGCTCGACCAGGCCGCGCTCGACACGCTCACCGCCGCGATCGTCGTTCGGCGCAGAAACGCGCTCGAGGTGCTGGTCGATGCCGCGCGCCGCGCCGATTCGCTCTACGCCATCGGCGGCAACTTGATCCGCGATCCACGGGTCGTCGACGTGCTCACCGGGACGGCGCTGGAGCGACGCGACGCGGTGCGCGGCGACGCTCTCGATGCGCTGCTCGCGTCGGTGCCCGCACCGCTCCTGCACGAGCGCGGCGAGGCGCTCCTGGAAAATCTGCGGCTCTTTCCCGACGAGACGGCGCTGACGGTGATCGCCAAGACCAAGCCGGAAAAGGGCGCCGACGTCGCCGAGGGGATCGCGCGCTCGCCGGCGTTCGCCGGGACGGAATCGGGCCTCGTCGCCCGCGCGGCGCTCGGCAACCGCGACGTCGAGCAGCGGCTGATCGAGGAGTTCCTGCTCGAGAAGGACCCGCTGGAGAAAGAGCGCCGCGCCCGCGTGCTGGGCATGATCGGCACCCCGGCTGCACAGCGCGCGCTCGCGCTGGAGCTGCGCAGCCCGCTGGTGTTCGAGATCCCCCACGTGCTGCGCCGCTCGGTGCGGCTGGCGGTGCTCGAGGCGCTGCGGCAGTCGTTCCCCGAGGAGCCGTCGCTGATCGAGACGCAGATCGAGGACGACGCCGGCTACGAACGGGCCGAGAAGTTTCTCGAGAAGGCGCTCGGGATCGCGTATCCGAACCCGCGGCCGTCGTACCTCAAGATTGAAGGGTTTCCGACGGCGTAGCGGCACGCAGCGCTTCCGCGAGCCGCGAATACTGGTCGAGCGAGTTGTAGAGCTGCGCCGAGATCCGGATCAGCTGCCGCGGCAGCGCGGGAAAGATCATCACCGGCACCTCGATTCGATGCGTTTGCAACAATTGCTTCTGGAACGGATGCCAGAAGACGCCGGCGTGCGGGGGCGGCTCGCCGGTCCAGTCCGGGAGCGGCACCGAGGCGAGCGAGCCGAGCATGAACTCCGGCGCCGGCTCGGGGACGTTCAAGGCGGCGAGGAGGATCCGCCGGCCGGCGACGGCCATCGCGTGGTTGCGCGCCATCAGGGACGGCCAGGGCATCAGCGACGCGAGATACTTGAGAGCGAACGGAATGCAGAGAAACGGCGTCGGATCGTCGGTCCCGCCCCAGTCGAACACCAGCCGGAAGCGCGACCGATCGGTCCGCGATGAATTCAATCCGTGACCGTAGGCGAGCGGCTTCAGCGACGCCTGCCTGTCGCGCCGCACGTGGAGGAACGCGCTCCCCTTCGGCGTGCAGAGCCACTTGTGGCAGTTGCCGGTGTAATACGCTGCGCCGATCGCTTTCAAGTCGAGCGGCAGCATGCCGGGGGCGTGGGCGCCGTCGATCAGCACGTCGACGTCGGGGAGCCGCCGTACGATCTCCGCGACCGGAAAGACGAGGCCGGTCGGACTCGTGACGTGATCGATCAGCACCAGCTTCGTTCGCGGCGTGACCGCGCCGATCACCGATTCGACGACCTGCCAGGGTCCGCTCGACGGCCACGGCACGCGCGCGTACAGCGGCTTGACGCCGCGCTCCTCCTGCCAGCGCAGCGCATTCCGGCACGAGTTGTAGACGTGATCGGT
>JAIVGS010000220.1 GCA_020201435.1 Myxococcales bacterium
TCAACCGGCACTTCTACAAGCTGGTGCACCACGTCGAGGAGGTCATCCGGAACAAGCCGGCCGGCAGCGACGGGACGCGGACCTGGGAGAACGTGCGCAACGGCATCGACCGCAAGCTGACGGTCACCGCCACCACCAACACCGACGGCTCGGTGACGTACGACTTCGAGCTCGACGTGAAGTCGACGGGCGACTTCGTGAAGGTGATGAGCGGCTCCTTGACCCACTCGGGTCCGGCCGCCGCAGACACGACCGACGCGTCGGCGACGCGGGTCGAGAACAAGGGCAGCGTCACGTTCGACTTCGACGCGTACGCGAGCGTCGTCACCAGCGAGCGCGCGCGCGGACAGATCGCCGACGCGTTCGACAACGTCCGGGACCCGGCCCACGGCGTGAAGCGGCAGGCGGACATCACCCTCACCAACTTCCTGCCCGACGACGACGACGCCCACGGCCCGCGCAACGGCAGCTACCACTGGCTGCGCGAGCCGGGCACGGGCGGGCTGTTCTCCTTCCAGGATACGGTGGTGCTCTTCTGCCCGTCGAACTCGAATCTTCTCGCCGCCAACCTGACCACCGTGGCGCGCTGGTACAAGGCGAGCGACGGCAGCGTGCACGGCCGCAGCGACTCGATGGCGACCGGCGGCCAGATCGCACAGGGCAACACCTGGATCGGCATGACCTGCGCGCAGGGCCAGACCACCGCTGCGCCGGCCGAGGGCGAGTGGCTGATGAAGGACGAGCTGCCCAGCGGCGATTCCGACCAGTACCAGATCTTGACCAGCGGCGTGTCGCCTTGCGATCCGGTCTTCGGCCCGGTTCCGAATCAGCACGACAAGCTGAACGACTACGACTTCAGCCAGCCGGTCACGTTCCCCGGCGAGTGGCAGTAGACGGCAGCGTGCCCCTGCCGTGGAGGGCGTCCGGCTCCGGCCGGGCGCCCTTCGTTTTTCCGGCTACTGGCTGCCGGCTACCGACCACCGGCCGGTAACTGCGGGATTCCCGCGTCCCTCCGCACTTTCCACAGAATCAGGTCGCGGACAGGCGACCACCGCGCAAGCCAGGCCACCACACGCAACAACACACCTCGCATCGGCGGTGACGGCGCGGGCAGGTGCATGATGTACTCGTATCACGGCCGGTGGCGGCTAGCCGGTGGCCGGTAGCCCGATGACGCTCCTCCCGATCCCCCCCGGCCGGTTCCTCATGGGCAGCGATCCGCCCGAGGGCGCCGACAACGAGCATCCGCGGCGGCTGGTCGAAACGGGGGCCTACGAGATCGGCGAAATTCCGGTGACGAATGAGCAATTTGCGAGTTTTGTACAAAATTACCAGACCCGCCGGCACTGGTCCCCCGAGGGGTGGGCCTGGCGCGAGAAAAACGGGATCGACAAGCCGAGGTTCTGGGACGACCCCGAGTGGCGCGCGTACCTGGCGCCAGACCAGCCGGTCGTCGGCGTGAGCTGGTACGAGGCCGACGCGTTCGCGCGCAGTCTCGGCATGCGCCTTCCGACCGAAGCGGAGTGGGAGCGCGCGGCGCGCGGCGACGAAGGCCGCCGCTTCCCCTGGGGCGACGAGTGGAACCCGGCCTGGGCGGCGCACCGCGGCGGCGCGCGCCACACGCTGCCGGTCGAGAGCATCCCGGAGAACCGCAGCCCTTACGGCTTGTACGACTGCGCCGGCAACGTCTGGGAATGGTGCGCCGACTGGTTCGCGGAAGGCCTCAAGAGCGCCCGCGGCGGAGCCTGGAACGCTCACCCGCCGCAGCTGCGCTGCGCGAGCCGCAACGCATGGCCTCCCGGCGCCCGCTTCTCGAATCTCGGCTTCCGCGTGTGCCGTTGACTTTCTCCCACGATCGGGCAGCTTTACCTACATGTTCGCGTTCGTCACTTCGGAGCGGTTCAAGGTCCTCGACCAGAAGGATCGCGATCGCCTCGAGGCGCTCTCCAAGCTCGACGAATTCAAGGCCGGCGAGGAGATCCTCGTCAGCGGCCACACCGGCGAGTGGCTCTATCTGATCGCCTCCGGCGGCGTCGACATCCGCGCCCGGGGCGTCACCCTCGCTCAACTCGGTCCGGGCGACATCTTCGGCGAGCTCGAGACGTTCGCCGAGCTGCCTCCGGAGAGCATCCGCCACGTCGCGCGCGTCGACACCATCGTCCGCGCGATCAACAAGCACCCGCTCAAGCAGGAGATGAAGACCCACCGCTCGCTCGCGAGCGGCCTGCTCGCCGTCTTCTGCCGATCGATCTCGGAGAAAGTCCGCGCGGCGAACGACGTCGCGATCAAGCTCGGGCCGGCGCCGGTGTCCACTCCGCCCGGCCGTCCGGCGCATCTCAACCAGGAAGAAGCGGCCTGGCTCGCGGTCCTCGGCCAGAAGCTCTCCGCCGACGCCGGCGAGGTCGTCGTCGCGGAGGGCGACACCTCGCGCTCGTTCTACGTGATCGAAAAGGGCGACATGGAAGTCCGCAAGCGCGCCGCCAACGAGGAACGGACCCTCGCCACGCTCGGAACGCGCGACATGTTCGGCTTCATGGCGTTCGTCGACGGCAAGCCCCGCTCGGCCTCGGTCGTCGCGGTAAAACCCTGTGATCTCGCGAAGATCGAGCCCGACGTGCTGGAGAAAGCCACCCACCTGAACTTCACCGTCAGCTTCAAGTTCCTCGGCACGCTCTGCAGCGTCCTGGGACGCACGTATCGCGACACCGCGACCTCGATCCTCGCGCGCGCCTAGACCGCGGTAATGGCGACTTCCTGGATGCCGTTGGCGCCGTAGCCGCCTTCGTTCCAGCTCGGCTCGTCCGGCTGCGCCGCGCCCCGTGCATCGGTCGCGCGGCAGGCGATCAGATAGCGCCCGGCGGTCGCCGGCGTCCATTGCGCCTCGAATCGGCGCCAGGCGTGCCGCAGGATCGGCCCCACCAGTCGCGCCGGCCGCCACTCGCCGTCGATCGCGACTTCGACCCGGTCGACGCCGTCGGCGCCCCACGCCAGACCGGTCAGGCGCACGATCGACCCCGCGCGCACCGCCTTCGGAAGGCCGGTGAACATCGACTTGATCCTCATCGTCGTCACCGGCGCGCCGCGCGCGTAGACGTACTTTTCGCTCTGGAACCTGCCGCTGAACGGCCGTTCGACGGCCTCGATGCGCGCCAGCCACTTGACGCTCGCCATGCCGTACCAGCCGGGTACGATCAGCCGGACCGGCCCGCCGAACTGCGGGGGAATGGGCGCGCCGTTCATCTCCAGCGCGACCATCGTCGAGGGGTCGAGCGCAACCTCGCGGGGCAGCGACCGCTGGTACTCGCCGCCGTCGGCGCCGGTGAAAACGAGCTCGACCGCCGTCTCGGAGAGCCCGCTCCTCTCGAGGATCGCCGGCAGCGCGACGCCCGTCCACTGCGCCGCGCTCACCGCCCGGTCCTGCCACGGCTCCCCGTCGACGATCGGCGGCGAGAGCGTGGCGCGCCCGTTGCCCGCGCACTCGGTGACGACGGTGGACATCGACGGCGGCATCGCGCGCAGCTCCGCCAGCGAAAGGCGCAGCGGATGGACGAACGCGCCGGAAAGCTCGATCTCGTGGCCGTCGTCGAGGCGGGGAATGTCGAAATGACAGCGGACGAACCGCATCTTCGCCGGCGTCACGAGGTGCCCGAACGCGCCTTCGGCCGCCTCGGCGTTCGGCGGTTCTCGCGACAGGACTCGCCGGTCGTTCGCCTGGAGGGGCGGCAGGATATCGAATCGCTCCTCGGCCACGTAGGGGAAGGTAGGACCTGCCCCGTTCGCCGGCATCGGGCGTCATGCCGTCAACACCTGGGTAGCGTATGATCGTCGAATGCTCGCGTTCGCGGCCGCGGTGGCGATCCAAGTCGCGGCGGCGTCCGATCTGCAGTTCGCGCTGCCCGAGATCGCTGCCGGATGTAAAGGCGTAGACGCCCGGATTTCTTATGGTTCTTCCGGACTCCTCTACGCCCAGATCGTCAACGGCGCGCCGATCGACGTCTACCTCTCGGCCGACGTCGCGTATCCGCGCAAGCTCGCCAAGGACGTTTTCGTGTATGCCGTCGGGCAGCTCGTGCTCTGGTCCAGCAAGATCGAAGTCGACAAGGGGCCGCGCGCCCTGCTCGATCGCGGCGTTCGCCGCGTCGCGATCGCGAATCCGGACCACGCTCCGTACGGCCGGGCCGCGGTCGAGGCGCTGAAGGCCCTCGGCATCTACGACCAGGTGCAGCCCAAGCTCGTCTTCGGCGAGAACGTCGGCCAGGCAGCGCAGTTCGCCGAGAGCGGCAACGTCGACGCCGCGCTCTTGCCGCTGTCGCACGCGCTTCGGATGCAGGGCCGCTACCAGCAGATCGCGCATCCGGGGCTTGAGCAGGGCGGCGCGATCCTCTCGTCCAAGCCTGCGGCCCGCGCGTTCGTCGAGTGCCTCACCGGACCCGGTGGCCGCGCGATCCTGCAGCGGCACGGCTTCGGAGTCCCTTGATGGACGCGAGCGCCCTTCGCTTGAGCCTCGAGCTCGCCGCGCTGACGACCGTCGGGCTCCTGGTGCTCGGAATTCCACTCGCGCAGTGGCTCGCGACGACGGCGTTTCGGGGCAAGGTGATCGCGGAGACGATCGTCTCGATGCCGCTCGTGCTGCCCCCGACTGTCCTCGGCTACTACCTGCTGGTCGCGTTCGGCAACCGCAGCCCGCTCGGACAGGCGTGGATCCGGCTCACCGGCCATCCGCTGGCGTTCAGCTTCGCCGGACTGCTCGTGGCCTCGCTGCTCTACAGCCTGCCGTTCGCGGTGCAGCCGTTCGCCGCTTCGCTCTCGCGCGTCGACAAGCGGCTCGTCGAGGCCTCGTGGAGCCTGGGCGTCTCGCGGCTGGCGACGTTCTTCGAGATCACGCTGCCGCTTGCTGCGCCCGGCATCGTCGCCGGCGCGGTACTCACCTTTGCCCACACGCTCGGCGAGTTCGGCGTCGTGCTGATGGTCGGCGGCAACCTTCCGGGCGAGACGCGGACGCTCTCGATCGCGATCTTCGACTCGGTGGAGAAGCTCGACTACGCCTCGGCGAACGCCACTGCCCTGTTTTTGCTCGTCGTTTCGTTCGCGGTCCTGCTGGTCACCCACGTGTTGCGGCAATCCGTGTGGACGACGCGCTCCTGATCGACATCGAGAAGGCGCGCCCGCCGCTGCGCGCCCGGCTCGAGATTCCGCTCGACGCGGCGCCGATCACGGTGCTCTTCGGCGAATCCGGCGCCGGCAAGACGACGCTGTTGCGGCTGATCGCCGGGCTCGATCGGCCCGACCAAGGATCGATCAGGTTTCGCGGCGAGGTCTGGGACGGCCTTTCGCCGCAGGAGCGCCGGATCGGATTCCTCTTCCAGGAACATGCCCTGTTTCCGCACCTCTCCGTGCGTCGCAACATCGCGCACGGCGTCCGCGGGCGGGATCAGCGGGTCGCCGAGGTCGCGCGGCTGGTGCGCGTCGACGAGCTGCTCGATCGCAAGCCGGCCGAATTGTCCGGCGGCCAGCGGCAGAGGGTCGCGCTGGCGCGGGCGCTGGCGCCGTCGCCGCGGCTCCTGCTGCTCGACGAGCCGTTGTCGGCGCTCGATGCGCCCTCGCGCGCCGAGCTGCAGATCGAGCTGCGACGCGTCCTCGAGCAACAGAAGATCCCGGCGATCGTGGTGACCCACGACCGCGTCGAGGCGCTCGCGCTCGGCGACCGGCTGGCGGTCCTGACCGCCGGTGAAGTGCGGCAGTTCGGCCGCGTCGCGGAGGTCTTCGCGTCGCCTTCGGATGCGGCCGTCGCCCGCGTGGTGGGCACCGAGAACGTCGCGCCCGCGCTGATCCTGAAGCGCGCCGAAGGCCTCGCCACGATCTCGATCGGCTCCGTCGAGCTGGTGGCGCTCGATCCTGGCGGCGCCGAGAACGACGCGTTCGCCTGCATCCGCGCCGAGGACGTGCTGCTCGAGCCCCCGGGTCCGGGCGAGACGAGCGCGCGCAACGAGCTTCCCGGGGTCGTGATCACCGTCACCCCCGAGGGGCCGCTGGTCCGCGTCGTCCTCGACTGCGGCTTCCGTCTCGTCGCGCTCGTCACGCGGCGGAGCGCCGATCGGTTCCGGCTCGCGCCCGGGAGGAACGTGGCCGCGCTGATCAAGGCGCCTTCCGTCCGCCTCGTTCCGCGCGTCCGGTGAATGCCACATCGCTATCGGTGCGCCAGCGTCAGAGAGCCGCGCCTTCCCGCCGCTAGGCAATCCGCCGCCCTTGCGGTACATCGCGGGCGGGGGTTTCCATGGCCGAAACGGATTCTCGCCACCCACTCCGCGAGCTGTCGGCACGCTTCTCCCTACCGCTCGTCGGCGACACGCTTGCGTTCGTGCGTGACCCCGCCGGCTTCCTGCAAAAGCGGGCGCGCGAGATGGGACCGGTCTTCCGCATCGACGTGTTCGGCGCACCGACCGCCTGCTTCGTCGGTCCCGAAGCCTTCGCCCTGCTCCTCGACGACAAGAATGTCGCCCGCGCCGGCGCGAACCCGCCGCACGTCGAAGAGCTCTTCAATCCCGAGGCTGTCCCATTCCTGGACGGCGAGAAGCAGCGGCGCCGCAAGCGACTCCTGATGCGCGCCTTCACGGCCGATGCGCTCGACGAGTATCTACCCACCATCGAGGAGGTCGTCGATCGCTACGCAAACCGCTGGGCCGGCCTGCGCCGGTTCAAGTGGGTGCCGGAGTTGAACGCGATGGGATTCGCCATCGCAGGGTCGCTCTTCACCGGCGTCGATGCGCAGGCCGGCGATGCGCGCATCGAGGCCGCCTTCGATCGCTTCGCCGCGGGCATCCTCTCCCTGCCTCTGCGTCTGCCGTTCACCACCTTCACGCGCGCGCTGCGGGCGCGCGCTTTTTTGCTCGGGCTCATCGACCGCGCCATCGACGCCCACGAGCGCAGCCCCCGCAAGGACGTGCTCTCCCGCCTGCTCGCCGCGCGCGACGGCGGCGACAGGCTCAGTCGCGACGAGGTGCGGATCGAGACCTTCCACTTCTTCGGGGCGTACGCCGCGGTCATCGGCGGCCTCTCGTTCCTCGCACAGTGCCTCGGGCGCTACCCGGAAATCCGCGCCCGCGCGCGCGACGAGATCCGGCGTCAAACGCCGTCGGGCCCGCTCGACATGGCTGCGATTCAAAAGCTCGATTACCTGGACCGCGTTTGCAAGGAATCGCGCCGCGTCGCGCCGGTGCTGCCGATCACGTTCTTCGGCAAGGTGGTGCGCGAGTGCTCGTTCGACGGCGTGCGCATTCCCGTCGGCCACAAGGCAGTGGGTTGCATCGGCCCCACGCTGCTCGACGGCGGCATCTATCCCGACCCGGGGCGATTCGATCCCGACCGCTGGCTGAGCGCGAGCGACCGGCAGCAGAAGGCATGGATTCCGCACGGCGGCGGCATCCACGCCGAGGGCCACCGTTGCGCGGGCGAAGCGCTGGCCACCCTGATGCTCAAGGTCTTTGCGGTGCGGATGCTCCGGCGTTTCGATTGGTCGGTCGAGAACCAGGACCTGTCACCCACCAGGGGGAAGCTCTTCGCGACGCCGGCGAGCGGGCTCGAGGTCGAGCTCGCGCAGGTGTGATCGACCTCCGCCGCGAGTGCAGAAGCCAGGACGCCGCCGGTCAGAAAGAGGTTTGCCGCGGTGCAGTTCGACGCGCGCTGGCGCAGGATCACGCGGTACGGGTAGTGGCCGGCAGCTGGAGTTGCACGGCGTGTTCCGACCGTCGCGGCAGGCTTGCTGGACGATTGAGATCGATGGCCTCGCCGCGATCGCTGTCGACTGCCTCGAAGTGGGTCTTCCCGCAGGCGGGCATCCGGGAATCGAGTCCATTGTCGCCGAAGCGCGAAGATCGATCCGCACGTTCATTTCATCGTCGGCGGATTTCACCTCGCGCAGGTGCGGGAATGACGATCAAAGCCCCGCCGCCGCCTGGCGAACCTCGTCACTGGTGAATGCCCAGAAGAGAAACGGCTGTGATCTCAGGAACCTGGCGAGGTCGGGTAACGTCAGGCCAAGTTTCGCCAGTCGATCCTCATCGATGAAGATCTGAAGATTTTCCGCGTCGAAAGCGGTCACAAGCTGCTTTCCTTCGGGATCGAACTCATTGTTCAGGAGATCGATGATCGATGGCGCAAAGTGCCGCCGGTCAGTCGATGACGGTTCGGACGGCATGCCGTGATCCGCAGTCACGGCAAGCAGATAGTCGTTGCCGACCTTTTTCTCCAGCGCGCCGAGAATCCGCGCCAGGTGACGATCCATCTCGCCGAGGGTGGCGCGCAGCTCCTGCGAATCCGGTCCGTACTTGTGGCCCACGAAATCGGCACCCTTGTAGTTGAGCAGGACGAGATCTGCAATGCCGTCTTCGCCGACGGGCTCGTGCTCGATCATGGCGACCATCGCGTCGGCTTCGAACGCGGGAAAGAGCGCTGAGAAGCGCACGGCGGAAGGCGTGTCGATCTTGTGATGCATCCACTCGGCATTGCCTGCCCATAGCGCGCTCGCGTTTACCTCCTTGAGGTATGCGGGCAGACGGTAGCAGCGGGGATTCGTGCTCCAGTTGCCTGACCGCGGGTCGTAGCTGGCAAGCACGGCCGAAACTCCGTTCACTTGACACGCTCCATGCCCTGCAAGTGGGGTGGCGGCGCGGTCGATGCTGGCCTGTGCCAGTACGATCGCGCGACCTGATGTCGCAAATTGCCAGACGTCGGCCAAGGTCAACGCCATCAAGTCCCCGGGCTCGGCTCCGGCGAAGATCTCGCGACGCACGCGGCCGATGCGATCGTACAGGTTGGTACCGGTTATGCCGTGTACGGCGGGATCGGTTCCGGTGGCGATGGTCGAGTGCCCCACCGCGGTATTCGACGGAAGAATACTGAGCTGCGCCTGGGCGAACCAGGCCCCACGCTGGCGCAGCGTCGTGAACGTTGGCATGAGCGCGGCGTACCGATCGAAGTAGTCGCGACGCATGCCATCGAGAACGATCAGCACGACCACCCGCGGCGGAGTCATGCCCGTCTTCAGGACGGGCAATACGCGGCCAGTCGATGTTGGCGGCATATGCACGCCAAGAGCAGCCGCGAGTGTTGGCGCCACGTCCTGCTGAGCGGCCGGCATGGAATACGTTCCGACCTTGACCGCGGGGCCAGCAAACATCAGCGGAATCTCGACGTCATACGGCCAGGGCGACCCGTGCATGTAAGGGAAATCCGGGTCCGTTCGCGTGATGAAATCGCCTTCACGCGGCACGATCAGGAGCTGGCCGGTGCGTCCCGGAAAATAGGACCGGGCAAACATGTGGAGGAAGCGCTGCTGTGTTGCCTGGACATGGCTCGGCGTCGCTTCGCGCGCGTGAGACGCCTCGGCTACGAGTGCTTGCCCAGCGTGCTGGCCGGGAGTAGCACAAGCAATCATGAGGAGAGCTGCGCTACGGGCAACCCACTTCGGGGAGACGGCAAGCATTATTCGAGTCTCCTGATGTTCGAAAGACGCCGGCGACCGGCGGTACCGAGAGGGCGGATAAAACTCGCCACCGCGCTCCGCATGCTCGGGAGGCTAGCAAAGTCTCGCGCGGCGCGCTCGGTGGAGCCGGCCGCGCACTCGGAATTCAAGAGATTGGACGAGCCGGCTCGTCAGCGCATCTGCTAGAGGCGAGTGCTGCCCGCGCCTTCTCATCGGCCGCTTTCGAGCGCGCGATGCTAGAAAAGTCTCGCGCGTGCTGCTCTGGAGCGGCCCCGCGCACGGCCGCTATCGCCAGGCCGGGTCGCCAAAGCCCGCGACGAAGCCCAGCCCGACCGTGACCACGGACGCCACAGGAAGGTGCGGACACCCGCAACTCGAGTCCCGGAGCGCAGCTGACGCAGGTCGACACCGCGCTCAATGCCGATCAGCAGCCCGCACGCCAGCGCGGTCGCGACAAATACGCCTGAAAATACCAGCTGCATTCATCGAACACGATCGCGATTAGATCGACAGTCCGACGTCGCCCTCGACAACCTCTTGTCCGAGCTTCGGCCGCTCGCCTGCCGCCCAAAGCCTGGCACTATGCACGACCCGGTAGCGGAGTGGGCCACCGTCCGCGCGCTCGCTACGGGCGATCGGCCGCGGAATGCATACGAATTCAGTTCGCATCTCATCACCCGTGAGCCGAACTGTTGCGTAGCCATGGCCGCCAAGATCGACGAACTCGAGATGCGGGGCAAGGCTGGGGTTCGACAGGGATCGCGCGCGCTTCAAATCGAAGCTTTTGGCAAATTCCAGGCAGGATCGGACGCCGTGCTTCAGCAGCATGTTGTACGTCCAGTCCGGCTTGGCCGCGCCGGGGCGGTCGACCAGGAACAGAGGCCGCAGCGGATGATCCTTCTTGAAGCCATGCTCCAAGGCCTCCATGGTGCCGGCGCTCGAGAGAGAGGCGCCGACGAAGCTCAAGCCGACCGGGTCGAACTTGCCCGGCGGCAATTCCGAGCTCGCGTAGCCGGCCCAGAAGCTGTGCCGGTCGCCCGAGACGATGGCGAAGCCGGTAATCCCCTCGCTGCGCACCAGGTCGTAGATTTCGGCGCGCTCCCGATAAGCCGTTCCATAGTCGCCGCTGATCATCGCGGCATAGGTCGTTTTCGGCCACGATTCCCTGGTCAGTCCAGCCGGCAGATTCTGCGGGTCGGACCGCGAATCGGGCGCGCCTTCGGAATTGCCCCAGATCTTCCACGTCGCCTTCGATTTGCGAAGCCGCTCCTTGAACCAGGCCTTCTGCTCCGCGCCGAGGATCGTTTGCGGCGGCGCGTCCTTTCGCGGATTGGGAACATGCGCGTCATTGAAGCTGATTTCGGCCGGCGGCTTGCCATCGTTGAAGGTGCGGCCACCGTCGAGGATCTGCGCTGCATCCTCGGGCATCATCCCGTAGAACTCCGGACCGAGGCCGCCGACGGCGGGGTCACTGAACGCGTCGGCGCTGCGGTAACTGTGCTGATCGGTAATGATGAGATCGAGATGCTTGCCGTAGCGAAACGAGCGGTAGCCGATCAGGCTGTTGATGGCCGCGAGGTTGTTGGGCTCGTCGCCGAGGCCGTGCTCGTCCCACTTCTCGATGGCGACATTCGTCACCGCGGGCGCATCGAACTTCTCTAGAGAGGGTCCGCTCACCTTCCTGCATCGCGACGGCAAGTATTCCCACCAGGCCTGATTTGCGGCGACCTTGATGCTCTGACCTGGCCGGGGCGGACCGCCGGCCTGCTGGATGCTCTGCCAGCCCTGCCACGAGAATTCGTGATTGTCCCACATGGCGACGAACGGCCATCGCGCGCGGGCGTCCTGCAAATCGGGATCGGCCAGGTAGCCTTTGTAGATCGTGCGATAGCCTTCGAGCGTCAGAGGATAGTGGAACCTGCCGACCTTCCCGCCGTCGGGAATGCGCCCCACGTCGTAGATCGTGCGGTCGTAACGCGTCTTCACTTCGTCGGTATACTGGACCACTTCGTAAATGAAATCGCCGAGGTGGAGGACGAACCCGAGCTGGTTTTCGCGCGCGGCGCGCTCGTCCTCGAAGATCATCCGGCGAAAAGCGTTGAGCGTGCCTTCATTGACGTCCTGGCAGCTGACGAAGGCGAAATTGACGGCGCGCGGGTCGCTGTCGAGCGGCGCGGTGATCGTGCGGCCGACGCGGCTGCCGTTCCCGTCGGCGTCGGTGAAGCGGTACCACCAGGTCCGCGCGGGCTTGAGGCCACCGACGAGGACCCGCGTGGTCCAGTCGGCAGCGGCCGTGACAGGCGCGCGGGCCTGCGCGACGACTCGCCGGAAGGCTTCATCTTCGGCGACTTCTACCGACAAGACGTGTCGTCGACCGTCCTCGAACGGGCGCCGGGTCCACAGGATCACACTCTTCGGATCTGGATCGCCCGAGGCCACCCCTTCGGGATAAAGATCGCGGCGTTCACGCCACCGAACGCGCGAGGCGCGCGCTCGACCGCCCCACGCCAGCGACGCGCCAAGCGCGGCTGCAGTCTTCATGAAGTCGCGGCGGCTTAACGACATCTCGTACCCCCTTCGCAATCAAGGTTCTTCTGTCGAATCGCCATTCCGGTCATCATGGGCTGGAGCCTGGTCTCGCGCGGGCCGCTCTGGAGCCGTTTCGCGCGCGGGAGGAGCAGCGGAAGCAGCGGCAGCGCGCTGAAGGTCGAGAGCCCGCCGGCATCCATGGCGCTGGTGGTGCCGATCGCTTCAGCCACGCCCACGATGGGCCTTTTCCATTGCGCCGACGTGTGCGTCTCCGTCCTGTGCGAGACGCTGCGCAGCTCGAACTATTTCAGCCAAACAAGTCGAAGCTCGATTTCGGCCCGCTCGCCGAGTGTGCGCCAGCCCCCGTCGTCCGCCGCGAAAAAACGCGCCTTTGCTACCGGCAGCCCAAAACCCAAAAAGGTGAAGCCCCTGACCGTCCCGCTTTCGCGAGGAAAATCAGGGGCCTCCATGAGTCGGGGCGACTGGATTTGAACCAGCGACGACTTGCACCCCAAGCGGCGCCGGAGGCCGCGCAGGCGTCGTCAAATCTTCCCAACCGTCCGTATTCCTTCGCCACACCATCGCGGCTCGAGGTCCAAGGATCACAGGGTTTGGGCAGGATTCGCAGAGATCTTGCTACCAATTTGCTACCGGGCATCGAGCAGCTCCTGACCGTGCGGCAAGTCGCGCAGCTGCTCGGCGTCTGCACCGCCACGGTTTACAAGTGGGCGACCACCGGCTTGCTTCCGCACGTCCGCATCGTCAACGTCATCCGCGTTCCCCCAGGGGACCTCGCCGCTTTCATTGCCAGCCGCCGCTGATTTGCTGCAAAGGCACGCCACGAACACCGTCAATCAGCGTGGATTGTCGGCGCTGGCGTTCGAGCTTCCGATTGCAGCGAGAGGTCGGATAAGCGAAGTTCTGGCAATTCGCTGCCCCGATCCGCATGCTCGGGAGCGCACCAAAGTCTGCAGCGGAGCGGCCGCGCACTGCGAGGAAAGGATCCGAAGCTCGTCCGCGCTCTCCGGAACTTAGGCGAGGGCGACGGAGAAGAGCCCGAGGCGATCAGCGCATCTCGCGACATGACCCTCGACGTCAGCGTTGAGCATCTCACCCAAGGCGTGAGCGACGAGTGCTGCGGATGACGGATGCATCGCGCGCCCGTCTGCGAACGACCGACCGTTGAAGCATCCGACGCTGGTCTTGAGAGGCGACATGTCGCAGCGTAGCGGCCCGGCGCAGGTTGTGACCGCGAGTCTCGTGAAAAGATCCGCGCCACGGCCGCGAGGAGTTCCGCCCGAGAGCAAGGCTTCGGAAGCGCGAACAACACCGCGGCCCGGCGCGCCAATTCGGCGCTGTTCCGAGCCGTCACGTAGGCTCCCTTCCCTTTGGAAAGACGGCCGCCGTCGGCGCTCTACTTGAAGCGGCGGATGATCGCTCCGTCGTGAACGTAGTACAGCGCGGTGTCGTCGACGCGGGGGCCGTGCCAGTCAGAGTCGCTGCTGGTGTCGATCGCGGTCAAACCCGTTCCATCCGTGTTGGCGCTGAAGATGCCGTAGGGCGCCCCATTGAGCCAGTTCCAGTACAAGACCGAGCCACTCAGCGCGAGCTCCATCCAGCCCTGCGCGGAGCCGACGGCGCCGGCGCCTGACAGGGTGCGCACGCGGAAGTCTGACTTGCTCAAGGCCATCACCTGGCCGGTCGACGCCGATCGGAAGTACAAGTTCACCGAGTCGACCACCAGCGCTCCCGCGCAGGAGTTGCCGCAGGAATAGATGGTCTCCGCGGCTCCGCCGTTGCGCGGGACTCGCCGGAGCGAAAGGATGCCGAGGCTGCTGTCTACATAGTAGACATGGGTCGCGTCCACGGCGATCGCGCCGACGTTCTGGCCGCTGACGAGCACGGTGTCGACGCGATTCTGCATGCGGTGGACGGCGCCGTTGTTTCCCATTCCTCTGGCGGTCCCGTAGTAGAGCGCTCCGGCCTCATCCAGCGCGAGCTGGCCGATCGACAAGAGCGGTTCGTAACGCAGCTGCGAGGCGTCACCCCCGCCGACCGGGACGGAGTACAGGAACGCCGTGTCCGTCCAGTACAGAAATCCGTCGTCCGCGACCATGGCGTCCGGAGTGCCGTCGGCCAGGTGGACGGCGGTGCCGCCGGTCTTCGGGACGGCCCAGATGGTCATGCCGTTGGTGTGGCTGTCGCTCGCATAGCGGCCCCAGAAGAGCTGGGTCGAGTTGATGGCGATCTGCTGGCCGTTGTTGCCGTCGTTCGGCGCCAGCACGATCACTTCGGGCTGGAACTCCGCGGTGACCTTCGTGTCGGATTGCACCGTGAGTTTGCAGGTGGTCGAAGTGGCGCTGCACGCGCCGCCCCAACCGGCGAACCGTGCGCCGTTCGCGGGTGAGGCGGTGAGCGTCACCTGGCTGCCGGTCGCGACCAGGACGTCGCAGGTCGAGGAGGAGCCTCCGCAACTCAGGCCGCCGCCGGTGACGGTGCCTGACCCGGTGGTCGAGACCGTGAGGTGCGCCTGCGCGGGCGGCGGCGGTTGCGCGACGAAGTTCGCGAACACCGTCGCGTCCCTGGAGATGGTGATCGTGCAGTCCCCGGATCCGCTGCAGTCCGAGCCCCATCCATCGAAGCGGTAGCCGCTGCTCGCGGCCGCCGCGAGCTTCACGAAAGTGCCTTCGGGGAAGTCGGCGCTGCACTGCGAAGAGTCGCAATCCAGGCCGGCGGGAGACGACGTGACGTGGCCCTTCCCCTGCACGACGACGCGGAGGCGATGATTGCCGACGGGCGCGGGTGGCGCGAGTGCGAAGGTCGCAAGCGCGCTCGCATTGGCGTTCAGCGTCAGGTCGCAAGGGGCGGTTCCGGAGCAGGCGCCGGACCAGCCGCTGAAGGCGTAGCCGGAATCGGGGACCGCCTCGAGGTGCACCGCAGCGCCGGGGTTGTACACGACGTGGCAACTGCCGCGGCAATCCGCGCCCGCGCCCCGAACCGTTCCATTGCCGGCGGTCTGTAAATCGAGCGCGACCTGCGCAGGCGGAGGCGGAGGCGCGACGGATCCGTTGCCATCGTTGGACGTGCCGCAAGCGCAGACGAACGCCGCGGCAAGAGCGGCTGCGATTCGAACCGGCCGGTCACCCATTGCATCCCCCGCGGCCCATTGCATCCCCGCGCCGGAAACATTGGGATGCGGGGCAATGCGCAGCAAGAAGGAAACGGGTTTCACCAAGGAGGAAGGCGAACGCCCGCCCGCCTGCCATGCCCTCTTCCGCCCCGGCATCATGGCGGTGGGTCGGAGGGCTGACATAGTCTTGATCGGCAACCACGGCGGCGAGCAAAACACCCGCGAGATCGGTGCGGGACCCCCCTCGGTTCGTTCGGTCAGCCGAGACAGCGCTCTTCTGGGCGAAACAGACGTCGCCGGCAGTTGCAGCCGGTCGCAGACAGTCTCGGACGGTGCTGATCAGTTGCAGACCCCATTTGTTCGAGTCCCGTACATCCCGCCATTTCCCTCAGGGAACTCGCTGTGCAGCGGTTCCCTGTTCCCGTTTCATCCTTCCCGCCCCCCGGTAGAAGGAGAGGTCGTATAAGAGCCGTTCTGGCAACTCGCTGCCCCGTTCCGCATGCTCGGGAGCGCACCAAAGTCTGGAGCGGAGCGGCCGCGCACTCGGAAATTCAAGAGATTGGACGAGCCGGTCCGTCAGCGCAGCGATTGCTGCAACTCGGGGACGTCGCTTGCCAGAGCGAGGCCTCGGCGAGCGTCGGATGGCGAGCCGGAGCCGTGGGTGGGCCGGTGGTGGGCAGGCCGAGGTTGAGGATCCTCTCGATCACCGGCTTCTCGTCAATGAAGGCGATCACCTTGCGTCGTCCGCCGCAGGGACACGCGAGGATGTCCTCGCGGAAGACGCGCAGCAGCAGCTCGTTCCACGGAATGCGCGAATCGAGGGGCCCGCGAGGTTTGGTTGCTGGCGGCGAGCTGGCGGTATCCGGCGCCTGGCTGGAGCATGGGACTTGTGCAGGGCCGGCGTTCGATGTGGGCGCAGGCACAATCTCCTTGCGCCACCTCGAGGCCGGGCCGAAGACGCCGTGGTAACGCACCAGGTGAGCCCGCGGCGGCGGGACCAGCGTGGCGAGACGGCGGAGCAGCTCGCGCGGCTCGAGGATGAGGACCTCGCGGCCGTCGCCGAGGCGCCGCTTCATGCGGTACAGGAGCTTGCGGTCGGGAAGCGCCGAGAGCCGCTCTTGCGTGAGCGGCGGCCGGGCGCCATATCCGCACAAGTGCGCCAGGCCCTGCCGGTCGTTCGCGTGCAGATGGACGCCGGCGTGCAGCGAGAACCCTTGGTGGTACGCGGCGAGGTGCAGGCTTTCGCTCTTGTCGGGAGGCTGGCGCGCAGGGCCGACACCGACCCTACCTGCGACGCGGCGAGCGCATCCGGCCGCCGTGCATCTTCTCTCAACGCCTCGAGCCTCGGCTTGAGGAGCGCGCGGACGCGGCTCTCCAGGCGGCGCAGGACCCTGGGCACATCGTCATCGGTCACGCCGGGAAGCGGCACGAACCGGACGACGCCTTCTTGCGGGCCCAAACGCCGTCCGGGACCACGCAATGGAAATGAACGTTCAGGTTGAGCGCGCTGCCGAAGAGCTGCACGAAGCTGACCGCGCCGGGCTTGGTGCCGCGAACCCCCAGCCGGCGCGCGCGTAAACGCTGCCGCGCGAAGATGCCGCGCAGGGCGAGATGCAACGTGCGCGTGATCAGCGCCGAGTCGCGCGCCAGCAGAAAGCGCGCCCAAGTATCGCTCGAACTCGGCCACGACGAAGCGGGGCAGCCCGCTCCCATCCTGGTGATCTCCGCCAGGAAGCTCTTGAGGTGTTCCCGGACCGTCTCGTGCAGGAGCGACTTCTCCGGCTCGGCGGCGGTAGCTCGAGAATTCGGCGACGGACTGCCCTCGCTCTCCTTGCCCTCCGGTCTGCGGCGGAGCTCCCTCGGCGCGGCCCAAGGCGCTGGCGGCATTTCATGAAGCGGGCCAATCGTTGCTCGCTCTTGGGGCGATGTTCGGATTTCGGAGACGTCGCGAATCGAGACTGCCGGTGAAGCAGAACGGACAGCCTGACTCTCTCGTCATTCCCGCAGAATCGGCTCCATTGAACTGCCCGCAGGCAATGACTCCTTCATCGTCGCCCCTCTTCG
>JAIVGS010000328.1 GCA_020201435.1 Myxococcales bacterium
GGCGGCGCCGAGCGATGGCGTCTCCAGGGCGCGCCCGAGCGCGATGGCGAGCGCGGCGGGATCCTCCGGCGGAACGAGCAGGCCGTCGATGCCGTCGTCGATCGCGCCGGCGCTGCCGCCGACGGCGGTGGCGACCATCGGAAGGCCGCACGACATCGCTTCCAGCAGCGCGACCGAGAGTCCCTCGCTGCGCGACGGCAGCACGCCTGCGTCCGCCGCCCGCAACCACGGCGCCGCGTCGCGGACCGGGCCCACGAAATGCACGCCGCGAAGCTTCGCCGCCTGCGCGCGCAGGACGCCTTCGTCTTCGCCGCCTCCGACGAGACAGAGCTGTGCCTTCCCTTCGAAGCGCGGCCAGGCGTCGAGCAGCACGTCGATGCCCTTCACCCGCGCGAGCCGTCCGGCGTAGACGATCGTCGGCCGTGGCGGGAGTCCGAGCGTGCGGCGGAGCTCGGCCCGCTCTTCGAGGCTCGCCGGCCGGAAGTGCGCGGTGTCGACGCCGTTCGGAATCGAGTGGATCCGCTCGCGCGGCACGCCGGCGCGGCGGAGACCGTCGGCGATCGGCGCGCAGATGCTCACGAACGCGTCGCCGCACCGGCGCCGCAGCGGTCCGAGCGAGGCGATCTCGACAGGGCTGTGCGGGTTGAGGATCAGCGGCCGGCCGAGCATCGCCCGTCCCGCGACACCGACCGCAGCCGGCGCGTACAGCTGATGCGCATGCAGCACCTGGATGCGATCGCGCAGCCGGCGCATCGCGGCGAGGGCGCCGGCCAGGTACGACGCCGCCCGCAGCCCGCGTGGAACCCCCGCCTCGCCGACGCGGTGCACCTCGACGCCAGAGATCCACTCGTGCCGCCGCAGGCCCCGGTAATGTCGTGTCAAAACGTGTACTTCCACGCCGCGCCCGGCGAGCGTGCGGGAGAGCAGCAGCGTATGGGTCTGGATGCCGCCGATGAGCGGTGGAAAAACTCCCGCGAGCATGCCGACGCCGAGCGGCATTGAAGCTGCGAAGTTAGGGACGCCCGAAAGCCGCGGCAAGGACGAGCACGCGCGCTATGTCCGCGAAGAGTGGAACAAATTTCATCGCGAGGGCATCCCGCTGCAGCGGCTCGCGGCGCGGGTCGTCGCCTCGCCGCGCTCGGTGCTCGACGTCGGCTGCGGCGCCGGACAGGAGCTGTTGCCGTACCTCGGGGCGAGGTGCGTCGGCATCGACCTGCGGCGCAGCGGGCTCGTCGAGGGACGGGAGCTCTTCGGCCCTCGCGCGCCGCCGTTTCTGATCGCCTCCGCGGAGGCGCTGCCGTTCGAGGCCGGCGCGTTCGACGTCGTCCTCTGCCGGCTCGCCCTTCCCTACATGGACGTCAAATGTGCGCTCTCGGAGATGGCCCGCGTGCTCGCCCGGCACGGCGCGCTGGTCGTGCAGATCCACCACCTGCGCTACTACCTGCGGCGCGGTCTGGACGGGCCGCTCGCGGTGGTCCACGCGGCGCGGGTGATCGCTCGCGGCGCGGCGTTCGAGCTGACCGGCCGGCAACCGCAGGGTGAGGTCTTTCAGCTGGTCGGGTCGACGCGCCGGATGCTGATGGCGGTCGGCCTCGCCGTGGTCGAGGTCGACGAGGCCGATCGGGGGGCGCCGATCGTCCTCGCCACCCGGCGGTGAGACCTGCCGCCGCGGCCGGTGTCCTCCCTGAAAAGGGGGGTTTCGATGCGGATCCGCCGTTGGTTTCCGATTGCAGTGCTCCTGACGCTTGCGTGCAGTGGCAAGCCGATCGCCGTTTCGGTCGTTCCCGAGCCCGCGAAAGCGTTGACCTGCTCGACCACGCAGTTCACGGCCACGGTGACCGGCACCAGCGACACGGCGGTCGAATGGTCGAGCTCGCCGGGCTCGATCGACGCCCAGGGAAAGTATCGAAGCCCGCCGGTGACGCCCTCGCCTGCCAGCGCGAAGGTGACCGCCGCGAGCCACGCCGACCCGACGATGTCGGCGTCCGCCGACGTCACGCTCGCCACGGCCTTCCCGGGCGCGGCCGCCGCGGTGACCGGGACGGGCGGGTTCAACAACGTCGCCGGCGCGACGGGCGTCTACCCGCACGCGACCGCCTCCAGCGGAAACCGCTTGTACGCCGCGTGGGCCGAGAATCCGCCCGGCCTCGCCCAGGTGCGGCTCAAGATCGGCCGCAGCGACGACGGCGGCGCGACCTGGAAAGCGCCGGTCGTCGCCATCCAGGCGGACCTGCCTGGCGGCGCCGGCGCCGGCTGGCTGGAGTGTCCCGCGATCGCCGTCGATGCCTCGAGCGCGGACGTCGTGTATGCAGTTGCCCACATCTCGACCGACAACTCGCTCTATACCAGCACCGCCTCGCTCGATTCGGGCGCGACGCTCGCCTTCGCGGTCAGCACCGACGGCGGCGCGACCTTCAGCACCAAGGTGCTCCACGTCGGCACGGGCGACATCTGTCCCGACGTCGCTTCGCCGAGCGCCAATACGGTCGTGGTCGCCTCTCCCGGCTGGAGCAGCTGCACCGGGGGACAGCGCGACGTCTTCGTCTGGTCCGACGCCAACCGCGGCGCGGCGTTCGCGGGCGGAGCGACCGCGGCGAACGAGTATTTCGCCGCCGGGTACACGTCGAGCCTCGATCACCTCGCCGGCGCAGGCTGCGGCCCGTCGCACGTCTCGATCGAATCGAACGGCGGCACCGACCTGAGCGGCCAGGCCTCCGAGGCGCCCCGCTTGACCGTCGACAACGCGGGCGGGCTCTGCGTGAGCTACATCGGCGACCCCGACTCGGCCTCGGGATCGACCGTCCCGCGCGCGCACGTACAGTGCAGCACCGACGCCGGCAAGACGTTCTCGGCGGGCACCTCGTTCGGCGGTGCGCTGGCGCTGAGCAGCGCGATCGCGCCGCTCGGTCCGAACGGCGCCGGCGCGCTGATCTGGGCCAGCACCGATTCGAGCAACACCTTCTACATCAACACCACCACCGACAGGTGGCAGACGCCGGTGAATTCGTTCCAGCGGATTCCGACTTACGTGCCGCTCGCCGGCGCGTCGGGGCCGCCGATCAACCCGACCGCGCTCTATGACTCCTCCGGCGTGCTCTGGCTCGCCTACCGCACCGGCGACGGCCTGCGGATCGTGGTCGACAAGAGCTGCGACGGCGGCGCGGCCTGGAGCGGGCCGGCGCTCGTCAATGGACCCGAGCCGTCGCCGGTCGAGCTGCGCTGGCCCTCCCTGGCGCCGACCTCCAGCGCGGCGCCGCGGGTGACGGCCTGGGCGGCGGGACAGATCTCGTCCTACGCGCTCGCTCCCTGACGCTGCCCCTGGACGGCGAGCTGACCGCAGGCCGCGGCGATGTCGCGGCCCCGGTTCTTTCGGACCATCGACGTAATACCGCGGGATTGCAGGATGTTTCGGAACGACTCGAGCCGCTCCGGGCCGGGGTCGCCGAAGCCGAGGCCGGGATTCTCGTTGTAGGGGATGAGGTTCACCTTCACCGGCAGATTTTTCAGCAGCGTCGCGAGCCGCGCGGCATCGTCGTCGGTGTCGTTGACGCCCTCGAGCAGGACGTACTCGAACGTCACCCGGCGGCCCTGCTTCGAGGGGAACTTTCGGACCGCGTCGATCAGCGCGCCGATGTTCCATTTCCTGTCGACGGGCATCAGCCTCGCCCGCTGCTCGTCGGTCGTCGCGTTCAGGCTGACGGCGAGCTTGACCTGCGTCTCCTGGCCGAATCGGACGATGTTCGGCACCAGGCCGGAGGTGCTGACCGTGATCCGGCGGTGGCTGATGTCGAGCCCCTCCTGGTGCTGGAGCAGCTCGAGCGCGCGCATGACGTTTGCGTAGTTGTGCAGCGGCTCACCCATGCCCATGAAGACGAGGTTGGTGATCGGCCTGTCCTTCAGATCGGTATTGACGCGATGGACCTGGTCGACGATCTCGCCGGCGGTGAGGTTTCTCACCAGACCCATCGTCGCCGTCATGCAGAAGCCGCAACCCATCGCGCAGCCGACCTGGGTCGAGACGCAGAGCGTGCGGCGGATGCCGGCGCCTTCGTCGTCGTCCTCGACGTCGATGTCGGGCATGTAGACGGCTTCGATCAGCTTGCCGTCCTGCGTGCGCAGCCGGTACTTGCGCGTTCCGTCCGATGATTGCTGTACTGCGTCAATCGCGAGCGATGCGAGCCTCGTCTGCTGCGCGAGCCGCTCGCGGAAGGTCTTCGGGAGATCGGTCATCTCCTCGAACGACGCCGCCCCGCGCTGGTGGAGCCAGCGAAAGAGCTGCCGCGCCCGGTACGGCTTCTCGCCCATCCGATCGACGAGCGTCGACAGCTCGTCGAACGACAGCGAGCGCAGATCCGGCTCGTGCACCAGCGGCAACATCAGTGGACCTTCTCCGGCGCCGCGTGCTGCGGGCCGGTCGCGACGCCGCCCGGAGCGGGCTTGCGGGCGATTTCGACCTTTTGCACGCGGCGATCGTCGGCCGCCTTGACGGTGAAGGTGAGTCCGCCCCAGACGACCAGCGACCCGGCCGGGGGCACCCGCCCGGCGGTGGCGGTGAGAAACCCGCCCAGGGTCTCGTAATCCCCGCCCTCGGGAAATTCGACGCCGAGGTGCTGTTCGAGATCGCGGATCGAGACCTGTGCGTCCGCCAGCACCACGCCGTCGGAGAGGATCTTGAGCTTCTTGTCCTCGATGTCGCTCTCGTCGTGGATCTCGCCGACGATCTCCTCGACCACGTCCTCGAGCGTGACGATGCCGGAAGTCCCGCCGAACTCGTCGACCACGATCGCGAGGTGCGTCTTGCGCCGCTGCATCTCCGTCAAAAGGCGCGAAACCTTCATCATCTCGGGGACGAAGAACGGCTTCACCACGT
>JAIVGS010000044.1 GCA_020201435.1 Myxococcales bacterium
CGCCGCGCAGGCCGGGATGCTGCTCGCGCGCGACCGGGCGCGCCGCGGAGGCGATGCGGAGGCGATCCGGATCGCCGATCGGCTCGCTCGCAAGTTCGCCGATTCGCCCGAGGCCGAGGAGGGCGTCCTCTTCACCGCGCGCCTGCTGATCGACGCCGGACAGCGAGGGGCGGCCCGCACGCGGCTGGCCCGGCTCGCCCGCAAGCGCGCGGGTCCGAACGCGTCGGCGGCGCGCTGGATGCTGGCGTGGCTCTCGTACAAGGACGGCCTTCGTGACGCCGCCGAGCGGTTCGCGGAGTTCGCCGCGAGCGCGGCTTCCGACGAGGAGCGTGCGCAGGGTCTCTACTGGCAGGCGCGACTTTCGAAAAAACCGGAGCTGTTCCGAAAGGCGGCCGACCTCGATCCGCTCGGCTGGTACGGCCTTCTGGCCCGCGAACGGCTGGGCGACGTCGCCTCCGGCGCGCCGCCCTTCCCTCCGCAGATGGCGCCGCCGCCGGTGGTTCCGGCGCTGTCGGTCGCGCTCGAGCTGGTCACGCTCGGGCTCTTGTCCGAGGCGTCGGCGGAGGCGGACTGGTTCGTGCAACACCATCCGGGAGACGTGGGCGCGGCGGCGCTCGCGGTGTACCAGCGCGCCGGGCGGTACGATCGTTCGGTCCTGCTCGCCGAGTCGCTCCTCGGCGGACGCGGAGCACGCGCGCCGCGGCTGCTGCTCGACGCGGCATACCCGGCGGCGTTTCCGGCCGACGTGGCGCAGAGCGCGACGCGGGTGCGGGTCGATCCGTACCTCCTGCTGGCGGTCATGCGGCGGGAGAGCCTGTTCAAGCCCGATACCCGCAGCGCCGCCGGTGCGGTCGGGCTGCTGCAACTGCTACCGGCGACAGCGCGTCGGGCGGCGATGGTCCTCGGGCGGCCGACATTGCGCGACGAGGAGCTCACCGAGCCGGCGACTGCCATCGACTTGGGCGCATGGTATCTAGCTGAATTACTTGGAAGATTCGGAGATCCCGCGGTCGCGCTCGCGGCCTACAACGCGGGCCCCCGCGCGGCGACGCCGTGGGCGGCGGCCGGCGCCGGCCGGCAGCTCGACGAGTGGGTCGAGGACATCCCCTACCGCGAGACGCGGCGGTACGTGAAAGTGGTCGTCGGCTCTTGGAGCGCGTACCGCATTCTCGCCGGCGGGTCGTCCCCGACGGTGTCCCAGACGGTCCCGATACCCCGCGGCGGCGCGAACTTCTAGGCCCGGCAAGGGAACCGCGGAACGGAACGGAACGGAACGTTTAGGGTTTTGGGAGCTCGGTCAGGGTTTCGGGTCGAAGTTCAACTCGCCCTGACCCTTGGACGGTTCGCCTTGTCCCTCATTCCCTGAACGTTCCGTTCCGTTCCGTTCCGCGGTGCCCTCTCCCTTCAGGGCGCGAAGCATTTCCTCGCCGTATTGGTCGAGTCGAAAGGCGTCCATCCCTTCGACCAATGCGAGCGCGCCCAGGTCGTGCGGGTCCGTCCGCGCGATCGCCCACAGCACCGCGTTCGGCGCGATCACCTGGACCTCCACCTTGCGCGCATCGGCGCGCGCCTTCCGCCATGCGCGCAGCCGCTCGTACCGATCCTCGACCTCGGGCGGCGGCGCTCCGGGCCCGCCGCGGCGCCAGCGCTGGGCGTCGCCCGAAGGACGCGGCCGCCCGAGCGGCTCCGACCCGAGGCCTTTCTTCACCGCCTCGAGAACAGGCAGTCCGATCTTGCGCAGCGCCTGCGGCGAGGTCCCCGGCACGCCCGACAGCTCGTCCTCGGTTCGCGGAAGCCGCCGCGCGACCTCGGCGAGGAACAGATCGGAGAGCACCTTGAACGCCGGCCGATTCACCTCCCGCGCCCGGCGATCGCGGAGCAGGTACAGCTCGCGCAGCACCGCGCGGCCGCGCCCGTCGAGGGTGCGGGCCGCCTTCATCCGCTGCCAACCCTCGGGGTCGAATTCGCGCGGGCGCGCTTCCTTCAGGATCAGCCGCGCGAACTCGGCTTCTGCTTCGGCCGACAGGCCGCGCTGCTGCAACTGCGCGTGCAGCTTGTCCCGCAGCGGCGACAGGTACTGCACGTCGGCGAACGCGTACTCCAGTTGCTGCGGCGTCAGCGGCCGCCGTCCCCAGTCGCTGCGCTGCTCGTCGATCGAGAGCGTGACTTGAAGCTGATCGGCCAGCAGGTTGTGCAGGCCCACCTTCTCGATCCCGAGCGTCTTGGCCGCGGCGTGCGTGTCGAAGATGCGCCCGAACGTGAGGCCGTAGTCGCGCCTCATACAGGTCACGTCGTACTCGGCGGCGTGGAGGATGACCTCGCGGCGCGGGTCGGCGAGCAACGGCAGCAGCGGGTCCAGCGGCAGCTCGAGCGGGTCGACCGCCCAGTCGGCATCGGGCGTCGCGATCTGCACCAGGCAGACCTTCTCGAAATAGGCGTGAAAACCGTTCGACTCGGTATCGAGCCCGATCCGCTCGCTCGCGGCTACCGCCTCGACGCACTCGCGCATCAGCTCCGGCTTGTCGACGAACGTCTGCTTCACGTCTTCCCGCGCTCCTTGACCTCGGCGAGCACGGCGCGGAACGGCCCGCGCGCCTTGAGCAGCCGCAGGTCCTGCGCGAGCCCGACCGCCGAACGATAGAAGAGCAGCGCCTCGGCCGGCGGCTTGATGCGGATGGCGAGCCCGGGCTCCCCGCGGAAGACGCGCCGCACGTCGGTGATCAGCGCGTCGCTGCCGAAGTCGAACGTCTCCTGCAGGATCGGACGCTGCACGATGTCGGCCATCTTCTGGCAGAACTCGAAGCCCTCCTCCTCGTCGTCCATCAGGAAGCGGAAGCCGGCCTTCTTCAGCATCGGCCCGACGTCGGGATGGGCGCGGCCGGCGGCGTTCTCCTCGAGAAACATCCGATAAACCGCTGCGAACTGCTCCGACAACAGCTTGGTCGCGCCGAAGTCGAGCACGCCGAGCCGCCCGTCGGCCATGACGAGGAAATTGCCCGGATGCGGATCGGCGTGCACCAGGCGCGCGAAGTAGAACGGCCCCCAGATGGCGAAGAGGAGCAGCCGCGCGACCCGGAACCGCTCGTCCTCGGAGTGCCGCGCCTCGATGAACTCGAGGAGCTGCGGGCCGCGCAGCCGCGTCAGCGTCAGGACCTTCCGTCTCGAGCGATCGCCGATCGCCTCGGGGATCACCAGCTCCGGATATCTCACCGCGGCTTCGCGATAGCGTTCGAGCTGGGCGGCCTCCTCTTCGTAATCCAGCTCGCGCATCAGCGACTTGCGCAACTCCTCGTAGTAAGGCCGGCCGTCGAGGGTCTTGGTGCCGGTCAGCGCGAACCCCTGCACCAGCGCGTTCGCGTTCTTGAGATCGTTCTCCAGCGCCTTGTCGACGCCGGGGTATTGCACTTTCACCACCACTTCGCGTCCGTCGGCGAGGGTCGCGGCGTGCGCCTGCCCGAGTGAGGCGGCGGCCATCGGCTCCGGAGAGAAGCTCGCGAACAGCTCGTCCGGCGCCTTGCCGAGCTCGGAACGGATCACCTCCACCACCTGCTCCGGCTCCATCCGCTGCGGCGCCTGCGAGAGCAGCCTCGCGACCACGCTGCGCGCCTCTTCCGGCAGCGCGTCGGGGTCCATCGCCAGCGCCTGGCCGAGCTTGAGCGCCGCGCCCTTCAGCTCCCCGAGCGTGGCGAGGATGCGCTCGCCAGCCTTGCGCAGGTCCTCGTGCGGCAGGTCCTCGCCGGTCAGCTTGCGGCGGGCCGACGAGGCGATCAGGTCGCCGGTCGTCCGCGCGGCGAGGTACGCGAGCCGGCTCAGCCGCTTGAGGCGGCCGGACGGGACGTGATCGTCGTCTGCCATTCACTCCAAGCGTAACGCGTCAGTACAGGTAGCGCAGCATCGCCGAGAAGGAGAACAGCGTGCCGCCCCAGCTCGCGCTGCCGGTCGGATCGACCGCCTGCTTCTTGTTGTTGCGCTCGTCGGCGATCATCACCTGCCCGCCGACGTCGAACGCCACCGGCTCGGAGAAGACCTGCAGCGGATCGGTGAACCTGAACGTCGCGCCCGCCGCCACCGTCTCGGTGAAGTTGTCGAGATAGTTGGTGACGCCGCTCTGGTCGGGGGTGACCGCCGGGCGGACCCAGCCGCCGGCGCGGACGGTGAGCCAGTCGGCGGCGGCGTATTCGGCCGCGAGGTGCGGGATGAGGATGTTGGCGAAGCCCATCTTCGCGTCCGCCGACTCGACGGTGAGCAGCTGGTCGAGGCCGAGCGCCTGCATCACCGGGCCGGTCGGCGTCACCTTGACGTGGACCTGGTCGTTCGGCGCGCGGCTCCACACCATGTAGTCGGCCTGCGCCGTCACCAGCAGGCGTCGCGTCAGCTTCAGCGCCACCGCCGCGGAAAAGACGTGCGGCCAGTACTGCGCGAGGCCGTCGACGTCGAGCTTCAAGGCGCCGAGATCGCCGAGGTCGATGTTCGTCGGCTGGGTGTAGAAGAGCTGCGCCTCCTTGCGCCAGGAGAGGCCGATCTTCACGCTCTCGCTCGGCTCGATGAGGATGCCCGCGGTCGGGGTCGGCACCGTGTTCAGGTCGACGGTGATGTCCCGCGCGCGGAACTGCCGCGAGGCGACGTCGAGGGCGAAGTTGACGTTGCCGACCTGCTCGGCGGTGATCTGCACTCCGGCCCCGACCGAGACGCCGTTGGCGATCCGGATACCGATCGCGCCGTTGAGGGCGAAGCGCTGCGCCTTCGACTGGTACATGTAGAACTGGGGCCGCGATTCGTCGACGGTCTGCACGCGGACCAGCGACCCCATCGGGTGGCCGCCGCCGATGCCGATCACGAGCCGGTCCTTCAGCAGGCTGCCGCCGAGAGGAAAGATGAGCCCCAGCTCGAACCGCGGCGAGCGCTCGACGTCGCTGGTCTTGATCCTGCTCGCTCCGCTTCCGCGATCGACGTAGAGGTTCGAGATCGTGTCGGCGAAGCCGATGCCGAACTCGGTCTTGGTGTGCCCGAGCAGTCCGGCGGGGTTGTAGAAGCTCGCGCCGAGGTCGTCGCCGAGGGCGGTGTCGGCGCCGCCCATGCCCAGCGCCCGCGGCGTAAAACCGTACAATTCAAAGGGGTTTGCGAGCGCGGCCGGAGCACAGAACAAGAGCGCGGCGAGGAGTCGTTTCATCGGTGTCTCTTCAGGGGGCGGGGGGCGGCTTGCAGGTGTAGAGCAGGTCCTGGAGCAGGCTGAAGAGCTCGGTGACGACCTGTTTCTCGATCAGGACCGACAGCGCGGGAACCAGCTTCTCGCCCTCGCGGACGGTGAGCGCGTCGGCCATCAGCGCCGAGACCGCGTCGCGGGCCTCGTGGGGATCGTTCGGATCGGCGCTGCCCTCCACGCCCTGGACGATCAGCCGGAGGGTGCGCCCGGTCTGGCCGGTCTGGTCGAGCGTGGTCAGCGTCTTCAGGGCGCCGACGAGCGTGGCGAGGTCGACTCCGCCCTGCGATTCCGGCCTGGAGAGGATGTCGTAGACGGCGCCGATCAGCTCGTCGTCGCGGTTCGAGCAGCTCGAGGGATTCGCGCAGCGCACCTGCGGGCTGCCGGCGCAGGCGAGAAGCTTCTGCAGCGGAGGAAAGATGCCGGTCGAATCCGCGAGCATGCCGGCGGCGTTGTCGAGGACCGCGTTCAATTCGTCCTTGAACGACTGCGGCGCGCCGTTGGTCAGCGTGGGCAGCAGGTTGCGGACGGCCTGCAGCGCGGCGGCCCCGTTCGGAGCGCCGGTGATCGAGGGCATGAGGCCATGCGCGAGCAGGATCATGCTGTCCCTGCCGTCGGCGCCACCGCCGCCGGACAGATTGGCGAGGAACGACTTGGTGTACGGGTCGGCGAGCAGCGTCTGGATCGCGCCGAGCTGCGCGCCCGCGGTCTGCGGCGTCAGGTACCCGAAGGTCTCGTCGAGGAGCGTCCAGAGCGCGGCAGGGTCGCAGACGTTGGTGTCGGCCGCCGCCATCCGCCCGACCGGCGCGAGCAGGTCGTAGTGCGTCTGGCGATCGGGGTCGGTCTTGCCCTGCACGTAGTCGAGCAGCGAGAGCAGCACTTTGCGGACCTGCGGGTCGTTGACCAGGTTCGACCCGCCGTTCTGCTCGAGGAGGATGTCGAGCGTGCGGCGGAGCTCGCAGATCCGGTTCCGCTTCTCGACCGGCAGGTCCTGGGCGGCGGCGGCGCTGAGGCAGCCTGGAGCGGGTACTGCCGGGTCCGGCGTCTCCCGCGGGTCGGTCGCAATGGTGGCCATCGCGCGGAGTGAGATCCCGAGCACGTCGGTGAGCGGGCTGTAGCTGGTCTGGCAGGGGCAGAGGCCGCTCGTGCAATGACCGATCGCGCACTGGTCGTCGCTGGTGCAGGTCCGGTCCTTCGGAACCAGGCAGACCGGCGTGCCGAGATCGGCGATCGCGCTGCGCAAGCCCGCGAGACTCGGGTCATTTTTGTCGATGAGCGAGAAGAAGACCGGCATCACCTCGCGCGGCTGGCAAAGGCTCAACGGCGGCGTGTCCGGCTGGGGCGCGTCGATGCCCTCCCCTCCGCAGAGCAGGCCCGCGAAGGCGCTGCCATTCGCCTTCATGCTCTTGCAATCGGTGCAGCCGCTCGCGAAGAGGCCCGCGGCGAGCGCGGCCGAGATTGCACGGTAGGGTGGCATGTCGTCCTACACTCTACCGGACGGCCCTGACCCGCTGAAATCGGACAGGTGACGGCGCGTTTGTGCTAAGTGCGGCGGCCCATGGCGGACGGTTCGGAACAGCCGGTATTCGGCGCCGGAAGCGCGTTTGCAGCGTATGTCGCGCTCCTCTTCGGCATGGCGGTCATCGGCGCGCCGGCGCAGGCCCACGGGATCGTCCTCGGGCTGTGGCTGACCGAAGCGCTGGCGATCGCGCTGCCGGCCGCGTTCGCGCTGTCGGTCGCCGGCGTCCGATTCGGGCCCTATCTCGGCTTTCGATGGATCACCGGGAAGCAGGCGTTGATCGCGGCGGTCGTCGCGGCCGCGAACCAGCCGGTGGTCTCGTTTCTCACCTGGGCCGAGCGGCTCATCGTCCCGGCCCGGTGGGTTGCGGATTTCGACGCCAAGCAGCGGATGCTCGACGCGGTCTTCGCCGGCAATGCGGTACCGATGACGATCACCGTGATCCTCGCGGCGCCGCTCGGAGAAGAGCTGTTTTTCCGCGGGTTTGCGCTGCCGGCCCTGCGACGGAGCTGGGGCATCGCAGCGGCGGTGCTGGTGAGTGGGGCGCTGTTTTCGCTGTTGCATCTGGACCCGGTCGGATTTCTCGGGCTGATGGAGATCGGGATCCTGCTCGCGGCGCTGCGGTGGTGGACCGGGTCCTTGTGGGCGGCGATCATCGGACATGCGGTGAACAACGGGATCGCGGGCGGAGCGTTTCTGCTCGGGTGGGAGGATCCGGACTTGCCGCCGCCGCCGTGGGTGCTCGCGCTCGGCGCAGTGCTGCTCCTGATCGGCGTGATCGGCCTGGTTCGCGTCCTGCGCCGTCCGTCGCCGGGCGAGGCCGCGGCCGAGCGGCGTCCGTCGAACTGGGCCGCGGCCGGCGCGCTCGCCGTGGTCTGGATCGCGTCGGTCGTGGTCGGCCTGAGCTCGTTCCGGCGCGGCTAAATCTTTTTGAGTTTCGTGACCTTGAGCTGTGGCCCGGCCATGGCGATGCCGAAGCCGCTCTCGTCGAGGAGGCCTTCGACCTCGACCCGAGAGCCGCTCTTTTCGCTGATGCGGCCGAGCAGCGTGTAGCGCTTGCCGTCGTCGCCCTTGAGCTGCCAGACGCCGCCCTCGAGATCGCGGAACTCGATGGTGCCGGTGACTTTCATCGCACCGGCTCCCGCGCGAGAAGGCCGCGACCTGCTACCCACGCGACGATCGCGCTCGCCAGCAGCCAGATCGGCGTCAGCAGGGCGGGCATGTACGGAAGATCGATCGTGCGCCAGATCGCGGCGTGCAGCAGTACGCCGGCCCAGCCAAACGCGAGGCCCGCCGCCAGCCACCTCTTGTTCAGCGCCCGCGCCGGCAGCGCGATCGCGAACGGAACCAGCGCGCTCCACCCGACGTAGCCAGCCGCAGCCGGCAGGAAACGGGTCGGCCATGCTGCCGGGGGAACCGCGAAAAAGCTCAGGAAATGCACCCGTTCTGCGCCGAACGGGGCGAGCATCGCCAGCGCGCCGGCGCCGAGGCCGAGCGCGGCCCAGAACGTTCCGGCCGGCTTCTCGCTCGACTTGAGCTGACCGATGGCCCGCGCGTGCTTGAGCGCGAAGAGTGCGCCGCCGATGGCGAAGGCGAGGCGCCAGAGCGTCCACCACACGGTCTCGGTGCGCACGGCGGCAGCCGCGTCGAGGAGGCCGGCGCCGTACTTCTGGGAATCACCCGCGCTCTTCGCGGTGCTGGCGAGCAGCCGTTCGACGGCACCCGGCGACGTCACGCCGAGAGACATCACCAGCGCGGCCGCGCCCGCCACGTGCGGGGTGGCCATGCTGGTGCCCTGGAACCAGAGGTAGGCGGCTTGGCCATCGCGATCGATCGTCTCCTGCAGCACGCCGGCTTCCTCGCCCTGCGACTTGTCGCCGCCCGGCGCCGCGATGGCCACTTCACGCCCGTACGAGCTGTACGGCGCGAGCTTGCCCTGCGGCCCGACCGCGCTGACCGCGAACGCTCCGTCGTATGCCGCCGGGTACGACACGCCCGGCCCGCCGCCATTGCCGGCCGCGCAGACGACGATCGCTCCCCTGCGCCGGGCGTACGCGACCGCCGATTCCATCGCCAGAGACCTGCCGCCGCCGCCGAGCGAGAGGTTCAGGACCCGGGCGCCGTGGTCGACCGCCCAGCGGATTCCCTCGGCGATGTCGTGCGAGGTGCCGCCGCCGAACGCGGACAGGACCTTGACCGGCATCAGCTTCGCGTCCGGCGCCATCCCCGCGACACCCTTACCGTTTCCGGTGCTCTGCGCGATGGTCCCGGCGACGTGCGTGCCATGGCCGTGGTCGTCGCGGGCGTCTTCGTTCCGGCCGACGAAGTTGTGGCCGGCGACGATCCGCTCCGGATCGAGGTCGTCGACCGGAAAGATGCCGGTGTCGATGACGGCGACCGTGACGCCCTCGCCGCGGGTCGTATCCCAGGCGCTCGGCGCGCCGGCCGCCTTCAGGTGCCACTGCTTGGAGAAGTCGGGATCGTTCGGGATCCAGAGCGCCTGGTAGGTGACGACCGGCTCGGCCCAGATGACGTCCTTTCGTGCGCGCAGCGCGGCGAGTATGGCGGCCTCGTCGGCGGGATCGACCTCGATCTCGACGTCGACCTCCGGCGAGAGCAGGTCGCCGTAGAGATCGTCCTCGACCTGATCCTGATCGATGACCTTGCCGGGCAGCGCGCCGGGCGCTCGAAGCTCGACGTCGATCAGCCCCGGGACCGCGTCGTCGCCCAGCTCGATCACCGGCGCCGGCCGCCGCGAACAGGCGGCCAGGGCGAGGAGGAGAAGCGGCCACTTCGTCATGCGCAGGAGCATAGCGGGACCCTCTGACATACGCGAACGTCCCGGAGTTATTTCGGATCTGGGTCGAGCTCCAGGTCCGGCCCTTCCTCGAGCTCGACCTCGCGATGGTCGATCGAGTCCTCCTCGGGCGGATCGGGCGGCGCGACGTATTCCGGCCGGTCGCCGCGAAGCCAGGTCGCGACGGTCTTGCCCATCTCGGTCAGGCCGCGGCCGAAGAAGTGGTCGGCGTGCGGGACGACTTCCAGCTTCGCCTGCTCCGGAAGCTGTAACGCCGCGCGATCGCAGTAGGAATCGTGATGGGCGAGCACCACCAGCAGCGGCTTCGCCACCTCGTTCAGCTCGCCGAAGTCGGCCAGCCGGTTGGGCGGCGCGACGAGGACGAGATGGCTCACCCGCGCATCCTGGGCGGCCTCGAGCGCGACCTTGGCGCCGAAGCTGTAGCCGACCGCGCAGACCGCGGGCATGCCGGTGGTGGTCAGGAGCTGGTCGGTGATTTTGTACAAGTCTTCCAATTCGCCGGAGACGTCGCCGATCTCCATGCTGCCGGCGTGGTGGCGCGACTGGCCGCCCGATGCGCCGACGCCGCGGTAGTCGAAGCGCATCGTCGGGTGGCCGGCCCTGGTGAGCGCCCAGGCGAGCTCGGCCACCACCGGCGAGATCATGCTCCCGCCCAGCGCCGGGTGCGGCGAGGCGATGACGCACGGCGGCTCGCGCTTGCCTCGGTGGTAGAGCGCATCGAGGTCGCCGACGACGACGCTGCGCTCGAGGTACTGGCCGGGCAGGACCATCGCGTCAGTCTTTCCGAAAAACGAAGAATTTCAGGTACCTGCCCTCGGGGAACGAGAGCAGCACCGGGTGGTCCGCGGGTTGGCGGCGCTCCTCGAGGAGCGTCAGGTCGGTGTGCGTCTTGGCGCAGGCTTCGCGGATCGCGCCGACGAACTCTTCGGGCGAGACGCGGGCGGAGCAGCTCGCGGTAGCGAGAATTCCGCCGGGAGCGAGCAGGCCGAGGGCGGCGCGGTGGAGCGAAGCGTAGCCGTCGATGGCAGCGGGCACCGCTTTCTGCGTCTTCGCGAAAGCCGGGGGATCGAGGACGATCAGATCGAAGCGCTGCTTTTCGTCGCGCAGGTACTCCAGGACGTCGGCGGTGAGGAAGCCGTGCTGCCCGGGCGTGAGGCCGTTCAGCTCGAAATTGCGCCTCGCGAGCTCGATGGCGGCGCCATCGCGATCGACGGAGATCACCTCGCGGGCGCCGCCGAGCGCCGCGCTGACCGAGAAGCCGCCGGAGTACGAAAAGCAGTTGAGCGCGCGCGTGCGGCCTTTCGCGTAGCGACGGAGGGCGAGGCGGTTGTCGCGCTGATCGAGGAAGTAGCCCGTCTTCTGGCCGGCGCGGACGTCGACCGCGATCCGCATGTCGTTCTCGTGGACGACGATCGGATCGGGCGGCTCGCGACCCCAGAGCGTATGCCCTTTCGCTGGCGCGCTCTCGCGATCCTCCTCGAAATCGTCCTCGTCGCTCGCCGCCGCTTCTTCGTCGCGGCCGTAGATCCCCTCCAGCGCGACCTCGCCTTTGAGCGCCTCGAGGATGTCGGCGCGGTGCGATGTCAGACCTGCGGAGTAGAGCTTGAGGACGGCGAATTTGCCGTAGAGGTCGATCACCACGCCAGGGAGGCCGTCATTCTCGCCATGAACCAGTCGAACGCAGTCGGTCGGGCCGCCGGTGAACGGGGTGTAGGCGCGCCGCAGCGCCACCGCGCGCGCGATCCGCCTTCGCCAGAATAGCGGGCCGATCGCCTCGGCCGGATCGCGGGTGAGGACGCGCACGCGGACGGCGGAGAGCGGGTCGAAATAGCCGCGGGCCACGAACTTGCCGCCGGCCGTCACGTCGACGATGGCACCCGGTGAAAGCCCCGGAGGCGGACGTTCGACCGCGCGCCGGTAGACCCAGGGGTGTCCGCCGCGCAGGTGGCGGGCGAGGTCCTTCTGCAGCTCGAGCTTTACCGGACCCACGGTCGCTTCCCCTGCGGCTGGACGGGCAGGCCTGAAGTTTTTCCCATTCCTACCGTGTGTACCACCGCACGCATCTCGCGCTGCGGGTTTGTTGGCGTGGGGCCACCCACCCACCGAGGAGGAATACATGAGGAAGATCATCGTGGCTCTCGCCGCCGCGGTCCTGATCGCCCCGGCGGTCTGGGCGGACAGCGAATTCTCGATCGCATTGCAGGGCGGCGCTTCGCACTACACGTCTTCGCTTTCGAGCGGCTCGGACACCGGCGCGGCCTACGGCGCTCGCCTGGGGATCCTTCCGACGCCGATGCTGGGCGTCGAGCTCGGCTATCTCGGCACCCAGAACAACGTCAAGCAGAGCCTCGACATCGGCCGTGAAGCCAGCACGCTGATGACCAACGAAGGGTACGCCGACGTGCGCCTGAACCTCCTTCCCGGCGCGTTCACCCCGTACGTCTTCGGCGGCTATGGCCTGACCTGGGTCAGCGGCGGCGCGGCGTCGGGCATCCCGAATCGCTCCGTCAACACGCTCCCGTTCGGCGGCGGCATCGAAGCCAACGCGGGCGCGTTCAAGATCGGCGGGCGCTTCCAGTACAACTACCTGTTCGACCGCATCTACACCGGCAACAGCTCGAGCGGCGTGCCGGGCGTGGTCGGCGCGGACAAGGGCGGCAACAGCGACTTCTGGGGCGTCACGCTGGACCTGGGAGCGAGCTTCCGCTGAAGGCCGGCTAGAGGCTTCTGGCAACGGGCCACCGGCTCCGGGGAAACCTGGAGCCGGTTTTTTTTTAAAAAGCGAGACGCAGGAAAGCGGCCGGGTACATCGTGCGGCCGCTGATCTGCAAAGGCTGGGTCGTGTTCGTGATCGGGTCGTACGTGTAATTGGTTCGATTGGTATCGAAGAACGGGATCAGCGCCTGCACGCCGGCGAGCGCGCGGACGCCGTGGAGGCGGAAGGCCTCGATGCCCGCTTCGAGCGCGCCGCCCATGCCGCCGTGGGTGCTCGCGCCCATGTAGCCGAGGCCGCCGCCGATGTAGGGCGACACTTCGCTGTCGAACGGAATCCAGACGGCCTCGAGGACGCCGTAGGAGATGCCGTCGGAGTCGCGGGTGAACCCGCCGAAGGTCGCGGAAACGCGGAAGTTTTCGGCCTCGTACCCGTAGCCGAGGCTGAACCCGGCTGGCGTCCCGCGATTGGCGTTGTAGAGCGGGACCGGCAGTCCGATGAACCAGAAACGCTCACCCGGCTTCTTCGCGAACGGCTTCGATTCGGTCGCGGTCACCGATGTCATTCCGGCCGTGCTCTCGGCGCTGCGCCGGTCGACGACGGCTTCGACGAGGCGCGCAGTCACCACGTCGCATTCCTCGAGGCCGGTCGCGGTCAAGGAGGCCGCGTAGACCGGCGCTAGCGAGCCCGGCGCGAGCTCCTCGAGGCTGAGCGGAATCTTCGCGCCCAGTCTTCCGCCGACGCGCAGCGCGAAGAGACGGCGCACGCCGAGATCGGCCGCGAGCATCGAGAGCGACGCGTCGATCGGGCGGGTGCCCTCGGTTCGGCGATCCTCCGAGATGGCGATGCCACGGCGGCGCAACTCGCCGGCGGCGACGTTGCGGATCGCATGAACGGCCGGCGCATCGAGCGCGCCATCGTCGGCGAGGACCAGCACCGCGTCGGCCCGGCCCTGCGCGAAGACGGGGGCCGCGGCGAGGAAAAGGACGGACCGCAGGACGGAAAAGCGACGGAGCATGACCTCGTTCATGCCATGACCGGGACGCAACTGTCATGCCTCGGTGCGCCGGCCTGATTTCGCGTACATAGCCCTACCCGTGACACCGGTCATAGGGCACGGATGTCACGGTGCGGCGAACCGGCGGAGCTCGGCCAGCCACGCGAGGCGGGCGATCAATTCGAGCTCCGACCCACGTCCGGCGAACGCGTCGTAATCGCCCTTCGCCGGCCGGCGCGGCTCCCGGGCGCGCATCTGCGCGAGCGCCGCGCGCGTCGCCCGCTCCGCTTCGCGCACGAACCGCCGCCGGGCGCGGGCGTCCATCGCCCCGAGGAAGCAGGCCCGGGTGCGCAGCGGATCGAACGCCGGCCCCCCCAGAGCTGCAGCGAACGGCGGCGCGACCCACGCGTGCAACCGGCCGAGCCCGCGCGGAGTGATCGAAAAGCGGGTCTTGCCGCGCGGACCCCAGCTCTGTTCCTCGGCGCGAACCAGCCGCCATTTCAACAGGCGCTGCAGGGCCGGATAGATCGAGCCCGCGCTCGCGCTCCAGCGCGGCGTCGACGACACCGCGAACTCCTGCCGGACCGCGTAGGCGGTGCAGGGCCCCTTCTGCCAGACCACGCCCAGGGCGCAGCTTTCGACGTCGGTCAGCGGTCGCACGTTGAAATAGTCCGAAACGGATGATGTAGTACGTTTCGTACTATTCACGGAGATCGCCCGATGCGCAAGCTTCTCGCCGCCCTCCTCGCTTCCGCCTGCGTCGCGCCGCGTCCGGCGCCGCACCGCGCCGACCTGCTGGCCTGCCTCTCCGACGCGCTCGGCGGACGCGAACGGCTCGCGGCGCTGCGGACGGTCCGGCGCGAAGCCACCATCGAGAGCGGCGGCCTGACCGGCGTGGCCCGCACCTGGTCGAGAGCGGACGGCGCCCTGCGCGAGGAGGAACGGCTCGGACCGGCCACCTCGCTCTCGGTCTACGACGGCCGCCGCGGCTGGGACCGGGAAGGGCTGGCGCCGGTGGTGGAGCTGTCCCACCTCGAACTGGCGCGGATGCGGACGCGGGCGTGGCTGGCGTCGTTCGGCCCGTTTCTCCGTGCCGGCGGCACCGCGCGGCCGGGGCCGCGCGAGAACACGCTGCTGATCGCCGCGCCCGAGGGCTACGAGACGCTCTTCGAGCTCGATCCGAAGACCTGTCTGCCGCGAAAACAGGAGCGATTCTTCGGACCCGAGACGGTCACTTCGACGTTCGTCCGCTGGGCGAGCGCCGGCGGCGTGCAGTTTCCGCAGGAGATCGAGGACGTCTCGTCGCGTTCGCCGGAGGACGTGACGCGCGTCCGCTTCACCGCCACCGAGGTCGACGCGCCTGCCGACCCGGCGTTGTTCGCGAAACCGCCGCTCGACCGGCGCATGACCGTCCCGCGCCTGGACGCGCCGGTCGCGATCCCCTTCGAGCTCACCCAGAACCACATCTACATACAGGCGGGTATCGACGGAAAAGGCCCGGTCGCGCTGCTGGTCGACACCGGCGCCAACAGCCTGATCCTCGACAAGGCGCGCGCCGATCAGCTCGACCTGCGCGGCGAGGGCAAGCTGAAAGTCTACGGCTCCGGTTCGGGCTCGCTCGATTCGCGGATCATCCCGCTGCCGACCATCGATCTCGGGCCCCTGCACATGCCGGTCGAATCGGCGCGCATCGCCGCGCTGACCGCGCTCTCGCACCGCGAGGGCCGGCCGATGGAGGGCATCTTCGGCTTCGAGACCATCGGACATTTCGTCACCGAGTTCGACTACGCCGGCGGGATGCTGCGGCTCCACGACGCGGCGACGTTCCGGCCGCCGGCCGATGCCGTCGAGCTGCCGTTCTATTTCAACGACACCAAGCCGATCGTGCGCGGCGAGATCGAGCTCGGCGACGGCCGCCGCCTGCCGCTCGACATCCAGGTCGACACCGGCAGCCGCAGCGCGCTCGACTTCACCGCCTCGTTCGTGCGCCAGAACCGCCTGCTCGAAGGCAAGGGGCCGTTCCTGCGCGCGCCGCTCGGATTCGGCATCGGCGGGCAGACGAAGGAGGCGCTCGGCCGCGTCGTCGCCGTGCATCTCGGCTCGGTCGCGGTGGGCAACGTATTGTGCGGCTTCTCCGAGGACGAGCTCGGCTCGATGGCCGGCGGCGACGAATTCGACGCCAACCTCGGCAGCGGCCTGATGAAGCAGCTCACCGTCTGGGTCGACTATCCACGCCAGCGCATGTTGATCGCGCCCAACGCGCACTTCGGCGAGCCGATCGAGTACGACATGAGCGGCCTTCTTTTCGAGAGCCCCGACGACAGCTACCGCCGCGCGGTCGTGCGCAACGTGCTGCCGGGTTCGCCGGGGGCCCAGGCCGGCCTGGAAAAAGACGACGAGGTGATCTCGGCAGGCGGACGATCCGTCTCGGAGATGCGGCTCGACGATCTCCGCGCGATGTTCCGCAAGCCCGGGGAGCACGTCCATCTCGAAGTGCGCCGCGGCGCCCGGAGCATGACCGTCGAGGTCGTCACGCGCCGGCTGATCTAGCCCGTTCGCCGAGACCGCGGGCGAAGTTGCCGATCACCAGGCCCTTGCGCGCGCCGCGCAGCCGTCGGAGCAGCTCGCGCATGCCGATCCGCGGGCCGCCGGCGCTGGTTCGGGCGGCGACGGCGAGGTACTGGTCGGGATCGATCGCGAGCGATCGCGCCTGCACCTGGTCGACCCGCTCGCGCGCCACCAGCTCGCAGAGCTTTTCGGCCTCGCCTTCCTGGTCGGTCACGCCCGGAAAGGTGAGCAAATTCAAGGCCGTGTACGCCCCGCGCCGACGAGCCAGCCGGATCGACTCGCGGACCTCTTCCCAGCCGTAGTTGATCGGCTGGTAGTACGCCTCGTAGAGCGGCTTGTGCGCGCTGTTCAGCGAGATGCGGCAAGCGTCGAGGCCGGCGTCGATCAGGAGCGCCAGGCTCGAAGGCAGCGACCCGTTGGTGTTGATGTTGATCGAGCCTCGCCGCGTGGCCGCTCGCATCGCGCGGATGGCAGACGCGATCTCTCGCGCTCGCGTGAGCGGTTCGCCCTCGCAGCCCTGGCCGAAGGAGACCATCGTGCGGCCGGGGGCGGCGCGGAGATGATCGATCCCGATCCGCGCCATGAATTCCGCGTCCGGCGACTTGCCGATGCGTTCGTGCGACGACGGCGGACCCTCGGGCGGCTGCTCCGAGATGCAACCGACGCACCGCGCGTTGCAGCCGGAGCTGGCCGGGATCGCGCCTTCGTCGCGGACGTAGAAGGTATTTTGCGCGGTGAAGCAGCGGTATTCCAATGCGCAGCGCGAGAGCTGCCGCAGCAGCGGGTTGTCGTCGCCGGCAAGCCGATCACGAACCAGCCCGGGCAGGTCCGGCGTCGAGTGCGTCGACGGATCCCAGTGCGTCCGCTTGTCGGTGTGGAGCGCCCACGCGACGTGCAGGCCGCGGGTCTCGTCCCACGCCGCCGCCGTGTACGCCCACTGCGGAAGCACGGGCGCGATCGAGAGCTTGCGATAGGCCGGCAGCTCGCTCCGCGTCCATCCAGGCGGCAGCACGGCCGCCACCGCCATTGGTTTCACGACCTTTTTTCCGACCCGCACTTCCGACAGCTCGACGGCGCTGCCGCTCGCCGGGTCGAACCCGACGGGCCTGCGCCCGGGCAGCGCGGCGAGCGTCGCATGCTGCGGCAACGGCACGGGCACGTCGACCGGAAGGCCGTCGCGCACCAGCGCGAGCAGCTCCGGGTGCTCGTAAACCTGCCCTCGTTCGTCTGCAAAAAGCAGTTTCAGCATCTACTCGACCACTCGGTTGCGCCCTGCTATCTTCCGCCGCCCTTTTTCGCAAGCTTGAACAATGGAGCGCGCAATGATCATCGGCTGCCCCAAGG
>JAIVGS010000329.1 GCA_020201435.1 Myxococcales bacterium
GGCCGGCGCTGGTCGGACGGCCTTCACCAGGCGGTGGAAGCCAAAGAGCACGCCAAAACCGCGAATGAAAATCAGACGTCGGCGACGGTCTCCTTCTAGAACTACTTTCGCCTCTCAACCAGGCTCGCCGGAATGACCGGCACCGCCGATACCGAGGCCGCCGAGTTCGCCGACATCTACAAGCTCGAAGTCCTGGTCATCCCCACCAACCGGAAGAACATCCGCCAGGACCTGCAGGACACCGTCTACAAGACCGAGCGCGAGAAGTTCACCGCGGTCTGCAACGACGTCGAGGAACGGTGGAAGAAGGGCCAGCCGGTGCTGGTCGGCACGGTCAGCATCGCGAAGTCCGAGGTGCTGTCGAATCTCCTGAAAAAGCGCGGCGTCACGCACGACGTCCTGAACGCGAAGCAGCACGAGCGCGAGGCCGAGATCGTCGCCCAGGCGGGCCGCAAGGGCCGGATCACGATCTCGACCAACATGGCCGGCCGCGGCACCGACATCCTCCTCGGCGGCAACCCCGAATTCCTCGCCAAGCGCGATGTCGGCCCGGAGCCGACGCCGAACGAGATCGAGGGCCGCCTCGTCCAGGAGCGGGTCGAAAAGGCCAAGGCCAGCGGCGAGACGAAGTTCGCGCCGGTCACCGCCGCCGAAGTCGACCAGGTCTACAAGACGGAATTCGCGGCCTGGAAGGCGCGCCACGATGCGGCGATCGAGAAGTACAAGGGCGAGTGCGCGAAAGAGCACGACGACGTGGTGTCTTTGGGCGGCCTGCACATCCTCGGCACCGAGCGTCACGAATCGCGCCGCATCGACAACCAGCTGCGCGGCCGGTCGGGACGCCAGGGCGACCCTGGCTCGTCCAAGTTCTACCTGAGCCTCGAAGACGACCTGATGCGGATCTTCGCCAGCGACCGCATCGCCAAGCTGATGGAGACGTTCGGCGTCCAGGAGAACGAGCCGATCGAGCACCCCTGGCTGACCAAGGCAATCCAGGGCGCGCAGGAGCGGGTCGAGGGGCAGAACTTCGACATCCGCAAGAACCTGCTCGAGTACGACGACGTGATGAACCAGCAGCGCAAGACGATCTACGGCATGCGCAAGGAAGTGCTGGCCGCCGGCGCGGGCACGCCGCTGGTCTGGTTCACCGAAGATGCCAAGACCAAGAAGAAGACCCGCCACGAGAAGATGGTCACCTGGAAGGACCAGGAAGAGCATCTCTATGATCTGATTGAGGATTTGATCATCGAGATCGTCGACGAGGCGGTCCCGCGCGGCAAGAACGACGAGTTCGACACCAAGGCGCTGCAGACCCGCGTCCGGGAGCAGTTCAACGTCGACATGAACTTCGAGGGCGCGCACCCCGACAAGGAGAAGCTGCAGCTCGACATGTTCAACGTCGTCGAGAAGCGATTGAAGGTGAAGTTCGAAGCGCTCGGCGACGACTTCCGGCTGTACACGCAGTGGCTGTACCTGAACACCATCGACCAGCTCTGGAAGGACCACCTGCTGCAGATGGACCACCTGCGCCAGGGCATCCACCTGCGCGGGTACGGGCAGAAGGACCCGAAGATCGAATACAAGAAGGAAGGGTTCGACCTCTTCCAGCTGATGCGGGGGCGGATCACCGCTTCGACGATCGCGATGGTGATGCGCGTCGAGCCGGTGCAGCAGCCGGCGGTCACGCAGCAGCCCGCGCAGGGCCGCGCCACCGGTACCCTGCCGCCGCTTCCGCAGCGGCGCCAGCAGCAGACGATCGAGACGCATGGCGAGGCTCCGACGGCTTCGGGCGGAGCGGGCGGGACGCAGGTGCAGAACCAGACCGCGCCGATCGTGCGCGCGGGTCCGCGCGTCGGCCGAAACGATCCGTGCCCGTGCGGCAGCGGCAAGAAGTACAAGAAGTGCCACCTGCCGCTGGAAGAGGGCGCGGGCGCTTCCGCCGAGTAAAAAACCGAGTCATTTCAGGGTCGATCGACATACGACGATAGTCGACCGATATCCGACCTGGGTCGGCGGCCGGTAGCCTCGCGGAAACCCCCACGGAGCTACCTGCCGATGAAACGAATCGCGTTGTCGTTGATCCTGGCCGCCGCCGCTTGCGGCGGAGCGAGCAGCACGTCTTCCGAAGAGGCCGCGCTGGCTGGCGGCAATCGAGGCCGGTACTTCGTCGGCTTCAGCGACAAGGCCGACAAGGCCAAGGCGCAGAAGCACGGCGCGAAGATCGTCCACGACTTTTCCGAGCTGGGCGCTCTCGCGATCGACCTCGACAACGCGAAGGTCTCCGACCTCGCCCGCGAAGGCGGCGTGGCCTACGTCGAGGAAGATCCGCCCCGGACCGCCTCGACGCTCGACAGCGCGCAGCTCGTGCCCTCGACCGGCAACGGCCTCTACGGTCTCGTCACCACCCACGCGGTCGACGCGCACTCCGCCGGCGTCACCGGCGCCGGCATCGTCGTCGGCGTCGCCGACACCGGCCTCGACTGCTCGCACCCGGACATCCAGCCGAACCTGATCTCGAGCCGCAACTTCGTCACCGGCGACAGCACGACCACTACGGGCTGCACCGGCTCGGGCGACATCGATCCCGCGGTCGAGGAGCATGCGACCCACGTCTCCGGCACGATCCTCGGCGTCAACAACAGCGTCGGCGTCTACGGCGTCGCCTTCAACGCGCGGCTCGTCCACGCCCGCGTCCTCGGGCCCAACGGCGGCACGACCTCGGACATCATGGCCGGCGTGCGTGCGCTGGTGAATTCGGGCGCGCGGATCATCAACTTGAGCCTCGGCGGCGGCCGCTCCTCGCACACCGAGGAGCGGTTCTACGCCGACCTGTACAACAAGAGCGGCGTCCTGGTCGCGGCGGCGGCCGGCAACGACTCGGCGAGAAAACTGAGCTATCCCGCGGCCTACTCGACCAACATCGCCGTCGGCGCGGTCGATCGCACCAACGCGCACGCCTCGTTCTCCAACACCGGCCGCGGCATCGACGTGAGCGCGCCCGGCGTCTCGGTGCTCTCCTCGGTTCCGGTCGGCACCGGCCACGAAGCGGCCGTAACCACGGCGGTTTCCGGCACGCTCCAGGCCGCCGGCATGGAGTTCGCCGGGACCACGACCGCCAACGGCGTCTCCGGCACGCTGGTCGACTGCGGCCTCGGCCAGGCCGGCGAGTTCCCGGCGGCGGTCGCCGGGAACGTCGCGCTCATCCAGCGCGGCACGATCGCGTTCGCCGACAAAGTCACCAACGCGATGGCCGCCGGCGCGAAGGCAGCGATCATCTACAACAACGTCGCCGGCGACTTCGCCGGCACGCTCGGGGCAGCGGGCACGTGGATTCCGGCGGTCTCGGTCTCCGACAGCGCGGGCGCGACGCTGAAGACCCAGGTCGGTTCGGCGGTGACGGTGCTCAACCAGGTCTCGAATTGGGACCTCTTCGACGGCACCTCGATGGCCACCCCGCACGTCGCCGGCGCGCTCGCGTTGATCTGGTCGAAGAACCCGGCGGCGCCGAGCAAGACGGTCGAGTCGGCCCTGTACAACACGGCGACCGATCTCGGCGCGCCCGGATACGACACCACCTTCGGCTACGGCCTCGTCAACGCCAGTGCCGCGGCGGCGACGATCCACTAGCGCAGGGGCTTGATCAGCTCCTCGATCGCCTCGCCGATCCTCGCGTCCAGCTCATCCGGCGTCGCCCCGCTGTCGGTGGCGCCGCTGATGAGCTGGCCGTCGTGGGTGTCGTGGAGGCGCAGGTCGACCTTGTAGTGCGAGCCGATCTTGAGCATGTCGCCGCTGATCACGTAGTCGGCGCCGAGGCGTCGGCCGGTGTCGACCTCGCACTCGCCTTCGCAGTCGGACAGCTTCTTTCCGCCCGACTGCAAGAGCACCATGATGTTCTCGCGGGTCATCACGCCGATGCCTGGGACGCGCCGTTTGACCTCCGCGCGGACCTGGTTGGCGAAGTAGACGCCGTCGAGCTGGTCGCGGTCGGCGCCGCGCAGCTTGTTGGTCAGGTCGAGCACCGCGATCAGGCCCCGCGTCTGGACGTGCTGCGGTGGAGCCGCCGTCGCCTGCAGGGGCTGCTGCTGCACGGGGGTCGGTGGCGCGGTCGCGCCCGACCAGGTCGAGGGAAAATCGGGGGTCGAACGGGCTTCGGCCCGGATCAGCTCCTTGCCGCAGGCCGTTGCCAGGATGATCAGGAAAAGCGCTGGCTTCAACGCTCGGCCCTCGCGTTCTCGAAGACCCGCTCGAGGGCGTGAGCGGTGGCGCGGCCCAGCGCGCCCTGGGTGTTGTGGTTGTAATAGAGGCCACCCAGTGTCCACGAGTCGCCGGCGCCGGTGTATTTCCGGTCGCCCACCTGCACGGTCAGCTCGACGTGCGCCGACTGCACGTTGACCGGGCACCCGACGAGGATCAGATCGACGAAGCAGGGGAAGAGCCACATGATCGCGGCGCCGGTGACGCTCGTCCGGCCTTCGAGGCGGAACCGGGCCGGACGCGCGTTGGGGCCGCCGGCGAGGTATTCCTGCAAGGCCTGCGCGACCGAGCTGCGGACCTCGTTGCTGCTGACGCCGCCTCCGAATCCCTCGGCCTCGACGACGACTTCGCTGGCCTGGACGTCGACGCGCGCAGGCGCGACCGGCGCCGTGGGCTGGACGTCGCCGCGGTGGGACATGGAGTAATAGACGCCGGGTGTACAGCCGACGAGCAGGAGCAGGGCGAGGGAGCGCACGGCAGCACTTTACCGCAGGCGGGCGGGCGCACGGCACTTGCGATTGGGCATCGATCCTGCTAGATCGCCGCTCCCCCGCAGCTTCACCGCGGGCATGTAGTCAATCACGCACACCT
>JAIVGS010000330.1 GCA_020201435.1 Myxococcales bacterium
GCACCGACGGGGTCGCACCGTTCGCTGCCGAATCGCCCGAGTTCGTCGCCGTCAGCGTCGCCTGGAACGGCTGACCGACGTTGACGGCAGCCGGCGTCGTCCATGCCAGAGACAACGCTGCGGGTGCGAGGACGGTCAAGTTCTGCGCGGTGGCGGTGGCCGACACGGCCTGCGCGGTGTTCACGTCGCTGCCGCCCGCGCCTCCGGAGAACGTCAACGTTCCGGGGAGGGATCCTTTGTAGGACCAGGTGAACGGCTGCGACGTGTTGCCCGCGATCGCCGCGCTCGCGGGATTCGGTCCCGAGATCAGCGTCGCGCCCGACCCAGCCACGTTCAACGTCGGCGTTACGGCCTGCGCCGTTGCCTCGCCCGAGTTGCTCACCGTCATCGTGATCGTCGCCGGATCGCCGGTGTCGACCACCGAGGGCGCGATTGCGAGCGCGGCGCTCAATGCCGAGGGGATCTGGACCTGCGTCGGTCCGGCGCTCGCCGAAGCCGAAACTGTGGCGGCGCTGTTCGCGTCCGACCCGGCTGCATCGGCCGAAAAGGCGAGCGATCCCGCCGCGGTCGTCTGCCATGTCCACTGGAACGTGCGGCTGGTCTGGGCCGGGATGTTCTGTGCAACCGGCGACGAGAGCAACGTCGCCGCGCCGGTGCCCGAGAGCGATGCGGTCCCACCGACTCCAATCGCATCGACCTGGCCGACGTTGGCGACCGTCATCGTCAGGGTCACGTTCTGTCCGACGCTCGCCTGCGATCGATCGACGGTCGCGCTGGCCTGGAGGAACGCCGCCGCCGCGACCGACACGTCGTTCGACACCGCCGGCGCCGCCGACACGCGCGCGCCGCTGTTCTGGTCGAAACCGGCCGCCGAGACGGTGAACGCGACCGTTCCGGCGGCGTCGATCGAATAGGTCCAGACGAAGCTGCGCGTCGCGCCGTTGCCCGGAATGTCCTGCGCGGCCGGACCCTGCAACAGGTGCGCGGAGGGATTCGCGGACGGCGGATCGGGCAGGACCGAGACCGCGGTGGCCTGGCCGGCGTTGGTCACGTCGAGCTGGAGCTGCAGCGGCTGGCCGGTGCTCACGCTCGCCGGCGCGGCCGAGGCCGTGGCCGAGAGCGAAGGCGGCGTCTGGACCAGCAGCGACCCTGCGCCCGACGACGCCAGGACCGGCGCGCCGCTGTTCACGTCCGCCCCGGCTGCGTCCACCGAAAACGTCAACGCGCCTGGTGCGGCAGCAACCAGCGTCCACGAGAAAAGCGCCGAAGCGCCACCCGCGATGTCCGCCGCGCCCGGCGCGCTGACGACGTTCACCGCGCCGGAGCCCGTCTGCCGCAGCGTCGCCTGGACCGCGCCGGCTGCTGCCTGGCCGCGATTGTCGGCGGTGAGCGCGATCGCAGCCGCCTGCCCGACGCTCACCTGCGCCGGCGTCGTCGCGGCCGAGAGCACAAGGGCGGGCGGCGACTGGACGACGATCCGCGGCCAGGTGACCGTCCCCACCGCGACCGGCTCGCCGTCGTTCTCGTCGACGCCCGCCCCCGAGGCCGACAGCGCCGCCTCCCCCGGCTGCGCGGCGAGGTACGTGAAATCGAACGCCCGCTGATCGAACGAGCCGGCGACATCCTGTGGCGACGCGCCCGCCAGCAGCTGCAGCGCGGGCGAGGCGCCCTGCGGCGGCGGCACCGCGACCGAGAGCGCCGCCGCCTCGCCGGTGTTCGTCGCCTCGAGCGTGAAATGGACCGTCTGACCGACGCTGACCTGCGCCTGTGCGGGCCCGTCGGCCTCGGCGCGAAGCGCGCTGCGGAGCTGGACGCGCGTCTGTCCGGCCGAAGGCGCCGCATCGACCGGGCGCTTCGACACGGAATCGACGCCGGCGGCTGCCGCCTCGATCGACACCATCCCGGGCTCGAGCGCGAGCAACGTCCACCGGAACGTGCGCGACTCGCCTCCGGGGACGTCCTGCGCATCGGGCGCGGCGCGAACTTCCACACCCGCTGCGGCAATCGCCGTCGGTCGTACCACCGACGCCGTCGCGCCGCCGTCGTTGCGAACCTCGAGCGAAGTTTCGAACTGCTGCCCGGTGCTGACCTGCGCAGGCACCGTGATCGCGGCCGAGAGCCGTGACGCCGAGAGGTCGGACGCGAGCCACGCGTTCGGCAGCGTTCCCGACAGGCCGTACGGGCCGACGACGTTGAGCGCGTGCGGCCCCGCCGGCAGGCCCGCGGGGACGACGGCGCGCAGCTCGGTCTCGCTGATCCGGCGCACCGACAGGAGGGCGACGCCGTCGAGCGACGCCGCGTAGCCGTCGTCCTCCTTGATGCCGCCGTGCGCCGACAGCGACTGGACGCCGCGGGCGAAGAAACCGTTGCCCTGAATGCTGACTTCGGTCTCGACGAGCCGCGGTCCACCGGCGGGATTTAGGATTTCCGGCCGCGGGCCGAATTCCACCGGCACGCTGCCGCGGCAGGCCGAAAGCGACAGCGCGAGAAGCATCGCCCTAGAGGAGCTCAAGGCGCGTCCCCAGGACGAGCGAGAGCGCGTTGACCGCTCCGCTCAGGTTGGCGATCGCCGGATCGCGGTGCCACGACCACCGCAGCTCGGCGAACGGAATGGCCGCCGTGAACTTGCGCTCGATGCCGGCAGCGACCACCGCGCCCGGCATCAGCGCGCTCTGCGAGAGCTGTGGCTGATTCTGCAGCTGCACGCGGCTGGCGACGGCGGTCAGCGTCGGCCCGGCGCCGGCCCAGAAGACGTTCCGGCTTCCCGCGCGTACCCGGATCGACAGTTGCGCCGACAGACCGACGAAGTCGTCCCGCGCCTGCGCTGTGCCGCTCGTCTGCGAGACGAAATACCAGCTGCCCTCGGCGGAGAGCGCGAGCTCGGGGCCCAGCCAGCGGCTGCGCAGCGATGCTTCCACCGCGGCCAGCGGCGAGGTCAGCCGCGCGAAGTTGCTCACCGCCCCGAGCTTCGGGCTCACCGCCAGGCGCGCGAACGGCGGCAACAGCTGCAGTTGCCGGCGCGCCGCGATCTGCGGCCAGCGCATCTCGACCCATGCGTCGCCTCGATCCCAACGCTGCGGCGGGACGTACGTCGCGTCGAAGGCGCCGTCCGGCAGCGGATCGATGCCGCCGATCTCGCCCTCCTCGGCCGACCCCGATGGCGCGCCCGGAACGAGGTTGCCGAAGCGGTCGGCGCGGCTGACCCGCAGCTTCAGCCGGCCGCCGGGGCCGACGCGGACCGAGGGCATCTCCGGATCGATCGACGCCGAGGCCGCCACGGCCGGCAACAGCCGCAGCGAGACCGGTGCGCGCGGCGCCGCCCGCCCCCGCGGATGAACGATGAGATCGGCGGTCGTCCGTCCGGTGAAGAAATCCGGAGCGATCACGCGCCATTCGCGCGCCGCGACCGAACGCACCGTGAAACCTGCCGGCGCCTCGAGCTCGAGCGGCTCCGGCGACGCGTTTCCCACCGCGTCTTGCTCGCGCGCCGTGACCGCGATCTCGCGGCCCTCGCCGGCTGTGACCGAGTCGCGATCGGCGGCGAGATCGACGGTGGCCGCGGCACCGCCGTCGAGATTCACCACGGCGCGCGCGACCAGGTCGGGCGCATCGGCGAGCGCGGCCGCGACCGTCAGCTGCCCGGAGGCGCCCGCCGGAACGAACCAATTGCCGCGAAGCTCGCCCGGCGCGACTTCCTCGAGCGCCGACACGCTGCCGCGACCCGGCTTGAGCACGACGCGCGCGCCGCGGCGAGGCTGTCCGGAATCGTCGACGGCGAGGACGCGGATCGCGTAGCTGCCGTCGCGGTCGGCCACTCCGCGATCGTCGATCGCGACGACGTGCACGCGGATCGAGTCCGGCATCGGCAGGGGAATGCGCTGCTTGTGGTAGCGCGCCTCGTGGATTCCGGGCGGCACCACGACCGGCACCCGCGCCAGGCCCTGCTCGTCCGCCTGCACCGGCCCGAAGCTGCGCGGCCCGATCCCCACCGAAATGCTCGCCCCCGGCCGTGTGTGCACTTCGGCAGTCCCGCGTCCCGACAAGGGAATCGCGATCCATGCCAGCTCGCCGCCGGCGACCGCGGCGACCAGCGCAACCTGCGGAAAAGCCTGACGGGGAGGCACGAGCTCGGCCACCCATCGGCCCGGCGACTCCTCGCGCAGCGCCCGGATCGTGCCGGCGTTGACCGAGAGCCGCGGCTGCGTCGCGGACTCCACGTGCAGAATCGCACGCGAGCCCTTGCCGAGCTCGAGCCGCGACGGCTCGGCCTGGATCGCGATCGCCGTCAACACCAAGGCGATCACGGCGACGCCTCGTCCCACTGGATGCCGAGCTTGTGGATGCGCGGGTCGGTCAAGTCGCACGGCACGGACCGCGTCTGCTCACGCCCGAGCGGATCGCGGGTCGCGACCAGGACCGCTTTCTTGTCCGGCGGGTCGCGCGGCACCTCCGCGGCGAAGCGGCCCTCGGCGTCGGCCGGGACCGGGACGCCATCCATCAGAACCTCGGAACCGGCCGCAACCACTCCGGAAACGCGCGTGCAGATCCGTTCGTTGTCGGCCGGGATCGCCGAGGCCACCTTGAGCAGCAGCTCGACCGGCACCGCCGCCGTCGGCTCCGGCGCCGTCGGCGGCTCGCCTTTCCGGGCGATCGCGGTCTGCCCCTCGCCGACGACCACTTCCCGATCTGCGGCCTTGAAGTTGACCGAACCTAGCTCGGTCGCGACGGCGATCGTCGCGCCGGTGCTGAGCACGCTGAATCGCGCGCCGTGCGTCTCCGTCACCGCGCCTTCGTTCTCGATCTTGAGCACCCGCTCGCCGTCGGGCTTGTAGTCGACGGCGA
>JAIVGS010000331.1 GCA_020201435.1 Myxococcales bacterium
GACCTGGGCCGGCTCGAAGCGCGGGCGGAGCGCGTCGAGCAGCGTCGCATCCGAGCCTACGCGAGGACGGACGAGGACGACTTCGCGCGGATCGTTCAACAGGAAATCGACGGCGAGCAACATCTCTCCGAGCGCCGCGGGTGCGCCGGCGAGCAGTGCGCCAAACGCCTTCAGCAGCGCCTCCGCCTGCGTGCGGAAGGCAGCCTCACCCGTGATCTCGGAGAGCCGCAACAGGGTCAGCGCGGCGACCGAATTGCCGGTCGGCTCGGCGCCGTCGTACGACGGCTTTTCGCGGGCGAGCAGCGCCTCGTGCGCGGCGGGTGTACGAAAAAACCCGCCCTGCGGATCGGCGAACTTTTCCGCGAGCGCGGCGTGCAGCGCGACCGCTCCGTTGAGCCAGCGCGAGTCTCCGGATACCTCGTATACATCCACCAGACCCGCGGCGAGAAACGCGTAATCCTCGAGCAGAGCGGGGTGCCGGCCAGTCCGTTTCAAGGCCTCGGGCGAAAATTGCGCCGCTGCGCGAGCGGCCCGATCGACATAGTCCTGCCGGGCGAAGGCGAGCCCGGCGCGGGCAAACGCCGAGATCATCAGCCCGTTCCAAGAGGTGAGGATCTTGGTGTCCGTCAGCGGCGGCACGCGCTTCGCGCGCGCTTCGTACAACCGCGGCCGCACCCGCTCGAGGACCGCGCGGTCGGCCGGGCTCCGCAGCGAGAGCACGTTCTTGCCTTCGAAGTTGCCGGCCTCGGTCACGCCGAAGGCGCCGATCGCGTCGCCGGCGTCGGCGCCGAGCACGTCGCGGAGCTGCTGCGGCGTCCAGACGAAGAAGGTGCCTTCCTCGCCCTCGCTGTCGGCGTCGGTGGCGGAGTAGAACGCGCCTTCGGGAGACGTCATCTCGCGGGCCGCGTAATCGAGCACGTCGCAGGCGATGGTCTTGAAGAGCTCGTCGCCGCTCGCCTGCCATCCCTCGACGTAGGCGACCGCGAGCAGCGCGTTGTCGTAGAGCATCTTCTCGAAATGCGGCACCAGCCAGCGCGCGTCGGTCGAATAGCGGTGAAATCCGCCGCCGACCTGGTCGTAGATTCCGCCCAGCGCCATGCTGGTCAGCGTCTTTCGCGCCATCACCAGCGCCGTCTCGTCGCCGGTGCGCTTGTGATACCGGAGGAGGAAACGGTCGTTCATGCTCGAAGGGAACTTCGGCGCCCGCCGCACGCCCCCCTCGGCGTCGTCGAACACCTGCGCGTAGTACGACATCGCGCCGTGCAGGACATGCTCGGTCGGGAGCCCGGTCGGCGCATCGGCCGAAAGCGCCTGCTGCACGGCCTGCGCGATCTGCTCCGACGACCGGATCGCCCGCTCCCGCTCCTCGCGATAGACCCGGTCGAGCTCGAGCAGGATGGTGCGAAATCCGTAACGAGATCCGCGATCTCCGTCCCGCGCCGGAAAATACGTCCCGCCGAAGAACGGCTTTCGGTCGGGGGTGAGAAAGACGCTCATCGGCCAGCCGCCGTGCTGCGTCAGCATCTGGACGGCCTGCATGTAGATCGCGTCGACGTCCGGCCGCTCCTCGCGGTCGACTTTCACCGGGATGAACTTCGTATTCAAAATCTCGGCAATTTCAGGCGATTCGAACGACTCCTCCTCCATCACGTGGCACCAGTGGCAGGTCGCGTACCCGACGCTCAAGAAGATCGGCCGGTCGAGCCGGCGCGCTTCGGCGAAGGCCTCCTCGCCCCACGGCCGCCAGTCGACCGGGTTGTGCGCGTGCTGGAGCAGATAGGGCGAGGTCTCGAGCGCGAGCCGGTTCGTCCATCGCGCGCTGCCGTCCTCGCGCAGGTGACGGGTGCGGATCGGGTGGCTGTTTGCGCGCTCCAACTGCGCAGCGATCTCGGCAGAAAACGGCTCTGCACCCGGCCCCGGCTCGATGATCATGGGACATTATGGCCGGCGGTTCACTCCGGAACCAGGGTAGCGACCACGCCCGGTTTCGAGACGTACAGCAGCCGCTTGCACTTCGGGCACTCGTGCAGGCGGTGGGCGGTGCTCACCTCGCTGCGCTGGAAGCCCTCCGCGCTGTCGGGCGCTTCCACCAGCCACAACACCTGTGCGCGCCCTCGGGCAGGCGCGATCGAGAAGCGCGTTCCACAGCGGCATTCGAGGTCGGTCGTCATGTCCTCAAGATTGACGCGCTGCGCGCGTTCGGCCACCCTTCGCGCGCATGCGCGCGTACGATCTGATCCGCAAGAAGCGCGACGGCGGCTCGCTCAGCGCCGAGGAGCTGCAGTACCTCGTCTGGGGTGCGACCGGCGGCGGCATCGCCGACGAGCAGCTGGCGGCGTTCCTGATGGCCGTCTTCTTTCGCGGGATGGACGCGCAGGAGCTGAAGGCGTGGCTGCACGCGATGCTGCACTCCGGCCGTGTGCTCGATCTCTCGGCCATCCCTGGACGCAAGGTCGACAAGCACTCCACCGGCGGGGTCGGCGACAAGATCTCGCTGCCGCTCGCGCCGCTGGTCGCGGTCTGCGGCGTACGGGTCCCGATGGTCTCCGGCCGCGGCCTCGGCCACACCGGCGGCACGCTCGACAAGCTCGAAAGCATTCCCGGGTTCACCGTCGATCTCTCGATCGCGCGCTTCGCCGAGCTGGTGAACTCGCTGGGCGTTTGTCTGATCGGCCAGACCGGCGAGATCGCGCCGGCCGACCGCAAGCTCTACGCGCTTCGGGACGCGACCGCGACCGTCGAATCGGTGCCTCTGATCGCCTCGAGTATACTAAGTAAAAAATTAGCCGAAGGGATCGACGCGCTGGTGCTCGACGTGAAGACCGGCCGGGGCGCGTTCATGAAGGAGACCGCTCAGGCGCGCACGCTGGCCCGGACGATGGTCGACCTCTGCAGGGCGATGGGCCGCGGCTGCGTGGCGCTGCTGACCGACATGGACGCGCCGCTCGGCCACGCGGTCGGCAACGCGGTCGAGGTGCGCGAGTCGATCGAGGTCCTCCGCGGCGCCGGCCCGCCGGACGTCCGCGAGCTCACGCTGCGACTCGGCGTCGAGATGCTCATCGCCGGCGACGCGCCGGGCGTCGGCGACGACCCGCTGCTGGCGCGGATGCGGCTCGAGACCGCGCTCGCCGACGGTCAGGCGCTGAAACGGTTTGCGCAGCTGATCGAGGCGCAGGGCGGCGATCCGGCGGTCGTCGACGATCCGTCGAAATTGCCGCAGCCGAAGATCGTCCGCGAAGTCCGTGCCGACCGAAGCGGTCTGTTGACGACCCTCGACGCCGAGCTGGTCGGGCTCGCGGCGGTCGAGCTCGGCGCCGGCCGCGCGCGGAAGGAAGACGACGTCGACCACGCCGCCGGTTTGATCCTCCACAAGCGGCTCGGCGACGAGGTCCGCGAGGGCGACGTGATCGCCGAGCTGCACGCCGCGACCGAATCGCGCCTCGACGCCGGCGAGCTGCGCCTGCGGTCAGCGGCACGGATCGGCGACGCGCCGCCGCAGCGCAAACCGCTGGTGCTCGAGCGGCTCGCCTGAAGGGTCGGGCGAATTTCGGGAAGGGAACGGAAAGGGGAAAGGGAACGCTCAGGGCGAGGGGTAGGGCCAAGGCCAGGGCCAGGGCTTCGACTCCCATCACCGTGATCCTGATCCTCACCCTCGCCGGGCGCCTTTCCCTTTCCCTTTCCGTTCCGTGATCCCTCGCCGCTCTACTGCGCTACATTCCCTCCGATGCGCATCCTCTACGGCGTCGTCGGCGAAGGCATGGGGCACGCCATCCGCTCGAGGGTGATCCTCGACGAGCTGGCGAAAAAGCACGAGGTGCAGGTCGTGGTCTCCGGCCGCGCCCACGACTACCTCGCCCAGCGCGCCGGAGGAGCCGGCTTTGCCGGCGACGGGCGGACCCCGAAGGCGGGAGCACTCGAAGGCGCGGTGCAAGTTCGCAAGATCTGGGGCTTCACCATCGTCACCGAGGACAATGAAGTTCGGAATTTCCGCACCCTGCTGGAGAACCTGAAGGGCGCGTTCACCGGCGGCTGGCCGAAGAACATCAAGGCGTACTTCGACATCGCCGACAACTTCCGGCCCGACGTGGTGATCAGCGACTTCGAGACCTGGAGCTATCTCTACGGGGTCAACCACCGCCTGCCGATCGTCTCGGTCGACAACATGCAGATCATCAACCGCTGCAAGCACGACGAGGAGATCCTGCGCGGCCAGGAGACCTCGTTCCAGATCGCGAAAGGGGTCATCAAGGCGAAGGTGCCGGGCGCGTATCACTATCTGATCACGACGTTTTTCTACCCGCCGGTCCGGAAGAAGCGAACCTCGTTGCACCCGCCGATCCTGCGTCCCGAGATCCTCGCGGCGAAACGCGAGTCGGGCGATCATCTGCTCGTCTACCAGACCTACACGACCAACAAGGAGCTGCCGGAGCTGCTGAAAGGCACCGGCCTCGAGTGCCGGATCTACGGCTTGCGCCGCGACCTGAAAGAGCCGGTTCGCGAAGGAAAGCTGGTCTACAAGCCGTTCAGCGAGGCCGGCTTCATCGACGACCTGCGCACCGCCCGCGGCGTGGTCGCGAGCGGCGGCTTCACCCTGATGGGCGAGGCCGTCTACCTTCACCGGCCGATGCTCTCCGAGCCGGTCGGCAAGCAGTTCGAGCAGATCGTCAACGCGCGCTACCTGGAAAAGGAAGGCTACGGCCTGTGCGCCGACGAGATCACGGAAGAGAAGATCCGCGAGTTCCTCGGCCGCATCCCCGAGTTCGAAAAAAACCTCGCCAGATATTCGCAGGACGGCAACAACGACCTGCTCGCCAGGCTCGACTCGGTCCTGCGATCGGCCGC
>JAIVGS010000221.1 GCA_020201435.1 Myxococcales bacterium
TGGCAGGACCGCGTCGTCTACACCGTCAACAACTTCACCGGCTCGTACCTGCGCTCGGCGCGCACCGACGGAAGCGGCGCGGTCACGCTCTCGGAAGGTCACGGCCAGGAGCTGCTCTTCGAATCCGAGCTATCCGGCGATCGGGTACTCTTTTATCGCACCAAGGCCACCGAGCCGGGCGGATGGCTCTCCACGGTCTCGCTCGGCGGCGGCGGCGAGCGGGTCGTCGGCGACGACCTGACCGGGACCCGCAAGGCCGCCGACCAGGATTTCGGCGGGGTGACGAAGGCGGGCCGGCTCGTCTTCGAGGCCGAGCTGGAAGAAGGCCAGGCGCCGCGGTTGTTCATCGTCGAGCCAGGTGGGGAGGTCCGCGCCTTGACTGGAGCGGGAACGTCCGCCACCCTGTCGGCCGTCGTGGAATCCGCCACCCACTGAAAGGAACGTCGATGCGCCGCCTTGCCCTCTTTGCTCTCGCTTTCGCCGCCGGCGCGGCGCGGGCCGACGGCCTCGATCGCGACACCCTCCTCACCGACTCGCCCGCGGTCCCGAACGCGGGCACCGTCCGCGTGACCGGGGGGGCCACCGGGTCTACCAGCGACGCCTCGACAACCGGTGGAAACAACGGCACTTCGGGCGTCAGCGGCAGCGTGAGCTGGACGCCGATCGCGAACGTGAGCGGCGACGTCGGCGCCTACACCCAGATCGGCGCGAGCGGCGGCGTTTCCGCCCGCGTCCGCTACCAATTCCTGTCGCAGGCGCGGCACGGCATCGACCTCTCCGGCGGCCTGCGCTTCAAGACCATCAGCTGGCACGCCTCGGCTGCGCCGGCCGTCTCGTGGATGGCGACACGCACGCTTCAGCTCCAGGCGCTGATCGGGGTCGCGCAGCCGAAGAAGACCGACCTGACTACGCCGGTGGGCGTCGTTTCAGCCAGCATCGACTTTTAGCCCCGCCGCTCGCCTTAGGTTGATGACCGTCCGCGTGCGAAAGCTCAGGAGATCCGGCACCTTCGGCGCCTCCACCAGGGGGGATCTCGCTCCCCCCTGGACCCCCCAAAGTCTCACCTTCAGCCCAAGCGACGTGGGTGGGTAATTTAGATTGTTTGTCTTGGGGCACTTGGGGGTCGGCAGCCGGCTGCTGTTCGGCTGGCGCGCCCGGTTGCCCGCGCTCTGGCTGTATCTCGGCTGCCTGCTGCCGGACGTGATCGACAAGCCGCTCTTCTACCTCTTCGGCCCGACCCCGCTGATCAGCGGGACGCGCACCTTTGGCCACACCGCACTGTTCCTGCTCGCGTGGGTGCTGCTCGCGCTTCTGCTGCGACGGCCCTGGTCGACGGCCCTCGCCGCCGGAATCGCCACCCACTTCCTGCTCGACGTCGCCGGCGAGATGGTCTCGGCCCCGGACCCCGAATCCTCGATCTGGCTGGCGATCTTCTTCCCGGCGTTCGGCGTCCGTTTTCCGGTGGCCCACTTCGCGACCATTCTCGAGCACCTCGAGATCAGCGCGCAGAGCGGATACGTCCTGGCGGGCGAGCTGGTCGGCGGCGCGATCCTGTTGTCGGCCTGGTGGCGCGGGCGCCGCCGCTCGGCCGGGTGACCCCGAACCCGCTCCCGGTTATCATTCGCTCATGCTCCGGCTTGCCCTCGGCGCGGTCTTCCTCACCGGCTGCACCGCGAGCACGCTCGCCGGCGCCAGCACCGTCACGGCGGCCGCCGTCGGCACCGCCGCCCTGCAGCGGCACGCCGGCGGCTGCTACGCCATCTGCGCAAACGGAACCACGTGCAACCCGCGGACCGGCCTCTGCGAGCGCATGCCGTGCGACGGTTTGTGCAGCGCGGACCAGCACTGCGAAGTGACGGCGATCGAGAGCAAGTGCGCGCCGGGTCCGGCCTCCGACGTCGTCTCGACTGCACCAGGCCGGGGCAAGACGCTGCCGATCCTGCCGCCTCCCGCACCGGTCGAGGGCGGTCCGCCGCGGGTCATCCCCGCCGCCGAGCAGCATCCGCCCAACGACAAGTGACTCACTCCTCGTAACCGGCCCGCCGCAGGCCCTTCGCCGACTGCGTCCAGCCCGGCTCGACCCGCACGTGCAGCTGCAGGAACAGCTTGGCCCCCAGCAGCCGCTCGATCTCGACCCGCGCGCGGGTGCCGATCTCCTTGAGCCGCGCGCCGCGCTTGCCGATCACGATCGCCTTCTGGCTGTCGCGCTCGACCAGCACCGAGGCCGTGATCCGCACCAGCCCGCGCGGACCGACCGCACGCTCCGACTCGTCGAACTCCTCGACCACGACCGCCGTGCTGTACGGGACTTCCTTCTCGGTCTGGCGGAGGATCTGCTCGCGGATCAGCTCGGCGCACAGGTCGCGCTCGGACAGGTCGGTCCACTGCCCGGCCGGAAACATCGGCTCGCCCTCGGGCAGGTATTTGAGCAGGGCGTCGAACAGCCCGTCGACGTTCTCGCCGGTGAGCGCTGAGAGCGGGTAGATCTCGGTCCACGCGTGCAGGTCCTTCCAACGGTCGATCAACGGCAGCAGCGCCGTGCGCGGAAGCGCGTCGATCTTGTTGATCACCAGCAGCGTCGGCTTGCGCGCCGCGGTCACCTGCGAGAGCGCCTTGCGCGTCGCGCTGTCGATGGCCGGCGACCCGGCTTCGATCAGGAACAGCGCGACATCCGCGTCCGACAGCGTCTGGAGCGCCTGCTGCACCATCCGCGCGTTGAGCCCGCCTTTCGCGGTGTGCAGGCCGGGCGTGTCGAGGAACGCCGCCTGCGCGGCGGGCCGGTTGACGATCCCGAGAATGCGGCCGCGCGTGGTCTGCGGCTTGGGGCTGACGATCGCCAGCTTCTGCCCGAGCAGCCGGTTGAGCAGCGTGCTCTTCCCGACGTTCGGCCGCCCGACGATCGCGACGAAGCCTGCTTTCAAGGGACCTTGGCTGACCGGACGATGTCGACCTTGTCGAGCCGCGTCTGGCTGTTTCCCGCCCGGGCGATCTGCGGCACCAGGTCTCCACCTTTGACCACCTCGCCGAAGATGGTGTGCCGGTTGTTCAGGTGCGGCGTCGGGACCTCGGTGATGAAGAACTGCGAGCCGTTGGTGTTCGGTCCGGCGTTGGCCATCGCCAGAAGGCCCGGTTTGTCGAACTTCTTGCCGCTCTGGAACTCGTCCTCGAACTTGTATCCGGGGCCGCCGGTCCCGGTCCCGAGCGGATCGCCGCCCTGGATCATGAACTGCGGGATCACCCGGTGGAACAGCGTCCCGTCGTACAGCTTCGCCTTGCTCTTCTGGCCGGTGCGCGGGTCGATCCAGTCGGCCTGGCCGGTCGCGAGCCCGACGAAGTTCTGGACCGTCTTCGGCGCCTCCTTCTCGAACAGCTTGACGGTGATGTCGCCGCGGCTGGTGTGGAAGACGGCGTAGAGGTCGCCGGGGCCTTCGGGCAGCTTGACCATGGAGATCACGTCCTTTGCGTTGAGCTCCTGCGGCGGCGCCTGGGGAGGCAGCGGAGCGGGAGGCGGGACCTGCGCGTTGTCCTTGCAGGCGAACAGGAAGAGCGGGACGAGGATGAGCGCGCGCATGAGGGGCGCGGAAAATAGATCACCAAAAACCAAACGTCCACGGCGGAGTGCCCGTGGACGTTCGGAGTCTGCGCCGCCTTGGGGAGGACGACGTTACTGCGGATCGAACGTGACCGCCTGGAGGCTGGCGATCTGGTAGTCGTTGGTCGGGTCGTAGGTGAAGCCCGTGCCCGACCGGTACTGGACCTGGACGGTGTGGGTGCCGGCCGCGAGCGTCGCGAAGTAGGTGCTCGACGTCTCGCCGTATTGCTGGCCGCCGCCGGCCACCTGCTGCGTGCCCTGGATCGACTGGCCGTCGATCGCGAGGCGGGTCACGACGTGGCCGCCGCCGAGGAACACCGAGAAGTTCCACGAGACCTCGACGACGCTCGCCGTGCTCAGCCAGACGGAGAGCCCCAGGTTCGGGATCGGGCGCCAGACGTTGTCGGCGGCGCCCTTGAACCCGGCCACCGAGACCTGCGAGGTCACGACCGGCGGGATCACGCCGCCGGCCGGACCCTGCGGACCGGTCAGGCCGGTCGAACCGGTGGCGCCGGTCGCGCCCGTGGCGCCGGTGTCGCCCTTGGGACCCTGGGGGCCGGTAGCGCCCGCGGGACCGGTCGCGCCGGTGTCGCCCTTCGGGCCCTGCGGGCCAGCGGCGCCGGTGTCGCCCTTGTCGCCCTTCGCGCCTTGCGGGCCGGCCGGACCGACGGCGCCGGTCTCGCCCGGCAGGCCCTGCGGACCGATCGGGCCCTGCGGGCCTTCCATGCCGATCGGACCCTGGGCGCCGGTCGCGCCGGTCAAGCCTTGCGAACCCTGAGGACCCGCGGGACCCTGCGGACCCGTGGCGCCGGTCGCGCCGGTCAGACCCTGCGGACCCTGCGGCCCGATCGGGCCCATCGGACCCATCGGACCAACCGCGCCGGTCGCGCCTGTGTCACCCTGCGGCCCTTGCGGACCCTGAGGGCCCTGCGGACCTTGCGGGCCCGCCGCGCCCGGGTCGCCCTGCGGACCCTGGGGACCTTGCGGGCCGACCTTGTTCCAGGAGAGCGGCGCCTCGCCGCCCTTGCAGGTGTCGGAGATCCGCGGCCGCCCGCTCGAGTCGACGCATGAGTTGATGACGTCGGTCGTGGCCGCCGCCGTCGTCGTCGCCGACGCCGCACCCTTGCCCTTTGCGGCTACAGCGGAACTGAGCAGCAGCATCGCAAGTCCAATCGGCCGAGCCATTCTGGTCGCTAGCATCGCGCCCTCCCTTGGGCCCCCGTCACAGGCGCGATTCTGTCAAACAGGCCATGTGGGGACGCAATGCGTCGTTCTCGGGTACGGTGAGCGGGCGGAGTCCTATGAAAGACTTCACTTGAACGGTAGGTCGGTGTGCGCGCAGGTCGTCAGCGCACCCACGTCCGCGCACGTTCGAGAAATTCCAGGATCAACGGCGCTTTACGCTGCGAGTAAATCTGGAGCGTGCTCGCGCCCGATTCGATCGCCGCTCGCTTGGCTCCCGCGTACCGCGCGGCCTCCTCCGGATGAGCGCGCAGATAGTCGCGCAGCGCGAGCGCGTCGCGCCAGAGCGGGCCTTCCTTGATCACCACCTGGGCGTTGAAACCGACCGCGTTGCCGCGCTTGCGGAAGTAGAGCCGGCCGGGCACCCCGGCCTCGCCGCAGGCCTCGTAGTCGGGGAGCCTCAACAGCGCGGACACGTCGGGCAGGCCGACGAGCAGATCGACGATCGGCTTGGCGTCGAGCCCCGGCACCGCCGTGCTGCCGATGTGCTCGATGGCTGCTTCCGGCAGCGCCGCCCGCAGGCGCGCGATCTCCTCGGCCGCCAGGTCCGGCCAGCGCGCGTCGGGCGGCTGCACCGTGACCGGCTCGTCGAGCAGCGCGTGCTCGAGGGCGGCAGGATCGGCCAGCGCCGCCCGCGCCGCGGCCTGTTCGGCCTCCTTCTTCGACCGCCCGCTGCCGCGTCCGAGCGCCGCGGCGTCGAGGCGCACTTCCACCTCGTACGATCGGGCGTGATCGGGCCCGTTGATCGCCAGCACCGTGTACTGCGGCACCCGCCGCCGGCTCTGGAAGAGCTGCTGCAGCTCGGTCTTCGGATCGCGCGCGAGCCCGTCGGCGCGCTCGAACAGGGGCGCGAGCATCCGCTCGAGGACTTCCAGCGCGCGCTCCATCCCGCAGCTCAGGTAGACGGCGGCGATCACCGCCTCGAGGGCATCGGCGAGGCGGCCGGCGTTCTCGCGGCCTCCGCTGCGCTGTTCGCCGCGGCCGAGCAGGAGCAGCTCGCCGAGCCCGAGCTGCCGCGCGACCAGCGCCAGCGACTCCTCGCGCACCAGCGAGGCCCGCAGCCGGGTCAGATCGCCTTCGGGGGCATCGGGAAACCGGTCGTACATCCGCCGCGCGATGAGGTACCCGAGGACCGCGTCGCCGAGGAACTCGAGCCGCTCGTTCGATCGCAGCTGCTCGCGCGCGGGCCCCAGCGAGCGCTCGTGGACGTAGCTTCCGTGGCGCAGCGCCTCCAGCGCGACGTCGCTGCGGAGGGAACCTTCGGGCAGTCCGAGCCGGGAGGTCAGCAGCGCGACGCGCTCCTGGTCGGACAGCTCGGCCATCACAGCCTCGCGGCCTCGTCGGCCACCGTGTAGGGGTCGGTCTGCCGGCGGGCGATGCGCAGCGCGAGGTCGTCGAGCTCCGCACCCTGCCGGGCGAGCCGGTCGAGCGCGACTTTCAAGAGCCTTTCGCGCAGCACCTCGACCAGCTCGCTCTTCGCCCGCTGCGTCTCGCGCTGAAGCAGGCCGGGGCCGTTCTTGAGCGACTGGTAATGTCCGTCGATCGCGGTCCACACCTCGGCGACGCCTTCGCCGCGCGAGGCGACGCACTTGACGATCGGCACGTCGACATCCTTGCCCATCACGTGGTTGAGCTCGAGCATCGAGCGCAGGTCGCGAACGGTGCGGTCGGCGCCTTCGCGGTCGGCCTTGTTGACCGCGAAGAGGTCGGCGACCTCGAGGATGCCGGCCTTGATCGCCTGGATGTCGTCGCCGAGGCCGGGCACAACCACGACGACGGTCGAGTGCGCGAGCCGGCAGACCTCGACCTCGTCCTGCCCTACGCCGACGGTCTCGATCAGGATCACGTCCTTCCCCATCGCGTCGAGCACGCGGACGCAGTCGGAAGTGGCTCGAGAGAGCCCTCCCAGCTGTCCGCGCGTCGCCAGCGACCGGATGAAGACGCCGGGGTCGAGCGCGTGATCCTGCATCCGGATGCGATCGCCGAGGATCGCGCCGCCGGTGAAAGGGCTGGTCGGGTCGACCGCGACCACGCCGACCGTCTTGCCGAGGCTGCGCAGATGTCCGATCAGCCGATCGACGAGCGTGCTCTTGCCCGCGCCGGGATTGCCCGTGATTCCGACGATCTGCGCGCGGCCCGTCTTCGGCCACAGCTCCCGCAGGGCGCTTTCCGCCTGCGGCTGCGCGTCGTCGATCAGGCGCATCAACCGTGCCGCGGCACGGACGTCGCCCTTGACGACACGCTCTGCCAGGTCGGTCATGCTTTCAAAAGCTCGCGAGCGATCACGAGGCGCTGGATCTCGCTCGTGCCCTCGCCGATGGTGCAGAGCTTCACGTCGCGGTAGATGCGCTCGACCATGAATTCACGGGTGAATCCGTACCCTCCATGGATCTGCACGCCGTGGGCGGCGGCGCGGCAGGCCGCTTCCGACGCGAACAGCTTGGCCATCGCGGCCTCGCGGGTGTACGGCTTCTTCTCGTCGGCCAGCCGCGCCGCCCGCCAGACCAGAAGGCGCGCCGCGTCGATCTCGGTGGCCATGTCCGCCATCATCCAGCGCAAGGCCTGAAAATCCGCGATCGGCTTGCCGAAGGCCTTGCGCTCCTTCGCGTACGCCACGCTCTCCTCGAGCGCGCCCCGGCCGAGGCCGACGCTCAGTGCGCCGATCGTGATCCGGCCCTTGTCGAGAATCTTGAGCGTATCGATGAAGCCGCCGTTGACCTCGCCGATCCGCCGCCAGTCCTCGACGTAGCAGTCCTCCATGATCAGCTCTGCCGTGTCCGAGGATCGCATCCCGAGCTTTCCGTGCAGCGGCCGCTGCGAGAAGCCCTTCAGCTCTTTCTCGAGCAAAAACGCGGTCACACCCTTCTGCCGCTTGTCCGGCTCGGTCAGCGCGAGCACGACGAAGACGTCGCCGACGCTGCCCTGGGTGATGAACATCTTCGTGCCGTTCAGGACCCAGCCCTTGTCCTTGCGCACCGCCGTGGTCCGCATCCCCGCCGCGTCCGATCCGCTGCCGGGCTCGGTGAGGCCCCACGCCGCCAGCTTTCGTCCGGCCGCGATGTCCGGGATGTACCGCTCGCGCAGCTCGTCGCTCCCGAAGCGCAGAAGATGCGAAGTGCCGAGGCCATTGTGCGACGCGACCGTCAACGCCAGCGACCCGTCCCAGCGCGCGACTTCTTCGACCACCGCGGCGATGCTCAAGGTGTCCAGGTCGGCCCCGCCCAGCTCCTCCGGCACCGTCATCCCGAGCAGGCCGAGCTCGCCGAGCTGCGAGACGACCTCGCGCGGAAACCGCTCGTCGCGATCCCACTCCGCGGCGTGCGGCTTCACCTCCCGCACGCAAAAATCGCGCACCATTTGCACCAGCTTCTGCTGGCTTTCGTTCAGCTCGAAATCGATCATTTTCGGACGATAAGCTCGCCGGCTGCCAAAGGCTCGGGATTTTCCGCGTCGTCCGCCTGGCGGTAAATCCAGATGTCGAGCGTGTGCTTGCCGTTGGACAGCTCGCCGATGCGGGTGCCGTGCCTGCGGCTGACCTCGAGCGCGAGCTGGTCCTCGTCGTTGGGCAACGCGGGGTCGTAGATGATCTGGGCGCGCTTCTGGCCGTCGACCCACAGCTCCTGCCACACCTCGCCCGGCTTGTTGGGACCGATCTGGCGGGCGAAGTAGCAGCGGCCGTAGATCGGCTCGGTGTACGAGAACGTGCTCCGCACGGCGCCCTCGTCCTCTTTGCCGCGCTCCAGCGTCTTGCTCGAGAAGACGCAGTTCCCGTACGCGCCGTTCTGCTGAACGAGCTTGAGCGAGGGCGCGGGAGGTCCGGGCGAAATCCACCCTTTCGAAGGCACCCGCCACGCGCTGGAGCCGGCGCCTTTTCCGCCGCGGAAGACCGCGGCGAGCAGGATCGCGATCAGCACCACCACCACGCCGGCGCCGGCACCGATCACGACCAGCCGGTTGGCGCCGAGCAGCTTTCCCTTCCACCAGGACGCAGCCGCCGGCTTGCGCACGTCGTTGCGCGACGAGGGCCGGCTGGTCGGCTTCGACGGCATCCTCGGGCGCGTCGCCGCCGGCGGCGTCACCGGCTTCGGCGCCACCTTCGGCATGTCGGGTTTGGTGATCTGGGTCTCCTTCGCCCGCCCGCCGAGCGATTTCGGCAGAGCGTCGAGGGCCTCGATCAGCTCGTCGCACGACTGGTGCCGATCGACCTGCTTCTTCGCGCACATCTTCTCGACGATCGCGACCACCCGCTCGTCGCACGGCGCGAACTGGAGGATGCTCGGCAAGGGCGTCTTCACCTGGGCGAGCATCACATCGACCTTGCTCTTGGCCTCGAACGGCCTCTTTCCCGTCAACAGATGAAAGGCAGTGATTCCGAGCGAGTAGATGTCGGTCCGCGCGTCGATCGGCTGCCCCATCGCCTGCTCGGGGCTCATGTAGAACGGCGTCCCGAGGACGGTGTTGCCGGTCAGGTCCTTCTTCGCGTCGCGCAATTTCGCGATGCCGAAGTCGAGGATCTTCACGTCCCCGATCTCGGAGACCATGATGTTGGCGGGCTTGATGTCGCGGTGGATGACGTTGTTCGCGTGGGCCTTTTTCAGGCCCTCCGCGGTCTGGTGGAGGATGTTCACCACCTCGAACGCGGGCAGCGTCTTGCGCTGCTTGAGCAGCGCGTCGAGCGGCTTGCCCTCGAAGTACTCCATCACGATGTAGGGATCGCTCTCGTCCTCGTCGGAGCCGACGATTTCGTAGATCTGGATGATGCTCGGGTGCATGATCTTCGCCAGCACCTGCGCTTCGCGGCGAAAACGCTCGACGTATTTGGGCTCGCGCTGGGTCAGGACCTTGATCGCGACGTAGCGATCGAGCGACGGATCGACCGCGCGATAGACCGCCCCCATGCCACCCGCGCCGAGCATGACCGCGTCGCGGTAGCGGCCGAACGAGGGTGAGGTTTCCGCCTCGGACATCGCCGGTCCTTATATCTCAACCTTTCCACGGACGGAGTGGGCGAGCGCCCACACTGCACACGCGGCGAGAGCGGCGTAACGCGCGCCCACCGTCGGAAAAAAGACGAACCGGTCGAACCAGGCGGTGATCGGCCACACCCGCTGCGATTGGATGTGCAGGCGCGAGAAGCTTGCGACGAAATCGCCGAGCGCGATCACCGAGACCGCGCTCGAGAGCCATCCCGGCAGTCCGGCGAGGGCGGCGAGCGCGACCACCCACAGCCAGTACTGCGGCGAGAAGACCTTGTTGGCCAGGAAGAAGACGCACATCAGCCCACACGATGCACGCAAGAGGTCGAGTCGTTTGGTGACGAGCTCGATGATCGCCAGCGCCAGCGCGACGGCCAGCGTGACCGCCGCTGAGATGAGGTTGGCAGTCGGCGCGAAGCCCCGCGGATCGACGCCCGCGAGCAGGTAGAGACTCGGCTCGATTTCGCGGATCTGGTTGTACCTGAAGAACCACTCCCAGTTCTCGCGCGCCGCGAGCGCGAACGGCGCGTTCAGGACGACCGTGACGACGACGAAGATGCCGAACAGCGCCAACGCGTGGGTGAGCTTGTGGCGGAGCGCGATGAGGAGGACCAGGCCCAGGACCAGCAGCGGAAAGAACTTCGTCCACACCGCGAGCGTCAGCACCGCGACGGCGGCCTTGTCCTCGAGCTTCGCCCACAGCCAGAGGCCGACGGCGAGGGGGAGGATGCCGAAAAGGTCCCAGTTGAGGCCGGTGTACACGAGCAGCGCGGGAGAGGCCGCCCACGCCCACGGCGTCGCTTGCGGGAGCGAGGAAAGGACCCAGAGCGTGCCCAGTGCGCACAGCGCAAGTGCCAGGAATGTCACGGCAAAATAGCCCGCGCGGTCGGGTGCGAGCGCGCTCGGCCACCACATGCCGAGGCCCATCAGGACCGGGTATTCGACCTTGTCCTTGAGATACGGGAACTTGTGCGTGGTCGCGCCGCGGTCCTCGTGGAGCGCGAGGATGTCCGAGTACGCGAGGGCGCCGAACGACCACAGCCGGTACCCCCACGGCGACGGATGGCGGGTTCCCTCGGCGGTCCTGAGATAACCCACAGCGAGGATCGCCGTGCACACCACGGCCGGAAGCGCGAACCGGCGCAGCGTCGCCCGTCGGTCAAGCGGCTGATCCATGCGCAGTCAGCGTGTCATAGTTTGCGCGTCGATGAGAAAAATGATGCTGGCGGTCCTGCTCGCTGCCTGCGGCGGCTCCGACCTGAATCGCGCGTCGGTTTCGGGCAAGGTCGAGGGCACCACGCTGAACATGAGGAATTCCGCGGCCTTCGTCGTTCGGACGACGGGCACGCCGAGCATCGACGTGGTGCTCAGCAACGTCGGCGACGGCTGCGAGGCGACCGCCGCGAACCTCAAGTCGAAGCAGGTGCTGGAGCTCGGCGTGACGTCGCTCGGCGGCGCGCTGCTCGATGCCGGAACCTTCGGCGTCTACGACCAGCAATCGGGCAACATCCCGCAGGGCACGGTCGTCTTCGCCGATTACCACAGCACCAACGAGACTTGCGCCGACACGACGCCGCCGAACACGCTCGGCGCGTCCGGCAAGGTGACGCTCGACCGGGTGACGCTCGGCGCCGGCGGCGAAGTCTCCGGCACCTTCGACCTCTTCCTCGAAAACGGCGACCATCTGAAGGGCTCGTTCGACGCGCCGGTCTGCGGCGACGGCCCCGACGCCGGCCATGACGGCGGCTGTCACTGAAACCTGAAGACATCTTTACGCAATTTGGCGTCGGCCGTTTGGGAGGCCGGCCCTTTAGGGCCGGCCTCCAAGCGCTGAACTAGTGTCTTCGAATCACACCGGCGTCACGCTCCGGCGCTTCGGCGTCAGCGGGCGATCGCGCTGGGAAACGGCCTCGAAGCGTTTGACGATCTCCTCCCGCAGCCGGTCGCCGGGCACGATGGTGTCGACCACCTGCTCTGACGCGAGCTTCTCGATGTCGATGTCGGCTCGATATTCCTCGCGCAGCTTCTGGACGTAAGCCGCTCGCTCCGACTCCGGCTTCTCCGCGATCTTGTTGGCATACACGGCGTTGACCGCCGCTTCCGCGCCCATCACCGCGATCATCGCTTGCGGCAGCGCGATGGTGCAGTCCGGCTCGAACGCCGGCCCGCCGAAGGCATACAACCCCGCGCCGTACGCCTTGCGGACGATCACGCAGAGCTTCGGCACCGTCGCCTCGCTGACCGCCATGATCATCTTGGCGCCGTGCCGGATGATGCCTTCGCGCTCGACCTTGGTGCCGATCATGAAACCGGGGACGTCGGCGAGATAGAGGATCGGGATGCCGAAGGCGTCGCAGAGCCAGATGAAGCGCGCGGCCTTGTCGGCGCTGTCGACGAAGAGGACGCCGCCTTTGTGCTTCGGCTGCGAGGCGACGATGCCCACCGGCCGGCCTTCGATGCGGGCGAACGCGGTGATCACTTCCGGTGCGAAAAGCTTCTTCAGCTCGAAGAGCGAGTCCGCGTCGACCAGCTCCCGCAACAGCGCGAACATGTCGAAGAACTTGTTCTGATCGGGCGGGATGATCTCCTCGATCCGCTTCCCCGAAGAAGCGGGAGCGCGCGCCGGCCTGATCGGCAGCGGCGCCGCGAAATGTTCCGGAAAATAGCCCAAGTAGACCTTTGCGACCGAGATTGCTTCGTCCTCGCTCTTGACCAGCACGTCGCCGCAGCCGGAGACCGTGCAGTGCATCCGGGCGCCGCCGAGCTCTTCGAGGGTGACCTTCTCGCCGATCACCATCTCGGCCATCCGCGGCGAGCCGAGGTACATCGAGGCGTTGCCTTCGACCATCACCACGATGTCGCAGAAGGCTGGAATGTACGCGCCTCCCGCCGCGCTCGGCCCGAAGAGCAGGCATACTTGTGGAACGAGCCCGCTCATCTGGCACTGCATGTAGAAGATGCGGCCCGCGCCGCGGCGGCCGGGGAACATCTCGATCTGATCGGTGATCCGCGCGCCCGCGGAGTCGACCAGGTAGAGCATCGGACACCGCGTCTTCATTGCGGTTTCCTGGATGCGGATGATCTTTTCGACGGTCCGGCGGCCCCAGGAGCCGGCCTTGACCGTGCTGTCGTTCGCCATCACCGCGACGACGCGGCCGTCGATCTTGCCGAGGCCGGTGACGACGCCGTCCGCGGGAAGCTCGGGGTCGGAAGCGTTGGCGAACGCGCCGTCCTCGACGAACGTGCCCTCGTCGAGCAGCCGCCGCACCCGCTCTCGCGCGAACAGCTTGCCGGTCTCCGCGTTCTTCTGGTGGTACTTCGGCGCCCCGCCCTTCTCGATCCGGGCCAGCTCCGCCTTCACCTTGTCGTCGAATGCCATCGCGCGCCTTGTAACTCATTTGCCGAAATACGGCGCGGGCGCGGGGATGGCCTCCCCGTCGTGTCGCGGATCCGACGCGCCGAACTTCATCCCGCTCTTGCGGTCGAACAGGACGGCCTGGCCGAAGCCGAAATCACCTGTGGATCTAGGTGGATACACGGTGAGCTGGTGACCCAGTGCAGTCAATTCCGCCCGCACCTCGGGCGGTACGGACGATTCGATCTGCACGTCGCAGCCGGAGAAGTCGAGCTTGGTGAACCGTCCCGCCTCGAGCGCCTGCTGGATCGTCATTCCGAAATCGGCGATGTCGGCCACGAACTGCGCGTGGGCCTGCGCCTGGTTCCAGCCGCCCATGATGCCGAAGCCGATCCGGACGTCGCCTCTCTGCATGAAGGCCGGGATGATGGTGTGGAGCGGACGCTTGCGGCCGGCGACGGTGTTGATCTTCCCCGGCTCCAGCGTGAAGAGGCTGCCCCGGTTCTGCAGGGCGAATCCCATCCCGCGCGGCACGACCGCCGACCCGAAGTACGAGTAATTGCTCTGGATCAGCGAGACGATGTTTCCCTCTCCGTCGACCACCGTCAGGTAGATGGTGTCGTTGCCCATCGGCAGCTTCGAAGGCTCGGCCGCGCAGGCGGCCTTCTGCATGTCGATGAGCTTCGCCCGCCGCTCGGAATTCGCCCGCGAAAGCAGCTCCGTGACGGGCACCTTCCCGAAGCGCGGATCGCCGACGTACCGCGGCAGGTCGGCATAGGCGAGCTTCTTGGCCTCGATCATCGCGTGCAGCGTGCGAGCAGAGTGGAAACCCCACGCGGCCAGCGGGAAATGCGAAAGGATTCCGAGCATTTCCAGCGCGGCGATGCCCTGGCTGTTGGGCGGCAGCTCGAACACCGTCCATCCGCGATAGTCGGCTTGCAGAGGCTCGACCCATTCGGGCTGCCACTCCGCGAGATCGTCCGGGTGCATGAACGGCACCGCCTGGACGACGGCCTGCGCGGTCTCGCCTTTGTAGAACCCGTCGCGACCGCGCTCCGCGATGCGGCGCAGCGCGGCCGCCAGGTCCGGATTGCGGAAGACGTCGCCGGCCTTCGGCATGCGGCCGAATGTCGAATCGTTGGCGATGGCCGTCGACGACGCCCAGAGACCGGCCGTGATCTCCATCACCGGAAAGCCGTGCTCCGCGTACCAGATCGCCGCTGCCAGGTCGGCGGACAGCGGCAGCTTGCCGAAGCGATCGTGAAGCGCGGACCACCCGCCGACCGCCCCCGGAACCGTGACGGAAAACGGGCCGCGGTGCGGCATCTCGTTGAATTGCTTCAATAATTCCGGCCCGAACGCGCGCGCCGACCAGCCGCTGGCGTTGAGGCCGTACACTTTGTCCTCGCGGGCGATGTAGACGATGGCGAACAGGTCGCCGCCGATCCCGTTCATCATCGGCTCGGTGACCCCGGTGACCGCGTTTGCCGCAATCGCCGCATCGACCGCGGTTCCGCCCCGGGCGAGGATCTGCACCGCCGCCTGCGATGCGAGCGGCTGGCTGGATGCCGCCACCCCGTGCTGCGAGGCTGCGACGGAGCGTCCGGGAATGGGCAAAGCGGCGGCGATCGTCATCGCGAGGGCCATCATGTTGCGCCTTTTACCACCGGAATTATGATGATGCGGCCGTGCCGGTAAACCTTCGCATGCTCGCCCTCATCCTGCTCGCCCTCGCCGGCTGCCAGTCGCCTTTGCCATGCGATGGTCCCGAGCAGTGCGGCGGTAACGCCTGCTGCTTCGATTTCCCCATCGGCTATCTGGGCCAGGGTCCGGCGGTGTACTGCACGTCAGCGCCGGATGCCTGCCATCCCACCGAGACGTTGAATACGCGCACCACGCGGATGTGCGAAACGGACGCCGACTGCGTCGCAGGGGGGATCTCGACCGTCTGGTCGCATTGCTGCCCGTCGTCGGTGATGGACCGGGCGGCGAATACCTGCGGCGGACCGTGCAGCCGGCCCGGCGACTCGCGCTCCCGGTGATACTCTAGGGCGCGATGCCCAAGGGCAAGCCGCGCGAACAGGGCGACACCGCGGTCGTCACCGAGAAGAAGTCGAAGACCCAGAAGCCGAAGCTGTGGAAGGTCATCCTCCACAACGACGACTTCACGACGATGGAGTTCGTCATCCACGTGCTGGAAGTCGTGTTCAATCGGACTCCGGCCGAGGCCCACGAGCTCATGCTGCAGGTACATACCCGTGGCTGGGCGCGGCTGGTCGAGCTGAAGCGCGATCTCGAGAGCCACCTGGCGGAGGCGCAGCCGCAGCTGCCGGAGGGCAGCGAGCGCGACCCGGAGCAGACGCGGGCGTTCCAGCGGGTGCTCGAGCGGGCGGCGATGCAGGTGCAGTCGAGCGGGAAGGAGACCATCGACGGCGGCAACGTGCTCGTCGCGCTCTATCGCGAGCGGGACTCGCATGCGCTCTACCTGCTCGAGAAACAAGGTGTAACGCGACTGGACCTGCTCCGGTACATCTCCCACGGCGCGCTCAAGGTGCGCGACGAGACCGGCATCCGGCCCGCCGGCGACGACGACGAGCTGCACGCGCAGCCCCAGGGCGACGACGAGGACGGCGGCCTGGCGGACGACCCACTGGCCGCTTACTGCGTCGATCTGATTTCGCGGGCGGCGGACGGTCGGATCGATCCGCTGGTCGGACGCAAGGCGGAGCTGGAGCGGACCATCCAGGTCCTCTGCCGGCGCCGCAAGAACAATCCGGTCTACGTGGGTGAAGCCGGCGTCGGAAAGACGGCGCTGGCCGAGGGGCTTGCTCTCGCCATCAACGAGCAAAAAGTACCCGAGATCCTGAAGGATGCGCCGTTGTACGCGCTCGACCTCGGCGCCCTGCTCGCCGGCACCAAGTTCCGCGGGCAGTTCGAGGAGCGTTTGAAGGCGGTGGTGAAGGCGCTCGCCGAGAAGCCGGGCGCGATCCTCTTCATCGACGAGATCCACATGCTGGTCGGGGCGGGCGCGACCTCCGGCGGCTCGATGGACGCGAGCAATCTCTTGAAGCCCGCCCTGGCGAACGGCGAGTTGCGTTGCATCGGCAGCACGACGTTCGCGGACTTCAAGGCCTCGTTCGATCGCGACAAGGCGCTCGCGCGCCGGTTCCAGAAGATCGAGGTGCTGGAGCCTTCGCGCGACGAGGCGGTCCAGATCCTCCGCGGCCTGCAGAGCCGGTACGAAGAGCACCATGGCGTGAAGTACAGCGAGGCCGCGGTCGAGGCGGCCGTCGACCTCTCGGCCAAGCACCTCGTCGACCGGCACCTGCCGGACAAGGCCATCGACGTGATGGACGAGGCCGGCGCGCTGCAGCGGATCATCCCGCCCGAGCAGCGGGTCCAGGTCATCGGCGTGCCGGAGATCGAGCAGGTGGTCGCGAAGATCGCCCGGATCCCGCCGCGGAGCGTCTCGGCCGACGACAAGACGGCCTTGAAGAGCATGGCCCCCGAGCTGAAGAAGGTGGTCTTCGGCCAGGACGCGGCGATCGAGTCGCTCGCTTCGGCCATCCTGCTCTCCCGCTCAGGCCTGGGAAATCCGACCAAACCGATCGGCAGCTTCCTCTTCAGCGGCCCGACCGGCGTCGGCAAGACCGAGCTCGCGAAGCAGCTCGCCCGCATCATGGGCGTGCCGCTGATCCGCTTCGACATGTCGGAGTACATGGAGAAGCACACCGTTTCCCGCCTGATCGGCGCGCCTCCCGGCTACGTCGGATTCGACCAGGGCGGCCTTCTCACCGACGCGATCCGCAAGCAGCCGCACGCGGTCCTCCTGCTCGACGAGGTCGAAAAGGCGCATCCGGACGTCTTCGACATCCTGCTCCAGGTCATGGATCACGCGACCTTGACCGACAACAACGGCCGGCAGAGCGACTTCCGCCACGTCGCGCTCATCTTCACGACCAACGCCGGCGCTCGCGAGATGTCCGCGGCGCGGATGGGCTTCGGCGCCGGCACCCGCAATTTCATGGTCGGGGGGACGAAGATCGGCGAGAAGATCGCCTCCTTCGACCTCGATAGCACGGCGGGTGGCGACGCCAAGAAGGCCATCGAGCGGACGTTCTCCCCCGAGTTCCGCAACCGGCTCGACGGCTGGATCGCGTTTTCCAGCTTGCCGATGGAGATCGTGGAAAAGATCGTCGACAAGCAGGTCGACGAGCTGCGGGCGCAGCTGCGCGAGAAGAACGTCGAGCTCGAGCTCCGGCCCGACGCCCGTACGTGGTTGGCGGAAAACGGCTTTTCGCCGCAGTTCGGGGCGCGGCCGATGGCCCGGCTGATCCAGAGCATCGTCAAGAAGCCGCTGGCGGAGCGGATTTTGTTCGGCGACCTGGAAAAGGGGGGAAAAGTCGTACTCCAGGTCAAGGACGAAAAGCTGGCTCTCGAGAAGGAATGAAGAATACCCGGCCCGCTCCGGTAGAATGGGAGCATGCTTCTCGCGCTCGCGCTGCTGGTGGGTCAGGCCGAACCGTCGGCGTTCGCCTGTACGTTCGAGTCGGCGATCGGCGGTTCCCGCTGCATCTACGAGGCGGAATCGGCCTCCGGCGACGCCCAGGAGAACAGCAAAAACGCCGCGGAGGCCGGCGCTCGAGGCTGCGCGGGTGCCGCGCGCCGCGACGCAAGTCTACGGAAGGACTGCGAAAAAGCTGTCGCCGAGGCGAGCCTTGGGCCGCGCTGCGCGCTCGCTGCCCGGCTGTCCGACGCGCGCGGCCGGCTGACGCCGCAGGCGCAGGGTTGCGTCGAGGCGCTCCGCCAGGCGATCGCCCGGACCTCGCGCGCGGCGGCCCTTTCGCTCGAGTGCTGCAGTTGCCTGGATCAGGCGCGATGCGCGGTGAGCGCGTCGCAGTGCAAGGCCGAGCTCGCCGATCTGATGCCCGGGCCGGCGCTGAAGTCATGCCTCGCCAAATCGTGCTCCGACGCTTGCGCCTTCGTCGCTCCCGCCCGTGAACCGGCCCCGCCTCCTCCCGCCGCTGACCATTCCGACAAGATTTGAAGGAGCTCCCGATGCGTACGTCGATCGCCGTCCTGGTTCTCGCCGCAGCCTGCGCCACCGCTGAACCGCCGGTGGCGACCGCGCCGGCGCGCCTCGAAGTCGTTCCGCCGCGCGCGGCGCCCCCGTTCGACGCGCGCGCGTTCGCCGCCGATCAGCTGTCGCCGGCCGACTGCGAGACCGCCGCGCGCCAGATCCACCAGAACAACGCCGATCAAGGCTGGACCGCGCTCGTCGCCTGCGTCGAGCGGACGCGGTGGCCGCGCGGCGAGTTCACCATTCTCGAGCGGCTGACCGGCGGATTCTGGGACCTCGACCTGCAGACGCGGGCCGATGCGCCGCGGCTGGTCGCGCGGGTGATCGCGCTGCGCGGCGGCGACGTCGAGGGCGACATCCCCCTCGCGCAGAAGAGCCGCGTACCTTTGTTCACCCTCGCGGCGGCAGTGCGCCAGCCGGACGTCTACAGGGGCCGATGGGTGGTGATCCGCGCCGCCGTCAGCGAGATGAAGGCGAATGCCGCGTATGTACGTGAGACCTCGTTGCGGGCGACCGCGCGCGAAGTGCAGGTCGGACCGACGCGGCGGACCGAGCATTCGAGCACCACCTCGGCCAGCGCGGACGTGCAGACGACGCGGTTCGGCAACGCGAGCGGCAGCGCGCGGGTCCATTCGACCGACCGGACCGATTCGTCGCTGGTCAAGCAGAAGTTCGAGAACGAGCGCGTCGAGACCGGCCGCCAGGCGGTGGGGAGGCTGGCGCAGCCGGATCCGTTCCTCGAGCCGGACAAGGACTTCATCTTCATCGCCCGGTTCGACGGAGTGCGGCCGGGCGAGGACGACGCGCCCGTCGCGCTCCTGTCGATCGCCGGCTACTACCGGCCGAACGCGCTGCTCATCCAGTGAGGACCGCGGTCAGCGGCCCTTCCACGACGGGCGGCGCCGCTCCGCGAACGCCTTCAGGCCTTCGAGCCGATCCTCGCTGAGGAGGACTCTCTCGTAGTGCCGGCGCTCGGCCTCGAGCGCGGCGTCGACGGCGAGGTCCCAGCTTTCGTTGATCGACGCCTTGGCCGCGGCGACCGCGACCGGCGCGTTGTCGGCGATCTCCCCGGCGAGCGCGAGGGCGGCCGAGACGACGTCGCCGGCGGCCGAGATGCGGTTGGCGAGGCCGATCTGCAGCGCCTCGGACGCTTCGACGCGGCGGGCGGTGAGAATCATGTCGTGCGCGCGGCCGATGCCGACGATGCGGGCGAGCCGGACGGTGCCGCCGCCGCCGGGGATCACCCCAACTTTCGTCTCGGTCAGGCCGATCTGGGCGGAGGGGTCCATCACCCGCAGATCGCAAGCCAGCGCGAGCTCGCAGCCGCCCCCGAGGGCGAGCCCGTTGACCGCGGCGATCCAGGGCTTGGCGCAGCGCTCGATCTCGCGGAATCCGGCGTGCAGCTCGACCAGCCAGCGACGGATGTCGTCCTCGGTCCAGCTGGTGCGCTCTTTCAGGTTGGCGCCGGCGCAGAAGGCGCGGTTGCCGCTGCCGGTCAGGACCACGGCGCGGACGCTCGCCTCGACCGATGCCTGGCGCGCGTGCTGCGCCAGCTCGGCCACCAGGGCGCGCGAGAGCACGTTCATCTGCGGCTCTTTGTCGATGGTGAGAATCCGCGCGCTACCGCGATCTTCGGTTCGTAGTTCGGGCATTTACGTGCTCGCTTCGGCGCGGGCCTCGCCGGGGTGGCGGCGGCCGAGGGCGGCCTGCAGGCGGCGGCCGGTGAGCTTGTGGCCGATCAATCGCTGGGCGAGCTCGCCCGCCTCGAAGAGCTTTTCCAGATCGACGCCGGTCGCGATCTCCATGTCGTCGAGCATCGAGGCGAGATCTTCGGTCGCGAGATTGCCGGCCGCGCCCGGTGCGTAGGGGCAGCCGCCCATGCCGCCGATGCTGGTGTCGAAGATGGTGATCCCCATCTCCAGGCCGACCAGGCAGTTGGCGAGCGCGGTGCCGTTGGTGTCGTGCAGGTGCAGGGCGAGATACCCGGGATCGAGGTGTTTCAGAAACAGCTCGAGAATCGTCCGCGTCTGCAGGGGGTTGCCGACGCCGATCGTATCGCCCAGCGAGAGCTCGTCGCAGCCGATCTTCTTCAGCTCCCGCGAGATCTCGAGCGCGCGCATCGGGTCGACCTTGCCCTCGTACGGGCAGCCCCAGACGGTGCTCAGGTAGGCGCGGACGAAGCGGCCCTGCTTCTTCGCCGCCGGGACGATCTGCGCGAAGTGCCCGAGCGACTCCGCGATGCTCTTGTTGGTGTTCTTCTGGTTGTGCGTCTCGCTCGACGACATGAAGACCGCGACCTCGCGCAGGCCGGCAGCGATGGCGCGGTCGAGGCCGGTCCGGTTCGGCACCAGGGCGGCGTAGCGCGGGCCCGGCGGAAGGCGGCTGGCGAGCTTGTCGGTGTCGGCGAGCTGCGGGATCCAGTCGGGCCGCACGAACGAGCCGATCTCGATGCGGGAAAGGCCCGCGGCTGCGAGCTTCTCGATCAGGCGCACCTTGTCGTCGACCGGGAGCTGCGCCGCCTCGTTCTGCAGCCCGTCGCGCGGACCGACTTCGTACAGCGTGACGCGCGGCGGGTACATGGGTCAGCTCCGCGGCCGCACGTTCTCGCGGACCCACCTGGCGATCGAGCCGGTGGTCGCGCCGGGAGTGAAGATCTCGCTCACGCCCATCTTCTTGAGCTGCGGGATGTCCGGGTCGGGGATGATGCCGCCGCCGAAGACGATCACGTCGTCGGCGCCCTCCTTGCGCAGCAGATCGATGACCGCGGGAAAGAGCGTCATGTGCGCGCCGGACATGATCGAGAGGCCGATCCCGTCGACGTCCTCCTGGACGGCGGTCGAGACGATCATCTCCGGCGTCTGGTGGAGGCCGGTGTAGATCACTTCGAAGCCTTCGTCGCGGAGGGCTCGGGCGATGATCTTGGCGCCGCGATCGTGGCCGTCGAGGCCGGGTTTCGCCACCAGGATCCGGACCTTGCGGGAGTTGTCTGCCATTTCAGGGCTTCTCCAGAAGGGCGACGAGTTGCGGCGACGATTCGGTCAACGGCGCGCTGCGCAGGACGAGGCCGGCTCGGGCAGCCAGGTCCGACAGCGCGGGTGGCGCATAGTATCGGATGCAAAATGTGGCGGAAAGGCGCACACCGCTGTCGGTGGTGATGGATTTCGTCACCCGGTCGACAGTGCCGTCGAAGGCGCTCTCCTCGACCACGCGGCCGAGGCCTTCGACCTCCTCCTCGAAGTGCGACGACGGCGACAGCCGCAGCGGATTGTCGGTGGTGAGCACCAGGGCGCCGCCGGGCCGCAGGACGCGGGCGCACTCCTCGAGCGCGCCGCGGCTTTCCTCGTCGCTGCCGAGGAACATCGAGCTGTAAAAGCAGAACGCGGCGGCGAGCGAATCGGCGTAGAGGGGCAGCGCCTGCAAGTCCGCTCGGACGAGGCGGGCCGCGGGCGCCTGGGCGCTCGCTTCGGCAAGCAGCAGCGCGCTGCGGTCGATCCCGATCGGGTGCGGATGTCCTTGTTCCACCAGCGCTTTGAGGTGGCGGCCGTACCCGCAGCCGAGGTCGGCGACCGGTTTGCCGGGGCTGACCTGCGCCAGCGCGAGGGCCATCGCGACGTCGGTCCGGGCCAGCCGTGGCGGAGCGAATCGCCGCGTAGTCTCGAGGAAGACGCGGTCGGCTACTTCGTCGCCGGGATCCATTGGTCCGCCCAGCGTTCGAGCTCGTCGACGACCCGGCCAAGGCCGCGGCCCATGTTCGTCAGGCGGTATTCGACGCCGACGGGGCGCTCGTCCAGGACGCGGCGCTGGATGACGCCGGCGCGCTCGAGCTCCTTGAGGCGCTGGATCAACATCCGCTCGCTCACCGCGTCCAGGGCCTGGACGAGCTCGCAATAGCGCCTGGGCCGGGTGATCAGCGCTTGCACGATCAGCGCGGTCCAACGCTTGCCGAGGAGATCGGCGGCAGTGTGGAACCGCTGGCAGGCTGGGACGGGCCTCTGCATCGAGGGGAGTATAGCGCCGCGAATCCCTTACCGCACGAAAGCATCAGTTACTTACGAAAAGTAAGTTCCAAACCTTTTGTAAGTCCTTGGAGGACACGTCATGGCAGTCAGCACCTGGAACATCGACCCCTCGCACTCGGCCATCCACTTCTCGGTCCGCCACATGGTGGTCTCGAAGACGCGCGGCCGCTTCACCAAATGGAACGGGCAGATCGCTTTCGACCCCGAGCGGCCGGAGGCCTCGTCGGTGCAGGTCACCATCGAGCCGGCGAGCATCGACACCGCCGACGCACAGCGCGACGGGCACCTCAAGTCGGCCGATTTCTTTGACGTCGAGAAGTACCCGCAGGCGAGCTTCAAGAGCACGAGCGTCGCGGAGTTGGGCGGCGACAGGTACCGGATCACCGGCGACCTCACCGTCCATGGTGTGACGAAGTCGGTCTCGTTCGACGCCGTTTTCGAGGGCGCAGGGAAGGATCCGTGGGGCGGCGAGCGGGCGGGCTTCAGCGGCGCGCTCACGATCGACCGTCGCGAGTTCGGTCTGCAGTGGAACAAGGCGCTCGAGACCGGCGGCGTGCTGGTCGGCGACAAGGTCGAGCTGACGCTAGAAGTGGAAGCGGTCAAGCAGGCCGCCGTGAAGGCCGCGTAAGTCCGCGGAATCACAGCGATGTCAGACCCGTGCTGCAGAATGCGCAGCATGGAGATCGAAATCGAGATCGAGGAGGCGCGGCGTCGTTGGCCCGAGTTGCTCGCCAAAGCGGCCAACGGCGACCGCGTCGTTCTTCTGTGCGACGGCCACCACATCGGCGCGCTGGTCGGCCCGGAAGACATGGAGGCGGTGCTCCGCTGGCGCGCCACCGGTGAGACCGGGCCTCCGAATTGAATTCGCGGTAATCGGCAGCCGGCAGCCGGTAGCCGGTTTCAGAACATCCCCTTCTCCCGATACGCGCCCCAGACCTTGCGGAAGACGTCGCAGATCTCGCCGAGCGTCGCGTAGCCCCTCACGGCGTCCAGGACGGGGTACATCAGATTCGCCGAACCGCGGCAGGCGTCCTCGACGGCGCGCAGCTTGTCCTGCACGTCGCGCTGGGAACGGCTGCGCTTGACGGCGTTGAGGCGCTCGACCTGGCCGTGGGCCACTGCGTCGTCGATCTTGAGCGTGGGGATCGGCTCGTCCGAGTCCTTCTTGAAGGCGTTCACGCCCACGATCTTGCGCTCGCCGGAATCGACCTCGCGCTGCCACTGGTAAGCGCTCTCGGCGATCTCGCGCTGCGGGTACCCCTCCTCGATGGCCCGGATGATGCCGCCGAGCGAGTCGATCTTCTTCAGGATTTCCATGCAGCGGTTCTCGGTCTCGTCGGTCAGGTACTCGACGAAGTATGACCCGGCGAGCGGATCGACGGCGCGATCGACCCCGCTCTCGTACCCGATGATCTGCTGCGTCCGCAGCGCGATGGTGACGGCCTCCTCGGTGGGAAGGGCGTAGGTCTCGTCGAGCGAGTTGGTATGCAGCGACTGCGTGCCCCCGAGCACGGCGGCGAGGGCCTGCAGGGCGACCCGGACGACGTTGTTGTACGGCTGCTGCGCCGTCAGAGAGACGCCGGCAGTCTGGGCGTGCGTGCGCAACATGAGCGACAGCGGCGTCGTCGCGCCGAAGCGCTCCTTCATGACCCGCGCGTAGATCCGGCGCGCGGCGCGGAACTTGGCGATTTCCTCGAAAAAATCGTTGTGCACGTCCCAGAAGAAGCTGAGCCGCGGCGCGAAGTCGTCGACGTCCATCCCCCGCTTCTTGCACTCCTCGACGTAGCCGAAGCCGTCCGCGAGCGTGAAGGCGAGCTCCTGGATCGCCGTCGCCCCGGCCTCGCGGATATGGTAGCCGCTGATCGAAACCGGATGCCACCGCGGCATGTGCTTCGCGGTGTATTCGATCATGTCGACGACGATCCGCGTCGCCGGCCGCGGGCCGACCACCCATTCCTTCTGCGCGATGTACTCCTTCAGGACGTCGTTCTGGATCGTGCCGCCGAGCTTGTCCTGCGAGATCCCCTGCTTTTCGGCGACGGCGATGTACGAGCAGAGCGCGAAGATCGCGCTGGCATTGATCGTCATCGACGTGGTCACGCGGTCGAGCGGAATGCCGGAGAAGAGGATCTCGAAGTCCTTGAGGGTCGAGACCGCGACCCCCTCCTTGCCCACCTCGCCCCGCGACATCGCGTGGTCGGCGTCGTAGCCCATCAGCGCCGGCATGTCGAATGCCGTGGAAAGTCCGGTCATTCCGTGTTCGAGCAGGTACTTGAAGCGCTGGTTGGTGTCCTCCGGCGAGCCGAACCCGGCGAACTGCCGCATCGTCCAGAGCCGGCCGCGATACATCGTCGGCTGCGGCCCGCGCGTGTAGGGAAACTGCCCGGGAAATCCGAGATCGCGCTGGTACTTCTCGACTTCCTGTGCGCTCGGTTCGCCGACGTCGGCCGGCGTCAGCAGGTCCGGAATCGGAATCCCCGAGTCGGTGTGGAACTCCGCCCGCCGCAGCGGCGCCTTCTGCAGGGCGCGCGCGAGGTCGACCTTGCGCCATTCCTCGCGGGCCTTTTCGAGAAGCTCCTTCGGTGTCATGACGGAAACGTATAGGGTAAAGAGTCGCTCCCGTGAAGCTCCGCACCATCGGGCTGTTCGCGGCGCTGCTCGCGGCGGCGGTGCCGGCGGCGCGGTTCGTCGCGCGCTGGCTCGGGATGCACGAGCCCGAGCTGCTCGAGACCGACTACATGCGCTACGTCGCCAGCTCGCTCATCGGCCTGCGCTTCGGCTGGTCACGGCTCTACGACCCGGAAGCCCAGCGGCAGGTCGCCCATTCGCTCGGCGACATCTTCTGGATGCCGAACGTCTACACGCCGGCGCTGTCGCTGGCGATGACGCCGTTTACCGTTCTTTCGCTCAATCACGGCTTTTTCCTCTGGTCGCTGCTGATGCTTGCCAGCGTCGTCGTCGCGTGGCGAATCCTCGCTCCCGGCGACGCGAAGGTCAAAGCCCTCGAGCTGGCGATGTTTTTCGTGCCCTACCCGGTCGCGCTCGGCCTCACCGAAGGGCAGGTGCTGCCGCTGCAGATCGCCTTTGTGGCGATCTCGTACCTCCTGCTGCGCGCAGGCCGCGATCTCGCCGCGGGCGCGGTGCTCGCCTGCATCGCGTTGAAACCGCAGGGGCTGCTGCTGGTGCCCTTCGCCCTGCTCGCGATCGGGAAGCGAAGAGCGTTCCTCGGCTGGGTCGCGGCCATGGCCGTCGCCGGCGTCGCCGTGCTGGCGGCGATCGGCATCGACGGCACGCGCGCCTGGATCGACCGCATGCGCTGGGCGAGCGCGAACCCGCAGGCGCTGTGGGTCGCCTGGTCCTACACGCTGTCGCGCCGTTTCAAGAGCCCGATCGCCGGCGCGGTGGCCGATCTCGCCGCCGTCGCCGTGACGCTCGTCGCAGCGCGTCGCCACCGCCGATCGGTCGAGATCGCGTATGCCGCGGGAATCGTGGGCTCGGTGCTGTCCTCACCCTACCTTCACCTCTATGACCTCACCCTGCTCATTCCGGCGGCGTGGCTGTTCCTCCGCGCGGTCCCGGGACCGGCGACGGTGGTCGCACTGCTCGTCGGCTACGCGGCGATGATCGTCGCTCAGAGCTACACCATCGGCGGCCGCTGGGTGCTGCTCTTCGAGTGCCTGTGGCTGCCGGCGATGGCGCTCCTTCCTGCACGACTCATCGCACATTCCCCTCCCGGCCCCGTTCGCGGTAACGATCCGGAGTGCGCCTCCTCCTCGCCCTGACGACCGTTGCAGTGGCGGCTCGCGCCGCGGAGCCGCCCGCGATCGCGGTCACCGAGTTCCAGGCCGACGCGGCCGACGGCGACAAGGCCAAGGGGCTCTCCGGCGTGGTCGCGGCGCGACTGGCGTCTTTCCGCGCGCGCGTGGTGGGCCTCGACGAGATCCGCGCCGCTCTCGAACTCGAGAAAAAGAAGCAGATGCTCGGATGCAGCGAGGAGAGCTGCCTTCAGGAGATCTCCGGAGCGCTCGGAGTGCGATACCTCGTCCACGGCCGCGTCGACCGATTCGGAAAGAGCGCGCTGCTCAACGCCTTCGTCTTCGACTCGCGCAACGCCCGCGGCGTGCTGCGCTGGTCGCAGCGCGTCGACGACGAGGCGCAGCTCGTGGCCGAGGCCGACAAGTTCGCGGTCCAGGCCGCCGCCGCGATCGGCCTCGAACAACCACCGGCGACGGCGCGGGCGCCGATCGGCGGCGTCGTCGGTGAAGCTGTTCCCGCGCCGCTCGAGCCCGACTTCGACGTCAACCTGAAGCTCGGCAATACGCTCAACTCGCTCCACGGTGCGACGTTGAGCACCTTCAACCTGCGGTTCGACCTCGAGGGCGACTACTACTTCAATCCGCGGTGGCAGGCGTTCGTCCAGGCCGGCCTCGTCGTCGGCAGCGCCAGCGACCCGACCGGCGCCGAGCCCGGGCAGAAATCGTTCCATCTCTTTCCTGCCTTTGCCGGCGTGAAGTACACCTTCCGCCCCCAGCAAACCTGGCGGCCCTACGTCAGCGCCGGCGTCGGGATGAGTATCCTGAACAAGCTGTTCCAGAACTCGGAGACGGCCGGCCTGACGACCCAGGGTCTGTTCGGCGTCGCCTGGGTGCCGACCCGTCACGTCGGGTTCAACGCCGAAGCCAGCGTCAACCTCGCCGGCGTTTCCAGCGACGGCAGCGGCGTATATTTCGGCTTCAACACGAATTTCGGCGTGATCGCATTGTTCTGACGCTCTTGCCGCGGTGTGACGGGCGACACACCGTTGACGGCATGCGAGTGATCCGCGGAAAGCGCGAGTGTCCGTTCGCGTGGCGAGTCCGCATCGCGGCGCGCGAGAAGGATCTGCCGTTCGAATGGATGCCGTTCGACGACGGCGGCACGACGTGGAAGTCGCCCACGCTGATCGAGGACGGATTCCAGCTGACCGAGTCGCTGGTGATCATCCAGTACCTCGACGAGGCGTTTCCGGAGCGGCCGCTGCAGGCGCTGGGCGCGCGTGAGCGGGCGCAGATGCGGCTGCGGATGGCGGAGCTCGGCGCGTTCGAAAAAGAGGAAAAGTTTTCGCCAGGCTACGAGGCGCTGGAACCGATGCTCGCCGACGGCCGGACATGGCTGGGCGGCGACGGGCCGGACCTGTCGGATGTGGCGGTGTGGCCTTTTCTGGCGCAACTTGAAAAGGGCGGACATCCGATCCCCGACGACCTCAAGCACGCAACGGCCTACTGGACCCGGGCCCGCGACCGGGACTCACTGGTCAGCACGCGGCCTCGCTAACTGCAACTGCGCACCGCGAAGGCGCGAAGGCCCGAAGGTTACGGGTTGGTTGCGGGGCGGCGTCGGTTGCCGAACCCACCCACTTCGCGCCTTCGCGGTGTGCTTTTGCTCTAGTCTTTCAGAATTTCTCGAGCGATGACGAGGCGTTGGACTTCGCTGGTGCCCTCGTAGATGGTGGTCACGCGGGCGTCGCGGTAGTGACGCTCCGCCGGGAACTCGTCGATGTATCCGTACCCGCCGTGGACCTGGACGGCGATGTCGGAGGCGCGGTTCGCCTTCTCGCTGGCGAAAAGTTTCGCCATCGAGGCCTCGCGGGTGAACCGGTGGCCCGCCTCTTTCAGCGCCGCCGCCCGGAGCGCGAGAAGCCGGGCCGCGTCGAGCTCGGTGGCGACGTCGGCCAGCATGAAGCGGATCGCCTGGTAATTCGCGATCGGCTGCCCGAACGCCTGCCGTTCACGGGCGTATCGCACGGCAGCGTCGAGCGCGGCGGTCCCGATGCCGACCGCCTGCGAGGCGATGCCGATCCGCCCGCCGTCGAGCGCGGTCATGGCGATGACGAATCCCTCCCCGGGAGCGCCCATCAACGCCGAACCCTTCAGGTGCACGTCGTCGAAGGCGAGCGAGACGGTGGTCGACCCGCGCAGGCCCATCTTGTCCTCGTGCTTGCCGACGTGGAGGCCGGGGAGGCCGGGCTCGACCAGAAAGCAGCTGATCCCCTTCGACCCCGCATCGCCGGACCGCGCCCAGACGACGATCACGCCGGCGCGATCGCCGGAGGTGATCCACTGCTTGCTGCCGTTCAGGACCCAGCCGCTGCCGTCCTTGCGGGCGGTCGTGCGCAGCGCCGCGGCGTCCGACCCTCCCTGCGGCTCCGACAATCCGTAGCTCGCCGCTTCGAACCGGCCGGACGTGATCTCCGGCACGTATTTCCGTTTCTGCGCCTCGGTGCCGAAGCGCACGATCGTCTCGGCGACCATGTTGTTGACCGCCATCGCCACCGAGGTCGACGCGCACCCCTGCGCGATCTCCATCATCGCCAGCGAGTACGCCACCGCTCCCGCCGCGGCGCCGCCGTACTCCTCCGGGACGTTGACGCCCATCAGCCCGAGCTCGGCCAGCTCCAGCAGCTGCTCGCGCGGAAAGCGTCCCTCTCGATCGATCCCCGCCGCGATCGGCGCGAGCGTCTTCTGCGCGTAGCTCCGCGCTGCCTGCTGCACCAGGCGCTGGGTCTCGTTCAGCTCGAAGAACAAGGGCTACTCCGTCGTCGTCACCGGAGTATATGCGCTGGGGCGCGTGATCACCTTGTACATCTTCTCGAATTCGCTGGCGAACTCGTCGAGCCGCTTGCGCAGGAACGAGCGATCGATCAGGACTCCGTCGTTGTTGACGAGCTGAAACTCGCGAGCGACGGCGAAGCCCTTCTCGGTGATGCCCCAGCGCGCGTGCCCGTCCTCTTTCAGCACGCCCAGCCGGATGAAATCGTTGATCGCCCGCGCCAGCGACGTGTGCCACCGCGCCAGCCGGCGCTCGAGCGGGTTCGACTCCCAGTCGCGAGCGCTGAGCGGGACGATGTCGCGGATGTGCACGTAGATGTCGCTGATCCCCGCCGAACCCCCGCCGAACAGGAGCGCCGACAGCAAGGGCGCGCAGAACATCTGCCGAGGTGTCAGCTGATCCGACATATCGGCTCCCGTTCCCCAGCCTTCTTTTGGTGCCGCACCCTGGACGACCATCGAACCCACCCCCTGGGTCGATCCCCCGCTACCTCAACACTGCATTCGAAATCACCAGTCGCTGAATCTCGGATGTGCCTTCGTAGATCTCGGTGATGCGCGCGTCGCGGAAGTGCCGCTCGATGTCGAGCTCCTTCGAGTAGCCCATGCCGCCGTGGATCTGCACCGCTTTGTCGGCGACGCGGTTCGAGGCCTCGCTCGCGTAGAGCTTGGCCATCGACGACTCGCGCGTGTGGCGGACGCCGCGGTCCTTCAGCGCGGCGGCCCGCAGGGTCAAAAGCCTCGCCGCGTCGAGCTCGGTGGCCATGTCGGCGAGCATGAACTGGATGGCCTGGTGCTGCGCGATCGGCACGTCGAAGGTCTTGCGCACCTTGGCGTAGTCGCGCGCTTCCTCGAACGCCGCCCGCCCGATGCCGATCGCCTGCGCGGCGATGCCGATGCGGCCGCCGTCGAGCGTGCTCATCGCGATCTTGAATCCCTCGCCCTCGGCGCCGAGCCGCTGTGAAACCGGGACTTCCATGTTCTCGAAGAAGATCGTGCACGAGGGGCTGGCGCAGATGCCGAGTTTCTCATCCGCCTTTTGTCGGAGGAAGCCCGGCGTGTTCGTGTCGACGACGAACGCGGTGATCCCCTTGGTTCCCTTGCTCAGGTCGGTCATCGTGAAGAGGACGATCGCGTCGGCCACCGGTCCATTGGTAATCCAGTTCTTGGTCCCGTTGATGTAATAGACGTCACCCTTTCGTGTCGCTGTAGTGCGCTGCTCGGCGGCGTCGGACCCCGCCTGCGGCTCGGTGAGGCCGAAGCAGCCGAGCTTCTCGCCGCGCGCAAACGGCTTCAACCACTTCTCTTTTTGCTCGTCCGTCCCGTATTTGAGGACCGGATCGCAGTAGAGCGAATTGTTGACCGAGAGCGTGACCCCGACGCTCGCGCACCCGCGGGAGATCTCCTCGATCGCCAGCGCGTACGCGATGTTGTCCATGCCCGCGCCGCCCCATTCGGCGGGGACGGCGACGCCGCCGAGGCCGAGCTCGAACGCTTTCTGGACGGCTTCTTTGGGGAACTTGTGCTCCCGATCCCAGCGCTTGGCGTTGGGCTTCAACTCTTTGTCGGCGAAGTCCCTGCACGTGTCGCGAAGCAGCCTCTGTTCTTCGCTGAGTTCGATTTCCATGGTGCGAGGCTCTCGAGGCTGGAGTGCAGGGTGGACGAGCATACACACACTCCCCCACTCCTCCAAGAGGTTCGGTCAAGCGACGGACGTCGGATGGCCAAATGCCGCAAGTTACGAGGCTTTTTTGTCTGCGTACTTGCCGGGATCCTTGACGAAATCGGGTTTGCAGTCGGGGCAGCAGAATGCATAGACGCGGCCCTCGTACGTGACGAAATCGGTCTCCGAGCTGACCTTGAAAACGTCGCCGGAGACGGGGCAGCGCGCCCAGGTCCCTTCCGGCGGCTGCTTGTCGAACGACCGCGGAGCGTCCTGGTGCTGGCCCTTCCTGGCGTGCTCGGCGTGGTCGTGGGCGAAGGCGGGGGCGCTCGCCAACGCGAGGGCAATGAGGATAGGTTTCATGCCGCACGTTCTAGCGCGGAGGGGACGCTCATGCACAGGATGATCTTCACCGTCGATACCTGGATCGCGGGCGCCTTCGGCGTGGTGCTGGTCGCGGCGCCGCAGGTTCTGTTCACGCTGTACGGCATGCAGGGCGACGCGAGCAGCGATTTTCTCGCCCGCCTGCTCGGGGCGTTCGTGCTCGGACAGGCGCCGCTGCTCTGGTGGACCCGGGATCACGTCGCGACGCCGCAGGGCATCGCGATCACGCGCGCGCACGGGATCGTGGACACGATCTCGACGGCGCTCTGCGCGGCGGCATGCCTGCGCGGGATCATGAATCCGGGCGGCTGGGTCGTGGTCGCGCTCTTCGTGCTCTTCGGAAGCGGCCGGATCTACTACGGCTTCATCGCCCGTCCGGCGATGGCGACGGCGGCGTGAAGTTCCAGCGCACGCAGGCGATCGCGTCGTAGGGCACTTTGTTCGACAGGTCGAAGTCGCTCGAAACCGCCAGCTCGGACGCGGAGAGCATCGCCGCGTCCTTCCGCGCGCACGGCGGCCACCTCTCGGCGAACAGCCAGAACACCACGTCCCACCGGTCCTGCACGCTCAAGGCGTCGCCGAACGACGGCATCGCCGTTTCGAGGCCGCCGTAGGTGACGCGGGCGAACATGTCGTACGGGCGCCAGCTCTGTTCGGCGTGGATCAGATCCGAGGGCGGCGGATCCATCGGCGACGCGATCTCGGGCACGCCGTCGGCTGCCTTTCCGTGGCACGTTGCGCAGGCGGTCGCGAAGACCGGCGCGCCGCGGTCGAGGTCCGGCTTCCCGGGCGGCGCCATCGGCAGCTTCGCGCGCTCCTCGATGTTCGCGGCGACCTGCTTGCAGACTTGGGGAAAGTCGTAATCGACCGGCTTCTGCAGTCGCCGGCGCAACGCGGCGACGTCCGCCGAACCCGACTCGTCGTAAGCCAGCGCGAGCAGGTGATCGATGGCCGGGCGGCGCGAATCGAGTCCGCCGTCGAGCTCGCGACTCTCGCGGTAGTCTTCGCCGGCGAGGTAGACGCTGGCCGCGACGTGAGCCCAGTCGACGCCCGCGTCCGGCGCGGTGTGCGACGCGTTCTTGCAAGCGCAGATGAGCAGCAGCGTGGCGATGCGAGCCCGCAGGCTATCCGTCGCAGGCGATGATCTTGAGGAGCGGGGTGCGCCGCTGTGCACGCGCAGACGGTACCCGATATCCGCATTTTTTTGCTGCGGCAGCGGCGCCCCCTGAAGGGAGCTGGTCCCGGCGACCTTGATTTGCCAAGATCGCCGCCAAAGACAATCGATCGCCGATGGAGCCTCCGAAGGAGGCTTAGCGTTCGATACAGCTACCGACAATGCCAGACCCGGCCTTCAGGCCGGGTCACGTGGCTTCCGGT
>JAIVGS010000045.1 GCA_020201435.1 Myxococcales bacterium
GAGCATGGTCCCCTCCTGAAGAGGGCCCGAGCTTATACGCCGGAAATCGCGCTCCAGAAATCCGAGTAGGTCGACGACATCTGCGGATGAGCTGCGCACTGCGTCATGAGGATGATCGGCGATCACTCGCCGCGGCGGCTCACCAGCATGACCGCCCCGGGGATCTCGGCCCGCTCGACGTGGGCCACCATCCGATCGCGCATTCGCGCCGTCATCGCGGCAGGGGCGCCAGACGGTTGCGGCCGTATGCGACGAAGGCTGCCAGCGCGCCGACGAAGAGCGGGAACACCGCTGGAGCGGCCGGGCCGATGGCGACGGTGGAGATCACGGCGCCGATCATGATGATCGTCAGCCCGATCGCCGCAAGCGGGGTGAGCGAGGTCCGGATGCGGGTCAGGCCCGGAACGACCAGCCCGATGGCTCCGAGGACCTCCGCGACGCCGATGAATCTGATGAAAGCGACCGGGAAGGGCGTCTGCTTCGCCAGCTCCGCGCCGGGCATGGCCAGCTTCATCGCGCCGGCGAAGAGGAAGAGCGCCGCCAGCAACGCCTGGATAATCCAAAGGATTTTGTTGGTCCGGTTCATTGAGGTCTCCTTTCGGTTCAGTTGGACGACGAACCAGCCCTCGCGGTTTCGACAGGCGGTCGGCAAATTGCCTGTTTGCGCAGCCGGTCTAAGCTCGTGGAATGCGGCTTGCGCTGATCGTCGCCCTCTCGCTCGCCTTCCGTGCCGCCGCGGCCGACGACCCGACGCGCCGGCAGTTCGACCCCGACCCGGCGAGGCTCGCCTTCTCGCTCGACGGCGGGTTCACGACCGAGACCGCGGGCGCGGCGCGCAGGGGCATGTTCCGGTTCGTCTCGGTCCTCGACGTCGCCAACGGCCTGCTGGTGCTGCAACAGGGCACCGCGCGGAACGACCTGCTCGTCTCGCGCGGCCAGCTCGACCTGCTCGCCGGGTATTCGCTGGGATTCGTCGAGCTCGCCGCCGAGCTGCCGATCGCGCTCTGGCAGGACAGCGACTTCTCGTTCCTGACCGCGCAGGGGGTGACCGGGCCGCTGGTCGATTCGATCGCCTCGACCACGATCGGCGACTTGCGCCTCGGCGCGAAGGTTCCGATCCTCGACCCGGCACGCTGGCCGATCGGCCTCGCCGCCGTCGTCGACTTCCGGCTGCCGACGGGAAACGGAACCGCATTCATGAGCGACGGCTGGGCGCTGGCGCCGTCGGTCGTCGTCACGCGGTCGTTCGGGCGGGTGCGGCTCGACGCGCAGCTGGGATACATCGCGCGGAACCAGGGGCAGTACGCGCAGCTCATCGTGCACGACGGCTACGTCTACGCGCTCGGCGGTTCGTTCGATCTGCCGAAGGCCGGCCTGATCGATCGCTGGAAAGCGATCGCCGAGCTCGACGGCGGCTGGCCGCGCGGCGACAGCTTCTCGTCGACCGACCGGTATCGCGCGCCGCTCGAGGTCCGGGGCGGGGTGCGAGCGTTCCTCACCCCGCGCGTTTCGGTCGAGGCGGGCCTCGGCACCGGTCTCGGTCCGGTCGGGTACGGTCACGAGCGGTGGCGCGCGTTCGTCGGCATTTCGTGGGGCAGCCCGAATACGCCGGCGGAGCGTGCGTTCGTCGGTCCTCAGGCGCCGGACCGCGACGGCGATGGTGTGCCGGACGACGTCGACCGGTGTCCCGACCAGCCCGGCCCGGCGGACCTGGACGGCTGCCCCGACGACGACGACGACGGCATCCCGAACTGGCAGGACAAGTGCCCGAAGCAGCCCGGCCCGGCCGAGCACGACGGCTGCCCGCTGGCCGAAGGCGAGCCGCTGGTCGAGATCACCTCGAAGCGGATCATGCTCAACGACTCGATCAACTTCGACACCGGCAAGGACACCATCAAGTCGAGCTCGTATCCGGTCCTCGATCAGGTGGCGAAGCTCTTGAACGACCATCCCGAGATGAAGAAGGTGCGCGTCGAAGGGCACACGGACAACGTCGGCAACGCGGGTTACAACAAGGAGCTCTCGCACCGCCGGGCGTCGTCGGTCGTCCGCTACCTGGTCGCGAAGGGCGTGGCCGAGTCGCGGCTGGTCCCGATGGGATACGGCTTCGAGCAGCCGATCGCGTCGAACGCGACGGCGCTTGGGCGGGCGAAGAACCGGCGGGTCGCGTTCACCGTCCTCGAAGAGGGGCGATGATCCGGCTACCGGCTACCGGGTACCGGCTACCGGCTTTGGTACTCGTGGCGGCTGCGTCGCGGGTGGAGATCGCGGTTGATGCGCTGCAGCATGACTCGTCCTTGAAGGTGCGCACCCAGGCGGCGATCATCCTCGGACAGCGCGGCGCGCGCGAGGCCATCCCGGCGCTTCGCCAGGCGGTGGCGAGCGACGATTCGGCGGCGGTGCGGCTGGCGGCGATCGGGGCGCTGGTGAAGCTCCGCGCGCGCGCTGCGCGGCCGACGCTGGCGGCCGCCCGCGACGCCGATCCCGACGACTCGGTCCGCGATGCGGCCAGGCGCGCCCTCGACGCGCTCGGCGCCGTGACCGTGCGCATCGAGGAGCCGACCGGGACGCCTTCGGCGCACGCCGCGGTGCGCAGCTCGCTGACCAATCGCCTGCGCGAGCTTGGCGTGAACGTGGGCGATACGGGCGAAATCCGGCTCAAGCCGAAGGTCGCGCTGGAGGTGGCCGACAGCGGGGGCCGGACGGTCATTTCAGTGAAGACTTCGGTACTTACGGTCGACGGCGACGGCCATGTCGAGATGATGGAGGGCACCGCGCAGGCCACCGCCAACGGCACCTTGTCCGAGGCCCGGATCGCGTCGACGTCCGACAAGGTGATCGATGCCGCCCTGAAAGGCATCTGCCAGGATCTCGCGATGAAGCTCGGCCGGAGGTAAGAGAAAACCATGGAGCCCGTCGCTGCAGCCCCTGCTCCGTTCGCCGATGGCCGCGGGCGCCGCAAGCTGCGCAACTACCTGCTCAACGCGCCGCTCCAGCTGCGGCTCGCGAGCTACCTGATCGGCGTCGGCGTGGCGCTCTCGCTCGGGCTCGGGTTTCTCCTTTTTCGCGCGTACCAGGAGACGAGCCGGGTGATCGCCCTCAGCGACCCCGACGCGGGTGACTCGATCGCGCTGGCGCTGGCGGGCGAGGATCGGTCGCGGATCGTGGTCATCGGGATCGTTCTCGGCGGCGTGCTGATCTGCCTGCTCGGCAGCGCGGTCGTCGTCAGCCACCGGATCGCGGGTCCGGCGTTCGCGATCAGCCGGACCTGCCGGCAGGTCGGCGAGGGTCATCTGGCGACCCCGCGCCCGCTGCGGCCGCGCGACCTGCTGGTCGAGCTCGGCAACGACGTCGCCGCGATGGTCGAGGCGCTGCGCGGCCGCGAATCGCGCGAGCGCGAAACGATCCTCTCGGCGGCGTCGGCGCTGCGCGAGGGAAAAGGCGCCGAGGCTGCCGACGCGCTCGAGCGGCTCGCGCGCGAGAAAGGGGAGCGGCTGCAGTGATGACGCATCGCGCCAATCGCGTTCTCCTCGTCGTGCTCGCCGCGCTGCCCGGCTGCGCCTCCTGCGACAGCGTCCCGTCCGACGCGCTGGTCAATTGCCAGTCGACGCAGATCCTCCCGGCTTCGGTCCAGACCGACATCCTCTTCGTCATCGACGACTCCGGCTCGATGAGCGAGGAGCAGCAGAACCTCGCCGACAACCTCGGCGCGTTCATCGACACGCTCGCCGCGTCACCGGTACAGAACGAGTTCCGGATCGGCGTCACCAACACCTCGGTCGACTCGTACACCGTCAACGGAACGACGCCGACGACGTACCCTTCGAACACGCCCTCCGCCGGCGTGCCGTACCCGGCCGGCGCCTTGATCGCGATCAAGACCGACGCCACCGGCAAGCCGCTTGTGGGCACGTTCATCTACGACAAGACCGCTTTCGCCTCGACGGGCGGCTGGGGCGGGAACCGGATCCTCGACAAGGGCTCGCCGACGCTCGCCGCCGACTTCAAGGCCAACGTGCGCGTGGGGACCAGCGGCAGCGGCAAGGAGCAGGCGTTCCGCGCCGCGCGGCTCGCGCTCAGCGATCGGCTCACCGACACCAACGCGGGCTTTCTGCGCGACGGAGCGCGGTTGGCGGTAATCATCCTCAGCGACGAAGACGACTGCTCCGACAGCGCAGCCCCGCTCGCCAACTCGGATGCGCAGTGCCACGACCTGAACGTCAAGAGCGCGAGCCCGCCGATCCTCGACACCATCGACGACTTCAAGGCCTTCCTGCTCGGCCCGATCGGCGGCGAAGTCCGCGACGTGGCGGTGGGCGCGATCGCGGGCCTGAATCCGACGACGCTCGCGCCCTCGTGCAGCGATAGCAGGCTCTGCTCGGACACCTCGTGCACGACCGCGCTGGATTCGGGCGATCGATACGTCCAGCTCGACGCGGCGCTCGGGCCGACGGCGATGCAGCTCGGCTCGATCTGCGACGCCAGCTTCCACGACACGCTGGTCCGGTTCGCGGCCTCGCTCACGCCGAACAGCGTGCCGCTCGCGCAGGTGCCGGCCGACTGGCGGATGCTGGCGGTCACCGTCACCAAGTCGACCGGGACGGTGGTGCCGTGCACGGTCGGCCTCGAAGGCGCCTCGAACCAGACGACGGTCGACGCGATCTACTCCGGCCCGCGGGTCGGGAAGCAGGCGCAGCTGACGTTCCAGAAAGCCTGCAAGCTCGACCTCGGCGACAAGGTCGACATCCACGTCGTCTGCGCCGGGTGACGTCTACCTCACGCCTTTGACGATCAGCCACACACCGAGCGGGATCTCGAACGCGGCCATGGGCAGCCACATCAGGTCGGTGATCGGGCTTCCGACGACTCCGATGAGCTGCAGCGGGAGGCCAATCCCGACCAGCAGCGACGCGAGCACCCCGACCCACGCCAATGCCACGGGGATCATCCGGCCGCGCAGCAGCAGCCAGGAGAAGATAAGGCTGCCGACCGCGAAGAAGGTCGCGGAGATGTTCGTGCTCCAGGAGCGCAACTCGAGAAGGAAAGCGCCGAGCGTCGCCCCGTCGGATCCCGCGCCCGTGCCGAGCCAAAGCAGCCCCAGCATGGCCAGGACGACGATTCCGTTGAGGATGCCCTCGCCGGCGCGGCAGGTCAGGGCCACGAGCGCGAGATCGGGATCCTGATCTCGCGTGATCGCGTACAGTGTCACGGCCAGCACGAGGGCGGTGAAGCACGTGATCAGGCTCGCCACGATGCTGAGCCGCACGTCGGTCGCATGCAGCGCGATCCCGGCGAGCTTCGCAGTGATCCCCTGAGCGGTGATCGCGCGGCCGAACAGCACCATCGCCGGGAACGCGATCGCGATGTAGAGCAGGAAGGTGAAGCCGGCGAGCCGTGCGTTCGTCGCGCGTTTCATGCTTCCCTCACCGAGAAGACGAGGAGCCACAACGTCAGCGCGGCTTCGCCGACGATGCCCGGCAGCATCACCCAGGGCGCGAGGTGCCTCGCGAACGCCGGCGCGAGGAACGTGAGCCAGCCGAGGCCGGCCAGCACCATCAGCACACCGATCGCTCTCGGGAGGAAGGTGGAGCGGTAGATCAGCCAGCCGATCAGCAGGCAGTAGAAGCCGAAGAAAACGAGGCCGATGTCGTTCGCCTGCATCTGCACCTTGAGGAAGAGGACCGCGAGCGCAGGCATGTCCTTCGCAGCGGCGCGAGCGGCCAGCTCGAAGGCGCAGCTCGCGGCCCCGACGGCGACTCCGACCAGGCTGAAGAACGCCGCGGAGAGCGAGACCGTCCTGTTCACCGGCTTGAACAGCTCGTAGAAGATCGCGGTCACCGCGACGTAGCAGGCCCCGGCGAGCAGATTGCAGGTGAAATTCACGCCGAATGCCGTCGGGTTGGCGAGGATCTGATCGCCGCTGGTCGAGAGAGCGATGCCCCCGGTCACGAAGGTGAGCAGGTAGAAGACGGCGGCAAGGCGGGCGTGGAAACGCATGCGGACACCTCAATGACGCGGTTGCATCGGGCAGGTGCCGGTCGCGGAGCGGGTCAGGTCGTTGGCGATCGCGCCGAGCAGGGTCCGGGCCAGCGCGGAATCGCTCTCGCTTTCGAGAAAGCCGGCGACGCGCCCGAGGCTTCCGGGAGTGACGACGACCAGGCGGGTCACCACCTCCACCTCGTAGGCTTTCGGGTCATCGGCTTCGCCGAGCGAGAGCGCGATGCGCTCGAGCGGGACGTTCTCCGGATCGGCAAGGGGGCGGCCGTCGAGCTCGAACACGCCGCGCTCCTCTGACCAGGTCAGCGGCAGCTCCCGTGTAGTCACGGCAACGACATGCCCGAACCAGAGCTGGCGCCGGCGCACGACCGAGGTCTCGACCGTCAGCCGGCCGGCGACGCCGAGCTGGACGATGCGGAGCAGCTCCCGATCGAGCAGCCCGTGCACGGTCGCGTCGACCAGGGCGCGAGTCCCGGCGAGCACCGCCCTGCAGGCGACCTCCTGGGCCTTGGCCGCCCCGGCGAGGAGCAACAGGACGATCGCGAGCCGGCGCCGGTCGCCGAAGAACGCCCACAGCCTGCTCACAGCGGCACTCCGAAGAGGATGCGGAAGTCGGGCGCCAGCCTGGCCTTGCCGTCGAGGCGCCAGGCCGCCTCCATCCGCGTGCTGCCGTTGGCGAAGATGAAGAGCGCGCCGACCGAGGGGCGTGGGTCCATCCAGCTGCCGAGGTTGCGGACCGAGCCGACGTCGAGAAACGCGCCGAAATGGCGTCCCTCGACCTGCACCGTTCCGAGCAGCGAGGCGTCGCCGCGGAACTCCTTGAAGTCGTAGCCGCGCAGCGCCGTCCAGCCGCCGAGGCCCTCCATCTTCTGCAGCGGAAGGTCGTGGCCGCCGGCGCCGCGCAGGCGCAGCGTCAGCGTGTCGTGGCGGCCGGTCTCGAGGGTCAGCGAGCTGTCGCTCACGATGCGGGTGAACTTGAAGACCCCTCCCAGCGACTTGTCGGCGACCTCGACGGTGTTGACGCTGCGCAGGCCGAGCTGGCGCGCGTCGTCGGTGTCGGGATTGCGCCGGAACTCGACCAGCGAGGTCTCGGAATTGCGCCACATCGATCCGACGCGATGCAGCGAGACCTTCTCGCTGCGGTACTCCATGCGGAACAGGACCGATCCCATCTCGCCCTCGTCGACCGCGGCCGAGCCGTAGCGCGGGTCGTCGCGGTTGAACAGGCTCCACACGCCGGGCGGCGCGGCGAGCGACGCGTAGCGGTCGTAGCGGTACTCGCCGCCGAGGGTGAGCATCTCGAACAGATGGAGGGTGAGGAAGGCGGCGAACCCGCTGCGGCGGTAGTACTCGCGGTCGGCGCGGTTGAGGAGCGCCGAGTAGACGTACGAATCGATCGGCGAGATGCGCCAGCGATCGGCCGTGTCGGTGAGGGTGTGGATCTGTCCTCCCAACTCGGCGATGTCGAGCCCCGGCATGCGCAGGCGAGGGCCGGCGAGCCAGTCTACGCGCTGCTGCGCGTTGAGGCGCTGAAGGTAGGTGGCTCCGGTCGCGTCGAGGCTCGGGCGGCGGGTGTTGACGTTGACCGCGCCGTCGAGGAGGAGGTGGGTGCGATCGGCGGGATCGTAGATGGTGATCGTCCCGGCCAGGCCCGGCGCGAAGCCCGTCACCGGCGTGTGGCGCAGGAGCTCGACCCACTGCATCGCGGCGCGGCTCCGGTCGCTGCGGAGGTGGACGACGAGGGTATCCCCGTCGAACGCGTACCACGCGCCCTCCTTGCGGAAGCGGAAACGACGGCCGAGGCGTTTGACCGGATTCTTCTGCACCTCGTCGAGGTCGAGGTCCTCGAGGAAGTCGTCGACGAAGTCGTCGGCGTCGCCGTGGACCTCCTCGTCGGGCGGCGGCCGCGCGGTGTCGAACGGCAGGTCGGTGCGGAACTGGACGCCGCCGCCGGGTCGCGGCTCGAGCCGCAGGGCGGGGGGCGGCGGAGTGCGGCGGTTGCGCCGGTCGGCGCGCAGGAACGGCCAGCGCCGCTGGATCCGCTCGAGCGCGTTGTAGAGCTCGCCGCTGGAGAAGACGTCGCCGCGCCGGATCCCGAGCTCGTCCTCGACCTCGCGGACGAGGTGCGGATCGACGCCGCCCACCGAGACTCCGCCGAGGTGGCCTTCATCGACGACGACGAGCAGGTCGCCGGCCGGCGTCAGTTCCCCCTCGAGCCGCGCCAGGGGGTAGCCCCGGGTGCGCAGGTACCGGAGGACGCGATCGAGGCCGGGCCGCAGGCCGCGCCAGAGGATGCCGGCGCGGACCTCGCCATCGTCGACGCGGGCCAGCCACAGGCGCGGCGGCAGCGGCGCGGGGCACTCGCGAGGGCGGGCGTCGTGGACCTGCCGCCAGCGCCGCTCGACCTCGCGGCGGTCGGGCGCCTCGAGCAAGCGGTCGAGGATGTCCTCGGTGCGGAACTCCGAGAGGCCGCGAATGCGGACCGAGGCGATCTTCGGGTTTTCGGTCAGCGCGACGTCGAGCTCGGCGACCTCGCCGTCGGGCAGCGCGCGGACCTTTGGCTCGACGGCCGAGAAGAGACCGGTCTGCGCGAGCCGCGCGACCAGGGCGACGGCTTCGTCGGGCGAGATCGGCAGCGACGGCGCCCCGCCGGCGAGGTCCCACAGGGCGTCGTCGGCCATCGACGCGCCCGAGACGCGCACCGACGAGATCGGCCGATCGCTCGCGACCGATCCGGCGAGGACGTCGTCGCGCGACGCCGCCCTCAGGCACTCCTCGGGGTCGTCCGTCGGCAGGCTGCGGGCGCCGGCAGCGGGGCTGGTGAGCATCAGCGCGAGGAACAGGGGGATCAGGATCAGGCGCAGCGCGTGGGTCATGTCGGTGCTGCCTGAGCACGCTTCGGGCCATCGCAAGTGCTTGAAATTCCTTCGAGTCGACCGTGCCGACGATGTTGCCCGGACATCGTCGATGTCATCCCGACATCATTCGGAAACCTCGACGCCGAGCGCCTTGATCCGCCGGTACAGGTTGCCGCGGTCGACCTTGAGCAGGCGCGCGGCGGCGGCGACGTTTCCACCCGAGCGCGCGAGGGCCTCACGGAGGATCGTCTTCTCGGCCTCCTCGCAGAGCTCGCGATACGAGAGCGCGCCGAGGCCGTCGACAGCCGACTTCGCCGCGGCCGGCGCGAGGAGCCGCGCCGCATCCTCGTCGACGACGAGCGGTCCCGGGTCGCGCAACAGGTGCAGCCGCTCGACGAAGTTGCGCAGCTCGCGCACGTTGCCGGGCCAGGGGTGGGCGCGCAGCGCGTTCTCTCCCTGCGCCGTCAGCCGCAGCTCGCCCTTCGCGCCGCGCAGGTCGGCGGTGAAGGCGCGGGCGAGCGGGATGATGTCAAGGGTCCGGTCGCGCAGGGGAGGGACTCTCACCGGGAAGACGGCTAGCCGGTAGTAGAGGTCCTCGCGGAACCGCTGGTCGGCGACGGCCTTGCGCAGGTCGCGGTGCGTCGCGGCGACGACGCGGACGTCGATCCTGACCGGCGCGGAGCCTCCGAGCCGCTCGACCTCGCGCTGCTCGAGGACTCGCAGCAATTTGGCCTGCAGCTCGAGGGGGAGCTCGCCGATCTCGTCGAGCAGCAGCGTTCCCAGCTGCGCCTGCTCGAAGCGGCCGATGCGGCGCGCGGTGGCGCCGGTGTAGGCGCCTTTTTCCGCGCCGAACAGCTCGCTCTCGAGGAGCTGGGCGGGGATCGCGGCGCAGTTGACGGCGACGAATCGACCTTTGCGGCCCGAGGCGAGGTGGAGGGCGCGGGCGACGCGCTCCTTTCCGGTGCCGGTCTCGCCCTGGATCAGCACCACCGAATCGCTGGGGCCGGCGCGGGCGACGAGCTTGCGCACCTCGGCCATCTCGGCGCTCTCGCCGATCAGGTTGCCCGGCTGGGCCAGCTCTTCGCGGAGGCGCTCGCGCTCGTCCTCCAGATCGCGCAGCGCGAGCGCGTTCTGCAGCGCGGTCAGGAGGCGCTCGGCGGTCGGCGGCTTCTCGACGAAATCGGTCGCGCCGAGCTTGAGCGCCTGCGCGGCCTCGCCGGGGGTGGCCCCGCCGGAGAGGACGACGATCGGCGACGGCAGGGGGCGGGGAAGGCGCCCGAGCAGCGCCAGCCCGCTCTCGTCGGGCAGGCCGAGATCGAGGATCACCGCGGCGGGCGGATCCCTGGTCAGCGCGGCGTGCGCTTCGGCGGCGGTCGCGGCGGTCTCGGTCCGATAGCCCTCGTCCCGGAGGAGCCCGCCGACGCCGCGGAGGACGGCCGGATCGTCGTCGACGAGGAGGATCCGGCGGCTCAAGGCGCGGCCCGTTCCGGGAGCGGCAGCTCGACGATCGCCTGCGCGCCGCGCCCTTCACGCGGCTCGAGCACCAGCGTGCCGCCGTGCTCGTGGACGATCTTCTGCGCGATGGGAAGGCCGAGGCCGGAGCCCTGCGGCTTGGTGGTGCCGAGCGACCGGAGGAGCTGCGCGCCGTCGAGCCGAGCGGGGATGCCGCCGCCGCGATCGCGGACCAGGACGCGGGCCTTGCCCGCTTCGGCGCGGGCCTCGACCTCGACCGGGCCGTCGCCGGGCTTCGAGGCTTCGAGGGCGTTCTTGATCAGGTTGCCGAAGACGCGGCGGAGCTGGTCCGGGTCGCCGTCGAGTCGCAGCGGGTCGGTCACGCATTCGACGGGCACCGGCGAGCTCGCCGAGTACAGGGTGCTGGTCTCTTTCAGCAACTCGGCGAGATCGATCGATTTCTTCAGGGGTGCCGGCAACTTCGCGAACTGCGAGAAGCTGTCGGTCATCCGCAGCAACACGTCGATCTGCTCGCCGAGGAGCTGGGCCGATTCGGCCGCCGGAGGCGAGCCGAGGCGGGCGACGCGGGCGATCGCCATCCGCATCGCGGTGAGCGGGTTCTTCAATTCGTGCGCAAGCCCGCGCGCCACCGCCTGCCACGCCGCGAGCTCCTCGGTGAGCTGCAGCCGCTTGCGCTGCGCCTCGAGCTCGGCGGTCATGCGGTTGAACTGGCGGACGAGGAGCTTGAGCTCGTCTTCGGCGCCTTCCTCTGGGACGCGGACCGAGAGGTCGCCGCCCGAGACCTGCAGCATCCCTTTGGCGAGCCGCTCGACCGGGCGGGAGAGGGCGCGACCGAGGGCGAGGGCGGCGCCGGCGAGGACCGCGGCGGAGATGCCGAGGGCGGCGAGGATCGCCCACGGCGCCAGCCGCGCCATCGAGCGGCGCGCGAGCTCCGCCTGCAGCAGATCGACGCGGGCTTCGCCGAGCTGTCGGGACAGCGTCGGATCGGCGGCCCTCTGCGCGCGTTCGAGCAGCGGATCGAGCCGGCCGAGGGAGAGTGAGAGCATCCGCGAGAGGCCCAGTCCGACGACCAGCCCGCCGCCGGCGAGCGGCAGGAGCCCCGCGGCGAGCATCACCGCGAGCAGCCGGCGGCGAAACCGGCGCGCTGTCCGGCGATCGTCCATCGCCGCGAGCCTACACGAAAAGCGCTCTGTACTGGTCATCAACGGTGCGGGCAGGTACACTTGCCGCCATGGTCCCCGGCTACCTGTACGAGCAGCTGGCCAACGAGCTCGGCGAGGCCATCGCGCGGGGGGCCCTCCGCGCCGGAGACCGGCTGCCCTCGGTGCGCCGATTCGCCGAGGAGCGCGAGGTCAGCGTTTCGACCGTGCTCGAGGCATATCTGCAGCTGGAAAACGCCGGCCTGATCGAGGTGCGGCCGAAGTCGGGGCACTTCGTGCGGCGTCGGCCGGCGCCGATCACCGAGCCGCGGGCGGCTCGCGCCTGCCAGGAGCCGGCGAAGGTCGCGATCGGCGACGCGTTCACCGAGGTCCTCGAGGCGATGCGCGATCCGTCGCTGTTGCCGTTCGGGATGGCGACGCCGGATCCCTCGTACCTGCCGATCGCGCAGCTGAACCGGATCGTGGCGCAGCTCTGCCGCGAGTCGTCCACGGTCGGCGCCCGCTACGAGGCGCCGCCGGGCGCGGTCACCCTGCGCCGGCAGATCGCGCGGCGTGCGGTCGAGGCCGGCGTCACGCTCGACAAGGACGAGCTCTGCACCTGCATCGGCGCCACCGAAGGCCTCTCGCTCGCGCTCCAGGCCGTCGCGCGCGCCGGCGAGGTGATCGCCGTCGAGTCGCCGGCGTACTTCGGGGTGCTTCAGACCATCGAGCGGCTCGGGCTGCGCGCGCTCGAGATCCCCGCCGATTCCCGCGACGGGCTCGACGTCTCGGCGTTCGAGGCGGCGCTGCGCTCGCAGCCGGTGAAGGCGCTGTTCTGCACCCCGACGGTGTCGAATCCGCTCGGCGCGATCATGCCGGAGGGCGAGCGCGAGCGGCTGGTCCGCATGACGCGGCGGGCCGGCGTCGCGATCGTCGAGGACGACGTCTACGGCGAGCTGGCGTTCGACGGATCGCGCCCGCGGCCGCTGCGCGCCTTCGCCGGGCCGGGCGAGCTGAGCCACGTGATCCTCGTCGGGTCGGTGTCCAAGACGCTCGCTCCCGGGTATCGGGTGGGCTGGATCGCCGGCGGCCGGTGGCACGACCGGGTGGTGCGCATCAAGCGCAGCCAGTCGATGGCGTGCCCGGCGCTCCTCGGCATGGCGGTGGCCGAGTTCCTCGCCTCCGGCGGCTACGATCGCCACCTGCGCCGGCTGCGCCAGGTCCTGGCGGGCAACATCGATCGTTACCGGGACGAGATCGCGGCGGTCTTTCCCGCCGGTACGCGGGTTGCCGCGCCGCGCGGCGGGTTCGTCCTGTGGGTCGAGCTGCCCGGGGGGATCGACGCGCTCGCCCTGCACCGGCAGGCGCGGCGGCAGGGGATCGTGATCGCGCCCGGGCCGCTCTTTTCCGCCCGCCAGCGCTTCTCGAACTTCATCCGCATCTCTGCCGGCACGCCGTGGTCGGACCGGGTTCGGGCGGGGATCCACGACCTCGCTGTGCTGGTCGAGGAATGACGCGTCTGCATCTGTACTGGTCGGCCGCGGTCGCCTATCCACCCGCCATGCGCTTTTTGATCCTCGACGTCTTTTCCGAGAGGCCGTTCGGCGGCAACCAGCTCGGGGTCTTCCCCGACGCGAGCGGGGTGTCCACCGCCGACATGCAGTCGATCGCGCGCGAGCTCAACTTTTCCGAGACGACCTTCGTGTTGCCGTCGAGCGACGGCCGGCGGTGGCCGGTCCGCATCTTCACCCCCAGGGTCGAGCTGCCCTTCGCCGGGCACCCGACGCTCGGGACCGGCGCGGCGCTGGCGCACGAAGGCCTCGCCACGGGCGCGGTGACGCTCGAAGAGAAGGCGGGGCCGGTCGAGGTGGCGATCGAGCGGCGCCCGGGATCGTACTTCTGCGAGATGTCGTTCGAGCGAAAGCTCGATCTCGCCGAAGACGCGCCGGAGCCGAACGCCGTGGCCGCCGCGCTCTCGCTCGACGCAGGGGCGGTTCGGCAGGCCTTTTTCGCCGGGCTCGGCGTGCGCTTCTGCTTCGTCGAGCTCGCCGATCGCGCGACCGTCGACGCCGCGGTGCTCGATCGTCCGGCCTTCAAGAGACTCGAGCAGACGTGGTCGGCGCAGATCTTTTTTTTCGCCCGACAGCCCGGCGGCCGCCTCTACGCGCGGATGTTCGGGCCGGCGTTCGGGGTCGACGAGGACCCCGCGACCGGCGGCGCGTCGGCGGCGCTGGTCGCGTATCTCGCCGCCCGCACCGGAGAGGCGTCGTTGCAGATCGAGCAGGGCGTCGCGATGGGCCGGCCGAGCTCCATTCACGCCGCGGCGGCGCGCGCACCGAACGGCCTCGTCCGCGTCGAGGTCGGCGGCGCCTGCCGGGTCTTCGCCTCGGGAACGACTAGCTGATCTCGAGGATCGCCGCGACCTCGACGGCGACGCCGAGCGGCAGCGAGCCGGCCCCGATCGCGAATCGCGCATGACGGCCCGCCTCGCCGAAGACGTCGACCAGCAGCTCGGACGCCCCGTTGATCACCGACGGGTGCTCGGTGAACTCGGGCACCGCGTTGACGAAGCCGTGCACCTGGCAGACGCGCCGGACGCGATCGAGATCGTCTCCGAGGAACGCTCGCGCCTCCGCGATCACGTTGAGCGCGCACAACCGCGCCGCCGCGCGCGCTTCTTCGGCTGAAATCTCGCGGCCGACTTTTCCGACGTGGCGCAGCTCGGCGCCCCAGGACGTAATCTGGCCGGAGACGAAGAGCAGCGATCCCGACTGCACGCAGGGCACGAAATGTCCGCGGGGCGGACCGACCGGCGGCAGCGTGAGGCCGAGCTCGGCGAGTCGCCGTTCGATGCGCATCGAGGCTCCTACAGGTTGACGGCGGAGGTGTTGCCGCCGCTGATCACGATCCCGACCCGTTGACCCTGCAGCGGCCGGTACCGACCGGAGAGGACGGCGGCGAGAGCAGCCGCTCCGCCCGGCTCGGCGGCGATGCGCAGGCCGTCCCACAGCGCGCGCTGGGCAGAGGCGATCTCCTCGTCGCCGACCAGCACCACCCGCTCGACGAATCGCTCGGCGATCGGGAAGACGCGCTCTCCGATCCGCCGCGGGGCGAGCGAATCCGCGGCGATGCCGCCGGCCGGCGCGTCGACCGGCTTGCCGGCGGCGAGCGCGTTGGTCAGCGTCGGCGCGAGCTCGGGCTCGACGCCGACGACGTCCGCGCGGCCGCGGTACCAGGCCGCGATCCCGCCGATCAGTCCGCCGCCGCCGACGGCCGCGATCACCACGTCCAGGCGCGGCACCTGCTCGTCGAGCTCTTTCCCCAGCGTGCCGGTGCCGAGAAGCGTCTCGTCCTGATCGAAGGCGTGGACCTGCATCGCGCCGCTGCGCGCCGCGAACTCCTCGCTGGCGGCGAGCGCATCCGCGTAGCGCTCGCCGACGAGCTCGAGCGTCGCGCCGCAGCGGCGGATGCGATCGATCTTGGCGGGCGTCGAGATCTTCGGCACGAAGATGTGCGCCGGGACCGAGAGTGTTTGCGCGGCGAACGCGACCGCCGCGCCGTGGTTGCCGCCGGATGCCGCGACGACTCCGATCTTCGGCACGTCCCGCAGGAGCAGATTCGCGAATGCGCCGCGCGCCTTGAACGAGCCCGATCGCTGCAACAGCTCGAGCTTGAGAAACAGCGGACCCGGCGGGCCTCCCAGGTCCTTTCCCTCGACCTCGACGATCGGCGTGCGGCGGATGTACGGCCGGATGGTGCGCTCGGCGTGCTCGATCGCAGCCGGATCGATCGGACCCTTCATGTTTTCTCCGAGGCGCGCCAGCCGCGCCTTGACCGCGGGCCACTCGAGGTCGGTGATCGAGTAATAGACCGTGTCGCGGACGCGGCCGGTGCCGAGGATGCGGTGGCGACGGAACGTGCCCTCTTCGGTCGCGCCGATCCGCGCGATCGCGGCGCGCGATCGCGCGTTCAGCGCATCGGTCTTGAGCTCGACGCGGATCGCCCCCAGCGACTCGAACGCGTGGGTGAGCAGGAGCCGCTTGCACTCGGTGTTCACGGTGGTGCGTTGAAAGCGCGTCGCGATCCACGTCCAGCCGATCTCGAGGCGCCGGTTCTGGCCGTCGATCGCGGCATAGCGGGTGCTCCCGATGATCTCGCCGCTTTGCCGGTCGACGACGACGAAGGGCAGGGCGTGCCCGCGGCGCTGCTCGTCGAGCGCGCTCTCGACGTAACTGCGCATCTCGTCGGCGGTGCGGATCGGCGTCGGGATCCACTCCCACAGCTCGGGGTCCAGCCCCACCCGCGCGAGCGCGCCGGCGTGCTCGGGCTTCATCGGCAGAAGGCTCACCACCGACCCGCTGAGGACGACCGGCTCGATCGTTCGCACACGATCAGGATGCACGTCTTCCCCCGCCGATTTGTCTGTGCTGGTCGACGGCTGGACCCTCTGTATCTGTGCCGGTCGAGGTCAGCCCTTCTTGAGCTTCTGCACCGCCTCCAGCGCCTTGGCGACGTTGTCGGAGGGGCTCACGCCGCCGACGGTGGCGGCGATCTTTCCATCCGGGGTCACGATGAACGTCGTCCGCTCGGCGAACCCGTGGCCGATCTCGTCGCCGCGCGTGTTCTTCGCCCCCGGCTTGGCGTCGGCGACCTTGAGATCGTAGCTCTTCGCGATCTTCCCGTCGGAGTCGGAGGCGACCGGAATCTTGCCGGCGCAGTACTGCGGGTCGGACGAGAACTGGTTGAGCGTCGCGATCTTGTCGAGCGAGACGCCGATGACGGTCGCCCCGGCGGCGGTGAACTGATCGCTCTTCTCCGAGAAATCGTGCGCCTGGCGGTTGCAGCCGCCGGTGAACGCGGCCGGATAGAAGTAGACGACCACCGGGCCTTTCTGCAGCGCGTCCTTGAGCGCGAAAGTGAACTCCTTGCCGGCGAGCGAGGCCGGCGCGGTGAACTGCGGCGCCTTGTCGCCCTCCTTGAGCGCCGCCGAGGCCGCCGCCGAAAAGAGCAGAATTGACGCAGCGATACGTGCCATGAGGTCCTCCTGCAAAGGGGATGCGAACGCTGCCCTCTGGCTGGCGGCGAGTCAAGGAGTTGCGGCCGTTCCACGGGGTTGCCTGCCTTCAATACAGCCCCGCGGTCGCGGGCCATCCTCGCGGCGTTCTCGGACCCCGAGGTGCCATCATGCGACTGAAGCTCATTGTGCTCGCGCTGACCGCCTGCGTCGCGATCGCCGCCGCCGCGCAGACAGCGCCGAATCCTCCGACCACCGACCAGGCGCAGACGAATCCCGCCGCCACCCCCGCCGACCCCACGCCGGCGGCGGGCGCTCCGTCCGCGACCCCGAACAAGAGCGCGACCGAGGAGATCGTCGTCACCGGCACGCGCGTCCGGCGCAAGGACCTCAATACGCCCGCGCCGGTCACGGTCCTGAGCCGCGACCAGATCACCGCGTCGGGCCGCGTCTCGCTCGGCGAGTTCCTCCAGGCGCTGCCGGAACAGGGCAACTCCGGCGCGAACGCGCAGGTCAACAACGGCAACGACGGCTCGATCTACGTCTCGTTGCGCAGCCTCGGCCCGCAGCGCACGCTGGTCCTGGTCAACGGCCGCCGCATGGTCCCGGGCGACTACGTACAACTGGGACTTCGACGCCGCTCCGGCCGGCCAGCCGACCGATTCGGGCACCGGCTGCTTCGCCGACCCGAACACCGAGGAGTGCGTCCCGAAGGCGCAGTCGGGCACCGGCAACTCGTCGACGTTCCCCAACGGCCGCTTCTCGATTCCCGCCTCGGCCTGCGGGTCGACGACCGGCGGCGCTTTCACGCCGAATCCGGCGGTCGCGTCCCATCCGGCGCTCGCCGCGATCTGCGCCGCGACCAAGAACAACGGCGGCGGCTACATGGCCGACGCGCCGCGCGACGGCCTCGCGTCGGGTCCCGCGGCAGGTTTCGTCCCGTACCCGGGCGACGCGTACAACACCAACCCGACCAACTACCTGATCACGCCCGCCCGGCGCGTCCAGGTCTTCGCCACCGGCGACGTCAACCTCGGCAGCGCCGCGCGCGCGTTCTTCGAGGCCTCGTACGTCAACCGCACCTCGTCGCAGACGCTGGCGCCGATGCCGCTGGTCAACAACACCATCCCGACCCAGCCAGTGACGATCAGCAAGGACAGCCTCTACAACCCGTTCGGCGTCGACATCGGCTCGTGGCGCATCCGCACCGTCGACTTCGGTGAGCGCTTCTTCAGCCAGGACCTCGACACCTTCCGGGTCGTGGCCGGCCTCGACGGATCGCTGGGTGACTGGTCCGGACCCTTGTCGGGCTGGGCATGGGACGTCGACTACAACCACGGCCGCACCGCCGGGAACCAGCTCGAGACCGGCCAGCTGCGGATGCCGAACATCGCCAACGCGACCGGGCCGAGCGCGATCAACCCGGCCACCGGCCAGGCCGTGTGCCTCAAGACGAAGACCGGCGCCGCGTCGGACTTCGCCGCGAGCAACATCATCCTCGGCTGCGTTCCGTTCGACGTGCTGCACGGCAGCTATGGCGGCCAGACGGCGGCGAAGAACTACGTCTCGTACGACGGGACCGACTTCGGCACCAACCAGCAGGACATCTGGTCGGCGAACCTGAGCGGCGACCTGTTCAAGCTCGCCTCCGAGCGACCGATCGGCCTCGCCGTCGGCGCGGATTACCGCCGCGAGTCGGCGAGCTTCCAGAACAACCCGATCAACGCCGGCGAGAGCTCGGGCAACAACGCCCTCTCCACGCAGGGCGGGTACACCGTGAAGGAGGTGTACGGCGAGCTGGTGATGCCGCTGCTCGGCGGCATGCCCTTCCTCGAGGACTTCGAGCTGCAGGCCGCGGCCCGGTACGTGGACTACTCCACGTTCGGCAACAACACGACCTACAAGCTCGGCGCGCGGTTCAGCCCGTTTCGAGACCTGACCTTCCGGGCGACCTATGGCACCGCGTTCCGCGCTCCGAACGTCGCCGAGCTGTTCGGCGGCACCGCGGACAACTACCCGCTGGTCACCGATCCGTGCCGCGCGCCGAAAGACGCGGCGATCAAGGCCCGCTGCATCGCCAACGGCGTGCCGGGCGGCGCCTCGGGCGATCCCTCGAGCCAGCTGCTGGAGAAGATCGCCGCCGACACCAACCTCGGTCCGGAGACGGCCACCACCTTCACCGCCGGCGTCGTCATCCAGCCGCGGATGCTGCGCAACCTCTCGCTCACCGTCGACTACTACAACGTCAACGTGAGCCAGGCGATCCGGACCTACGGCGCGGGCTTCATCCTCAGCAACTGCTTCGTCAGCGGCAACATCCCCTCGCTGTGC
>JAIVGS010000046.1 GCA_020201435.1 Myxococcales bacterium
CCCTTGTACTGCTCGTCGTTGAGGTGGCTCAGGCGCGTCGCACCTTTGAATACCTCGGGTGGATGGGTGATTCCGGCGATGACGGCGACCGGCGTTCCGTCCGGCATGAGCGCGAAGTCGTCCGAGGCGGCGTCGGCGATTCTCGTATGGCTGCCGTCGAGCGAGACCGACTCGAGGACGACGTGCGCCTTCTGCGTCATCGAGACGACGAGGCCTTTGGAGTCGCGCCGCCAGACGATCGTGGCGGGGTCGTCGGGCAGCTCGATCACCGTCGTTTTGCCGCTGCGGCGCTCTTGCAGCTTGAGCCTCCACCGGTCCGATTCGTAGCCGTCGCGCGCCTGGGAGATCCAGGCGAGGTAGCGGCCGTCGGGTGAGATGCGCGGTTCGGAGTCGTCGCCCTTGTTGTTTTCGGTCAGGTTTTTCGGCGGCTTCTGGTTTTCGATCAGCCACAGGTCGCCGTTGGTGCTCCACGCCTCGCGGTCGGCGGGTTTGCTGTGGACGACGAGCTCGTCCTCGGGAGTGAACTGGAAGTCGTCGCCGCCGCCGAGCGACCAGCTCGGCCAGTCGGAGTCGAAGGGCGTCACATCCTTCGCGGGGCCGCCGCTCGTCGGCTGGATGAAGATGTGGGTGCGCTTGCCTTCCTTCCACTCCGTCCAGTGGCGGGCGAAGAGGTGGGTGATGATGCGCGCTTTCGGGCCCTTCTCGTGCTCCTCGGAGTGTTGCTTGTCGCAGGTGTCCTCCACTGCTCCGCCCTGCAGGCTCCGCCCGTCGCCGGCAGAGCCGGCTCCTCCGCCCTTGCAGTCGGGGTAGACGTCGCTGGTGAAGGCGATGAAGCGGCCGTCGGGCGAGAAGACGCCGTTGTCAGCGCCGGTGGAAAGCGTAGTGATCTGGCGGGGATCGCCGCCGTCGAGGGCATACAGCCAGAGCTGGGAGTCGCGCGAGACGAGGAGGTCCTTGCCGTCCGGCGACCAGCGCGCGTGCTCGGAGCGGCCGTTGCGGGTGAACTGGTTTGCGTCGCCGGTCGTCAGCGAGAACAGCCAGACGTCCTTCACGTCGCGGTTCTCGTCGAGGTTTTTCTGGCGGACGGTGACCGAGGCCCAGCGGCCGTCGGGGGAGACCTGGACATCGTCGGGGCGGCGGGTCTGGAGGAGCTCTTCCGGAGTGAACGGCCGCGCGGCGAGCACGGCGGCGACGAGTGCGATGTGCATGGGGCGCGCTGTGTATCACGGCGGCCTTTAGATGTGACTACGGTGCTCGTTTTTTCTGGGTTTTTCGCGCCGCGTCAGACCCTTCTGGCAGGCTCTTTCGCAGGCGCGGTCACGCCTGCGGCTCGCTGCGCCTAGAGGAGGTGAGAGGCTGCGCATCGGGCGCGGCCGACGAGGGAGAGGCCAACATGAAGCTCAGGTGGATTGCGCTGATCGCTGCGCTCACCATCCCCGCATTGGGGTGGGCGGCGTCGTCCGCGACGAAGACGGCGGCCGATTGCGGTTGCCCGGTTTGCCCAATCGGTCACCGTTGATTAGGTGACCGGAGGGTGGTCGAACGGAGCGAGCGCGCGGAGCTGCGGCGCCTGATGGAGCGCCTTGCGGACGGGGACCGGACCGCGTTCGGGCCGGTGTTTGCCCTGCTCTGGCCGCGGCTTCGCGCGTTCGCGGTGCAGTTCATCGGGGTCGCCGACGGCGAGGACGCCGCGCAGGCGGCGTTGCTCAAGGTCTTCTCGCGCGCCAGCGAGTACGACCGCGAGCGCGACGCGCTGCCCTGGGCGCTCGGTATCGCCGCCTGGGAGTGCCGGACGCTGCGGAGGCGGCGTGAGCGGCGGAGGGAGGAGTTTGCCCTCGCGCCGGACCACGCGGGGGCGTCCGCGGGCGGACCGTCGCCCGAGGACGCGGCCATCCATCGCGACCTGCAGTCCGCCGCGGAGGCGGTCCTGGGAGAGCTTCGGCCCATCGACGTGGAGACAATTCTCGCAACCGCGAGCGGCCAGAGGGCGGTGCAGGGCGCGACGTTCCGCAAGCGGATGGAACGGGCGCTGGCACGGTTCCGACTGGCATGGAGGGCACGCCATGGCTCCGAATGAGGCGCTGCTCGGGGACGAGTCTGTCCTCGCGGCGCGGGCGAGGCGGGCGTACGAGCTCGGTCGGATGCGCTGGTCGCTGCGGTTCGCGCCGGCGGTGGCGGCGGCGTTCGTCGCCGCGGTCGCGTGCGGCCGGCCCTTGGACCTTTGCGCCGCGCTCGCGGCGGCCGCCCTGCTGGTCGCGGTCGGACTGTCGTTCGCCGGCGGCGACGCCGGCAGGGCGGTCGCGCCGGGCCTCGTGGCGGGAAGCTTCGCCCTCGTCCTGCCGCTCGCGGTGCGCACCATCGGTCATCTCTGTCTCGGCGAGGCGTGCATGTCGCTGTGCATGCCCTCCTGCGTGATCGGCGGTGCGCTCGCCGGCGGTTTCCTCGCGCTTCGAGCGGCGCGGGACGAGCGGGGAGGTGTATTCCTCGTCTCGGCCGTGGCGATCGCGGGACTGACGGGATCCCTCGGCTGCACGCTCGCCGGCATGGCCGGGGTATGCGGCATGCTGGCAGGGGTGCTCGTCGCCGGGACGCCGGTGCTGCTCGCGGCGCGTCGTTAGGCGCTCGCCTCGTCGCGTTCCTGCTGCCGGAAGCGCGCCTCGAGTGGATCGCCCTCGAACAGCACGGGCTTGCCGGCGACCGCCATCAGCTCGCGCAGGTGCCTGTCGATGACGAGGCCGAGATCGTCGGGCGCGCGCATCGCGACCGGCACCGCCGCGGGCGCGAGCTTGTGCATCAGCCTGACGACGACCTTCGCGAAAAAACCGGCCGCACCGGGCGGCCGCGGCGGCGGCTGCATCTCGCCGGCGGTCGAGAGCGAAAAACGCGAGTCCGGGGTGTCGATCCACGTCGTCGCCGTGGCGTGCCAGAAGCCGTTCACCTCGCCGAGCTCGCCGTAGAGATCGAGGAAGGTCGGCCCGGAGGCGAGAAAATCGACACAGCGGTGGCCGCCGCGGATCAGATCGACTTGCCGGTCGAGCAGGCGAAAGCCGCGGCGCTCCGCGACGGCGCGCCACGGCTTCACCATCTCGTCCCATTCCTGCGCGGCGCCCAAGCCGCGAGCGTTCTACTTGAGCAGCTTGACCAGGCGCAACAGCGCGTTCGGGCGCGCCTTTCGATAGAGCCGCTTCGCGCCGCGACCTTCGAGGAGGCACTCGATGCCTTCGTGAGCCGAATACTTGCCGGGCCCGGCCACCAGCATCATCGCCGCGATGCACATCAACGCGACGTTGTACTCGAACCCGCCCTTGGTGATGTCGAAGCCGTTCTTGGCATGCACCTTGGCGATCGCCACCGACTGCGTGACGAGCACCGCGAGCGCAGCGGGCCGCGTCCAGAGGCCGAGCAACGCCGCGGCTCCGGCGAAGACTTCGGCGATCCCCGTCGCGACGGCCAGGTGCTTGCCCGGCTGCAGGCCGATCTGGCTGAACATCTGCCCTGCCTGCTGCGGGCCCTCGCCCTTCAGCTTGCCAAGACCGTGGAAAACCATCGAAGCGCCCAGCGCCGCCCGCGGCGGGACCAGAGCCACTTCCTTGCGCAGTCTGGCGCCGTTCCACTCGAGTGCAATGGCCATCGCGACCTCCTCACAGATTGCTCGAAGAGTTCGCACGCAAGCCGCAAGCTGCAAGCCGACTAGAAGTATACGTAGTGTAACGAGATATTCGGCACCCACGTCGGGTTGCCGTTCGAATCGGTCTCGGGGATCAGCCCGCCGACGTCGATCCCGTGCGCGAACTGCACGCGCAATTCGAACGGGCCGAGACCGAGATTGACGCCGAGCACGTAGTCCGCCGTCCGATTCGCCCACGCGTCGGCGACCGCCGCGGGCAGCTTCCCCTCGCCCCGATGGTTGAGCGCCGCGTGGCTCGAGTCGACGACGCCGCCGAAGTCGAACCCGACGACGCCGGTGATCCCGCTGAAGAACGCGAAGCGGATCAGCACGTCGAGCGGGAACTGCAGCTCGGCCTGCCCGACGTAGTACCCGTCGCCGAGCAGCCGCGAGTCGCCCCAGCGGAAGCCGCGCAGGTTGTCGAAGCTCGACAGGTAGAACCGCCGCCCGAAACGGCTGCCCTGCGCGAGTCCCGCGGCGCCGCGGAAGTTGACCCGCGCGCGCCCGACGATGCGGAAGGTCTGGATCGCGTCGGTTTGCAGGTACGTGAAGAGTCCGTCCTTGCCGCGGGTGGGCAGGTCGCCGGCGCCGAGGGTGACGAGGAACGAGGTTCCGCCGATCGCGCCGCCGGGTCCGTATCGCGTCGTATCCCATCCGTACGTGCCGTTGACTTCCGCCTCCGGATCGAAGCCGCGGATCTGGTTGAGATCGGCAGCTGGGATGTTTGCGGTGGGATTACCGAATCGGTCGTATGCAAAATTATCGAAAAAGCTTCGATTCACGCCCATCAGGCGGGCGCTGCCCTCGACCCGGCTGAAGGTCGACAACGGATACGAGAGCAACCCCTCGGCGCCGTACTCGCGCTGGAGGTAGAGCACTTCGCAGGCGTTGCCCTGGTTCTGCGGCGTGAGCGCGCCGTAACACGCCTGCGCGCTGGGGAACTGCGTGTCGCGGCCCTGCTGGAAGGTGTGGAACGCACCCACTCCCCAGATCAGCCGCGACGACTTGTCGACGTAGAACGCGAGCGCGTCGGTGAGGTCGAACGAGCCGTAGATGGCGAGGTTCACCAGCGCGCTGCGGTCGCGCATGATGTCGGCGAAGAGCACGCCGCCCGATCCGACCGGCGCGAATCCGACGCCCGCGCCGCCGATCGCCGCGCCGCCGCCCTCGATCCGCCAGTTCTTGCCGACGTCGTACGGGTTGTACGTCGCGGCGTTCAACGGAATCGCTTCGTCCGGGAACCCTTGCGGCTTGTCGATCGTCGCGAGGTACGCCGGCGGGATCGCGTCCTGCTCGTCGACCGAGAGCATGGCGGTGCTGAACACCTCGAAGAGCCGGAAGCGCGCGCCGTAGAAGGCGACCCCGTAGATGCCGTTCGGCGAGAGGCCCGGATGCGAGAGGCCGGTCGCAAAATCGGTAATCCGCTTGATCCGGCCGTTTTGCAAAAACCACAGATCCTGCTTGCCGCCCGCGTCGCTGGTGAAGACCACCGCGCCGCCGTCGAGGACCAGGGGATAGCGCTGCTCGACGGGAGCGTCGGTGAGCCGCGTCCGGGCGCCCGTCGCCGGATCGATCCGGAACAGGTTGTATCGCGCGCTCTCGGTCGCGTCGCTGGCGTAGACGATGCCGTCGTCGCCCCACGCCAGATCGCGCTCGCTGTAGAGGTCGTCGGTGAGCCGCTTCACGTGCGGGTCCTTGTCCCGCAGATCGAGGGTGTAGATGTCGATCTTCCCGTCGCGATCGAGGCCGTAGAACGCGAGCTGCTTCCCGTCGGGGCTGAAGGTCGGATCGCCGGCTTCGATGAGGCCGTCGCGGATCACCGGGATCACCTGCGTCGGCCCGAGATCGAGATCGACCTTGGTGCGCGGCGAGTTGGGATCCTTCCGCTCGCGCCGCTTGAGCGATCGGACGTGGAGCACGTCGGAATCGCCCGACTGCGCGAACCAGGCGATCGCGTCGTCGTGCACCGCCATCACCCCGCGCATGACCGGATGCAGGCTCTCGGTTCCGGGATGCTGATCGATCGCCAGCTCGCGCGCCGACGATGGATCGCGCCGATCGACCAGCACCAGCTTGGCGCGCGCGGTCTCGCGCTCGACTCCGCGGTACATCAGGACGTTGCCGTCGCGCGAGCTGGTGAAGACGTCGAGCTCGTCGGGCAATTTCAATTCGGTCACATCGGGCAGGTCCTGCTTGGCGTCGAGGTACGTCTTCATCACCCGCTTGCGCGCCCAGGTCAGCCAGCGCGCGTTCATCTCCGCCGGCGTCTCGCCCGCGACGTGGCCGAGGAGCTGCATGAATCCTTCGCGCGCCTCGCCGCGCCGCGAGCCGCCGCCGCCGAGGCGCGGGCTCTGATCGAGCACGCCCTGGATCACGCGCTCGCCGTAGGTCTCGGACAAAAAGACGAGCCGCGCCTGCCCGTACTTGTAGGTGTAGAAGTAGACGCCCGGCCGATCTTCCTCCAGCGAGGGAAACTCGTAGCCGATCTCGCCGTTCGGGTTGAGCACGATGTCCCGCAGGAACATCTCCGTCTCGCTGTCCATCTGCTGGTTATGCGCGTAGTACTCGGCGAGACCCTCGGTGAACCAGAGCGGGTACGCGCCGATGGTGCTTTCCATCCCCGCGCTCGCGCAGCGCTCGGCGACTTTCTGGATCTGGAACTGGTGCGTCATCTCGTGCGTCGAGACGAGCTTGAACAGCTCCTTCTCGCCGGCGTACGGCAGCGACATGCGCAGGTCCTGCGGCGAGGTGACGCCGAGGACGCCTTCCTGGACCTCGAAGACGTTGGTCTCGAGGAATTCGCGATAGGTGTTGTAGAGGATGTACGGAACCTTGACCGACGGTTTGTACTGGAACCGATCGACCAGGTAGCGCCAGCTCTCGCGCACCAGGCCTGCCGCGATGCGCGCGACCGGATATTCGCGATCGTAATAGTAGAGTCGCACCCCCGCCGAGCCGTCGTCGTCGAGGAAGTCGAAGTCGCGCCAGTTGTATTCGAAGTAGCGGACCAGGTTTTTTCCCGGCCGCTGCGGAATGACGTACGCCTCCTGCGACCATCCGATCGGCGCGCGCCCGCTGACTTCGGAGAGCCGCCCGTGCTCCGCCCACGGCAGAGACAGGGTCGGCTGCGGCATCAGGATCGGTGCGGCAGAAATCGCCCAAATCGTCGCTAGCAGCATTCCCCCATACTACCCGCGACGGAGGTTCACGCGCTCGTGGGGCATGGTGGCGCGTGGAGAGCGGAACACCTGCATCGGCGAGTAATAGAGGAAATTGGACACACGCGAGGTGTACAGATCGGCGTAATCCTCGACCTGCTCGCCGAATCGCGAGTTCTCGTTGCCTTCCTTGAAGACCAGTCCCCAGTAGTCGTTGGCGCCTTTTTCGAAGCGCGATTCGACTTCGTAACCCTCGGTCAACGTCGCCTTGAACGCTCGCCGCAGCTTCTCGAGGTCCTGCTTCTCGCGCACGCGCCGCTGCTCGATGTCGGCCGGCAGCGCGCCTCCGCGTTCGATGCGGCGGTCCATGGCGTTGAGCAGCAGCTTGTGGTGGTTGATCATGTCGTCGAGCCGCGTGCGCAGCGCGTCGAGCTCGTTCAGCCGCTGCACGTCCTGCGCGTGCTGCTCGATGTACTCGATCTCGCGCTCGAGCTCCTGGACGACGAAGCAGGTCCGCCACTGCGAGGCCTTCCGGTTGCGGATGATGTCGCCGTAGATGTGGTCGCCGACGTAGAGCACGCTCTCGCCGGCGAAGCCGGAGAGCCGCTCGAAGTCGAAGAGGTTGCCGCCCTCGTAGATCTTGCCCCGCTCGAGCGCTTCCGCCTGCGGCCGGGCGATGGCGCCGTTCGGCGCCAGCTCGACGAACGGCTTGTGCTCGGCGAAGAACGCCGGCTTCTGCGCCCCGACCACGACGAAGTCGAAGTAGTTCCGCCACGACGGGTACTCGGGCATCCGCCCGTCGAGCAGGAAGGACATCACCGCGTCGGTGTAATCGAGTAAAGAGTTAGTGAGTATAAAAAGCTTCTTTCCGCCGCTGCGCAGCTTGTGCAAAGCGGGCGCGAGCTCGGGGTCGGGATTGATGAAGCGCGAGAGATCCTTGCGCAGCTCGCTCTTCAGCGAGCCGTCGCGGTGGACCTCGTCGATGCTCTCGCGCGTGTCGTCGTAGAGCTTGTGGTAGTCGACCTTCTCGCCGTTCGCTTCCTGGGCCTCGATGATCTCCGCGTACAGGCACGCTTCCGGAAGCGAGAAGAGGGTGTCGATCCAAGCGAAGCGGGGCAGGCTCAACCGGATCTTCTCGTTGGTCTGGTAGAGCGCGCGCCGCTCGTCGAGGCTCAACGCGCGGCGGCCGTGATAGCAGCGGCCGACGTGATTGTGCCGGTCCATCTTGAAGATGTTGCCGAAGTCCTTGTCGACGACCAGCCCGCGGATGACGAATTCGTGGTCGTACTTGAGCTTCTCGAGATACGCCGGATATCCGCGCTTCTGGACCAACCGCGCGAGCGTCATGTGGAACGCGAGCTCCTCGATCTGCCGCATGGAATACACCGCGAGCGTGTAATCCATGTCGAATCCGACCAGCCCGATCTCCTCCATTTTCAGCGCGCGATTGGTGTAGATCTGCCGGCTGTGGGCGAGCTCCAGCCCCTGGTGCTCGGGGTGGGTCAGCACTCGCTGGAGCTCGGGGTCCCGCAGGACGTCCTGTACGGAGTCGGCGGGCGTTTTCGGGATCGCCATGGTCGGACGATCGATCATCCCCCTGCGCGCCACTCTGTGCAAGACTTCTTCACGTGCCGATCCCGGTCTTCGCCGTCGAGGACAGCCCGCCGACCTTGAAGGCGCTGCGCAAGCTGCTTTCCGGCAGCGAGCAGGTGGCGCTGGTAGGTGCTGCAACCACAGGTGAGGACGCGCTGCGCGAAGTGCCGGCCGCGCGGCCGCGCGTGGTCTTGATGGACCTCGAGCTGCCGGGCGCGTCGGGCGTCGAGACGACGCGAAAGCTCAAGGCTGCGAGCGACGTCGAGGTGCTGGTGCTCACCTCGTTCGAGGACGAGCAGCACGTCTTCGACGCCATGCGCGGGGGCGCCAGCGGCTATGTGGTCAAGGGTGCGCAAGCGGGCAAATTGATCGAGGCGATCGTCGAGGTCGAGGCCGGCGGCACGGTGATCGAGCCGCGGCTGGCGCGGCGCTTCTGGCAGTATTTCAAGGGCGTGCAGGAGCCGCGCAAGCCGGAGGTCCCGCAGCTCACCGACCTCGAACGCGAGATCCTCGCGATGATCGCGCGCGGATTGTCGAACGAGGAAGCGGGGCGGATCGTTTCGCTCGATCGCCGCTCGGTTCGGACCCAGCTCGGCCACATCTACGCGAAGCTCGGCGTGCGCAGCCACGTGGAGGCGGTCGTCAAGGGCCTGAAGCTCGGGATCATCGAAATCTAGCGAACGGGTCGCCGTCGCGCTCCAGCCGTTCGAGCGCCATCGCCGGCGAGAACGCGAGCCGCGAGGGGTCGGCGAGCTCTTCCCACCGCAGCGGCGTCGAGACCAGCGGCACCCGCGTCGCACGCAGCGACCACGGCGCGATCGTGCTGCGGTTCGGATCGTTCTGCCGCCAGTCGATCAGGACTTTCCCTTCGCGATGGAGCAGCTCGTGGCGATCGGTCGCGAGATGCTCCGGCAGCGCGCGGGCGAGCTCGCGCGCTCGCGCTTTCGTCTCCGCGTACGTCCCGCTGACCGGCACGTAGACGTGGAGTCCTTTCGCGCCGCTGGTCTTGACGGACGAGGGATCCGGGTCGAGGAGCCGGCGCAGGCGCATGGCTACTTCGCAACAGTGCGCCAGTCCCGCGCCAGGGCCGGGATCGAGATCGAGGACCATTGCCCGCGGCCGATCGGGATCCGCGGCCGGCGCAAGGAACGGATGGAGCTCGAGCGTCCCGAGGTTGACCGCCCACAACAGGGCCTCGAGGTCGTCGATCAGGCAATAGCGCACCGTCCTCGCGCGCGTCACCTCGACCGTCTTCGGCGCGCCCTTCGGGCAGTTGCTCTGGTACCAGCCGGCGCCCTCGACGCCGTCGGGAAAGCGAGCGAGGGTCACGGCGCGGCCGCTCAAGTGCGGCAGCAGCGCCGGCGCGACGGCCCGGTAATACGCGACGACATCGCCCTTGGTGAAACCCGCTTGCGGGTACATCACCTTGTCGAGGTTCTTCAGCACGCGAGCTGATCCAGCAGGCACGAGCGCGCGTCGCGATCCGGGCGCCAGCGCAGGAAGCGCGCCGGATGGCGAAAGCGCACGCCCTCGTCGATCTTGTCGTAGGCGACTTCGCAGACCCGGATCGGCCTCACCGGGACCCAGTCCTGCGTCATCTCGCCGGCGACCCAGCGGCCGGCGGAGCCGGGCAGCCGGCCCATCGGGCTGCGGCCGAGGTTGAAGCCGTGCTCCCACGGATGTCGCTCGAGCGCGGTCGCGATCGGGACCAGCTCGTGGAACAGCTCGCGCCTCTGCGCGGCGCGGAACTGCGACGCGACGCCGACGTGGATCAGCGCGCCGCCGTCGTAGAGGCCGAGCAGGAGCGAGGCGACGCCGGTCACATCGAGCTGCGGCCTGAAACCGCCGACGACGCACTCGGCGGTGCGAAGTGGCTTGACCTTGATCCAGCCGCGGCGGCCGGGTTCGTAGCGCGAGGCGCGGTGCTTCGCGACGACGCCGTCGATGCCCCTTCGTTCGGTGTCGGCGAGCCAGGCGCCGGCTTGGTCGGGATCGTCGGTGAGCGGCGTCAGCGCGATCGGCAGGCTCAGCGGCAGCTTCTCCAGCCGCGCGCGCCGCTCGGCGAACGGCTGCGACGGTTCGTCGATCAGATCGAAGACGACGTAGCTCGCCGGCGTCGTCCTGCTCAGCTCGTCGACGCGCGATTGCGACGGATGCACGCGATTGAGGAGCGCGCCGAAGTCGGAGCCGCGGACGGTCGCGATCATCAGCTCGCCGTCGAGCGCGACGTCGGGCAGGCGCGCGAGGGCCGCGACGATCTCGGGGAAGTAGCGTGCGAGCGGGCGGCCGTTGCGGCTGCGCAGCTCGACCTGCGACGAGGTCACCGATGCGAGGCAGCGGAAGCCGTCCCACTTCGGCTCGTAGAGGAAGTCGCCGCGCGGCAGCTCGCGCGCCAGCTCGGCCAGCATCGGCTGCATGTGAGGAATGGTAAGTCCTGGAAGGTGGAAGTGACGGAGCCGATCGATCTCTGCGACGCGGCCGGGCGGCTGAATCCGGCCGCGGCGGGCTGGGCGCGCCGACCGCTGGTGCGCGCGAATCTCGCCGGGCATCCGCTGCGCAAGAAACGATGGGAGTACTGGTGCATCACCGACGAGCGGTCGCTGCTCGCGGCGGCGATCGCGGACCTCGACTATCTCGCGTTCGCGGGGGTCTCGGTGATCGATCTCGCGACCGGCGAGCGGCGAGATCGCGTCAAGGTCGCGCCGGGCGGAATCGAGATGCCGCAGACCGTCCGCGGCGGACTCGTCGAGCTCGGCGGAGTCCGCCTCGAGCCGGGGCGGCTGCTGGTCTCGATGGGGCCGATCGGAGCGGAGATCGCGCTCGCACCGCCGGCCGGAGATTCGCTGCAGGTCGTGGTGCCCTGGACGCCGGACCGGTTCCAGCTCACCTGCGAGCAGATCGGTGTGCGGGCTTCGGGATGGATCCGGTGCGGCGAGCGCACGACCGTCCTCGGCACATGCGCCTGGGCGGCCCTCGATTGCGGCCGCGGCGTCTGGCCGGTCCGCGCCTCGTGGAATTGGGCCGCGGCCGCGGGGGGCGATCTCGCCTTCAACCTCGGTGCGCGGTGGAGCGACACGGAGAACGCGTTCTTCGAGCGTGGCGCGATCCGCCATCTCGACGAGCGGGTCCGGTTCGGCGATCGCCGCATCGACGGTCCGTCGGTCGCGCTGGAGTTCACGCCGATCCTGACCCGCAACCTCGGCTGGCCCGGCGTCGCGGGACTGCGCTGGTCGGCGGGGCGCTTCTCCGGACGGATCGGCGGGCGCGAGATCGCCCGTTTGTTCGGATGGTCGGAGCGGTTCGACGTCCTCTGGTGATCGACTACTGCGCGGAGACGATCGCGACGGTGAACACGAGGATCGAGTTCGGGGGGAGTCCGCCCACGGCGTATGGGCCGTAGCCGAGCGACGGCGGGATGATCAGCTGCCGGGTGGACCCGACCGCTGCGCCCAGGAGACCTTCGTCCCAGCCCTGGATCACGTCGTGGACGCCGAGCTGGAAGTCGTAGGTCGGCGCGCTGCCGGTTCTCGCGTCGAATACGGTTCCGTTGGGGAGCGCGCCGACGTAGTGCACCGAGACCATTTGGCCTGCGGTCAGCGGTGCGCCCGTGCCGGTGACGAGGTCGCGATAATAGAGGCCGTCGGCGGTCTTGGTCGATGCGGGGAGGTCGACGTTCAACCGCGGGTCGAACGACGTATTCTCGATCGTCGCCGGCGGAGCGGTTCCGGCGCAGGCGGCGAGCAGCAGGGCGATGGAGGTGAGCAGGCGCATGATGGGCCGGCGAAGATACCACCGGCGCCCGCTCGGCCGAAATCGATCAGCGGCAGGCCGGCACGTAGCGCGCGGTGATGTGCGAGCCCGGCGCGGGCACCGCGTTGGCCGGAAAAACGAGCCGGTTCGCGGTCGCGTCGTAGCTCCAGGTGGTCACTCGCGCGCCGTTGACGGTGACGTCGATCGCGGTGGGATCCTTCGGATGGGCCGAGAGCGGGAAGCTGGAGAGCGGCTGGAGCAGGTCGCCGAGCGCCGAATCGAGCATCGCACCCATGTTGTTCAGCTGGCAGATGTCGAAGACGTGGCCGCCGAGCTGGCGCGCGATCTCCGTGTAGCGCGTTCCGACCGCCTCCGAGGTCGAGCAGGCCTGCAGCGGCACGATGCCGGCGAACGAGACCAGATCGAGCGCGCCATGCTTCACTTTCCGCAGCGTGTCGATCAGGTAGGAGACCGGCGGCGGGTTGGCGAGGTCGATGTCGTCGTCCGAGTCGCTCACCGCCATCAGCGCGAGGCGCGCGTCGTCGCGGAGGAAGCCGGCGTTGCCGTCGTTCGGCCAGGTCGTGCCGGGCGCCTTGGTCGCGCTGATCAGCGGGTCGGTCAGCGCCGCCACCACCGGCTCGGTGAACTGCTCCTTCCAGTGGCACTGGCCGACGTCGGTGTTGAGGAACAGCGCCTGCTTGACGTTCGGCGTCTGCGGCGTGAGCAGGCGAGGGTGCGAGTTGTCGACCGGGAAGAAGCGGCCCCCCTCGCCGCCGGACGCCCCGCCGGGGCACTGCGACCAACCCGAGGTGTACAAGTCCATCCCGGTCGAGGTGGTGGCGATGTGGAAGTCGGCGTTGGCGAGCGCGATGCGGTTCCAGAGGTGATCGAGGTTGGCGGCGAGCGCGTGCTGCTCCTCCGCCATCGAGCCGGAGTTGTCGATCACGATCAGCAGGTCGACTTTCGGCGTCGACTGGTCCCACTGGTCGAAGACGGTAGCGGCGGTCTGCGCGCCGCCGGTGAGGCCCGCCTGGTAGGGCTGTGCGCGCGTATCGGTGGTGAGGTAGATGGTGCCGACGTCGTCGCCCGCCGAAGGGGGCGTATAAGTCACCGGGATCCCCGCCGAGGATTGCGGAGCGACCTTCACCGGAAGCTGCGGCGATGAGTAGAACGGCTGTCCTGAAATTGTAACGCCCGTTATGGTGACCGGATACGAGCAGTGATTCACCGCATACGCATTCTGGGTCTGCGCGCCGCAGCCGAGCGTCGTCGCGCCGAAATCGACCGTCGCTGGTGAAACGAAGAAGCAGCCGTCGTCGCCCTGGCCGGCGAGATCGATCGTCATCGCCGGGGCGTTCCTGTTGCTGACGTAGAACTGGATCGCGCCGGCGTAAGCGGTCGCCTGCTGCGCCACGAATTCGAGCCGGACCGACATGCGCCCGCCGGGAGGCAGCTCGCGACCCGCCGGCACGACGCCGCCGGGCCAGCGGAAAGCCGGGCCGCCGGACACGATCGCGGGATCGCCGACGATGCAGTCGTCGGCGGTGGTGTTGGTCAGCTCGACGCCCTGGACCGACGGGGTGAACAGCCGCGTCGCGCCGAAGTCGAGCGTCGTCCCGGGCGAGACGCTGAGCGTGCACGGCTGCAGGTCGCGGCCGGTCCCGGCGATTGGAACGCGCGTTACAGGATTCAAACCGTCGTTCGAACCGATCGCCAGCGTGGCTTGCGACATCCCGGCACGCTGGGGACTGAAGGTGAAACGGATCGTCGCCTGTCCCCCGGGCTCACCGACGTCGATCGGCGTCGAAGTGTCCAGGGACCACGCTCGATCGTCGGAGATCACGGAAATGTTGCTGACGGTGAGCGGCGACGTCCGCTTCGGATCGAGTCCGACGTTGGTGACCACGATCTGGCCGCTGCGCGAGGTGCCCAGCGCGGTCGGCCCGACGAAGACGCTTCGCGGCGTCGCCTGGATCACCGCGCCGAACCCCGTGCCGGTCATCGACAGCGCGCCCGGAGCGCCGTCGGAGGCGCTGATCGCGACCTGCGCCGCCGCGTCGCCGAGCGAGCGCGGCGCGAACCGCGCGACACCGGTCAACGTCTGGCCCGGCGCGAGCGTCATCGGGTAACGGGCGCCGTCGAGCGAGACGGTCATGTCGGCGGCGCCGCTGACATCGAGCGACTGCATGATCAACGGGCTGCGGCTGGTGTTGGTCACGGTGATCGGCTGCGTCGCGGTCGATCCGAGCAGGACCTGCCCGAAATCGATCGTCGCCGGCTGCACGTTCAGCAGCCGCGTCACGCCGCGTCCCACCAGCGAGACGTTGCGCGCGGAGCAGGTCGGACAGGGCGTCACCGGCACCACTGCGGAAAAGTCGCCGAGCCGATGGGGCCTGAAATCGATGTGGACCGACATCGACTGCTCGGGCTGCAGCGGCAGATCGCCCGGCGGCTTGACGGTGAACGCAGAGGCATCCCCGCCGACGGGAAGCTCGATGCGGATTTCGGTCAGCGCGTGCCCGTCGTTGTTGCTGAGCGAGAGCTCCTGCGAGGCGACCTCGTTCAACACCACGTCTCCGAAATCGAACGAGTCGCCGGAGAGCGTGGCGAGACCGCGGACCGCATGCCCGAGAATCGCCAGATCGGCCCGCGGAATTTCCGGCGAATCAGTGGTGAGCTGCAGGTCGCGCCGGTAGCTGCCGAGATCCGGCGGCCGGTAGCGCACGGTCACCGAGGCCGAAGCGCCGGCGCCGAGCGTCACCGGCAGGCCGTGGACTTCGAAGGCCGCGTCGTCGAGTTGCGCGAGCTGCGCAACCGACATCGGCACGATGCCGACGTTCTGCAGGTTGACCTCGACGGTGGCCTCCTTGCCGAGCGCGACGTCGCCGAAATCGACGGTCGCGGGTCGGATATCCAGCATTCCTCCCACTTGCCGGACTTTCGACCTGCTCGCACCGCCGCATGCCACGACGCCCGCCAACGCCGCCCACGCCCACGAACGCATAGCCACCCCCACGCCCGCCGCGGGCTACTACACGCTCCGTGCCAAGGTACGGGCAGCCGAGCGGGCGCGGCCCCCTCTCGCGCGGGTGGGAACTTTCGTTCACACGATGGAACGGGGGTCATCATCGGGTTACAAACATTCCGAATGAAGGAAGAGTGGTTCGAACTGGAGGGCGATCCGGCGCACGTCGCGCGCGAGCGCGAAAAGGCCCGCGCTCTCCGCAAGAGCGCCTGGTGGCAGAGGCGCCTCCAGAAGGGGATCTGCGCCTATTGCACCCGTTCGGTGCCGCCGCGCGAGTTGACCATGGACCACGTGGTGCCGGTGGCCCGCGGAGGGCGCAGCGCGCGCGGCAACGTGGTGCCCAGCTGCAAGGAATGTAACAGCCGTAAGAAGCTCATGACGCCGGCGGAGCAGCTGATGATGAAGCCAGTGGCCGGAGACGACGAGGGCTGATATCTCGGGCGGATGGCGCTCGACCCGAAGGATTTTCCCGTCGCCGAGCATGCGCTTCCGAACGGGCTGCAGATTCGCCTGCTGCAGGACCGATCGCTGCCGGTAGCCACGCTGTACAGCTTTTTCCGGGTCGGGTCGCGCAACGAGCGCCCGGGGATCACCGGCATCAGCCACCTCTTCGAGCACATGATGTTCAACGGCTCGCGCAAATACGGGCCCAAGGAGTTCGACCGCCGGCTCGAGGCCGCCGGCGGCACGTCGAACGCGTACACCTCGAGCGATCTCACCGCCTATTACGAGGACTTCGCTTCCGAAGCGCTCTTGCTGGTGCTCGATCTCGAGGCCGACCGGATGGCGTCGTTGACGATCGACGACGCGTCCCTGGCCCGGGAGCGCGACGTGGTCAAGGAAGAACGGCGGTTCCGGACCGACAACGACATCGACGGGATGATGGACGAGGCGCTCGGCGCGCTGGCTTTTCTCGCCCATCCGTACCGATGGCCGGTGATCGGGTGGATGACGGACATCGAGGCGATCACGCGCCAGGATTGCGAGCGGTATTTCCGGACGTACTACGCGCCCAACAACTGCACGCTGGTGCTGGTCGGCGATTTCGACGGCCCGGCGGCGCTGGCGGCGATCGAGAAGCTGTATTCGCCGATTCCCTCGGGAGACGCGCTTCCGCCGGTCGCGACCGGCGAGCCGGCGCAGAAGGGCGAGCGGCGCGCGATCATCCGCTATCCGTCGCAGGCGCCGGCGGTGCTGGTCGGCTTCCGCGGTCCGGACGGCCGCGATCCGGATTCGCTGGTGCTCGACCTGATCGAGGCGGCGCTGAGCTCCGGCGAGGGCGCGCGGCTCAAGCGCGCGCTCGTCTACCAGCAGGAGCTGTGCGTCGACGCGCACGTCTTCTTCGGCTGGCGCGTCGACCCGGGGCTGTTCGAGGTGTCGTTGAAGCTCAACCCGGGGATGGATCCGGCCCGGGCCGAGAGCTCGCTCTGGGCCGAGCTGTCGCGGGTCTGCGACGAGCCGATGCCGGCGCGCGAGCTGGAGCGGGCGAAGAATCTCGTTCGCGCGCAATTATTACGCGGGTTACAAACGTCGAACGGACGTTCTCATACCATCGGGCAGATGGAGGTGATGCTCGGCACCTGGCGTGCGCTGCTCGATCTGCCCGATCGATACGCCGCGATCACCGCCGCCGACGTGCGGCGCGTGGCGCGAAGGACCTTCGCGCACCATCGCCGCAACGTGGTGACGCTGATCCCGGGCGAGGTCGAGCCGTGACCGCCGACGTCGCGCTGCCGCCGCTGGCGATCGAGAAGCTCCCCTCGGGGCTGACGCTGCTCGCGATCCAGAAGCGCGGGTTGCCGCTGTTCCACGTCCGGCTCTCGGTCGCAGCCGGCGCCTGCGAGGACCCGCGCGGAAAGGCGGGCCTTGCGC
>JAIVGS010000155.1 GCA_020201435.1 Myxococcales bacterium
GACCGAGCTCGCGGCGCACGCCGCGCAGGACCCGAGTCTCGCGACGCTCTTGCTCGCGCAGGAAAGCGACCCCGGCAAGCTCCCGCCCGCGCTCGCGGTGCGGCTGGCGCGCGGGTATCTCGAGAAGGCGCTGCAGATCGCGCCGCCGGAAGAGGGCGTGGCGTTCGAGACGCTGCACGAAAATGGGGACGCCTTACGACCTGCGTCGGAGATGAGTATTGTGTCCCCGAATCTCCGACAAAAGTCGGCGGTGCAGGAGCTGGATCGGGCGAGGGCGCTGGCGGGGTCGGTGCCGGCGGGGGATCCGGCGCAGGGGGATGCGCTCGAAGTCGCGGGTCTGGCGTCGCTGGCGGCGGGCGACGACGAGAATGCGGTCAAGGAGTTCATCGCGCTCGCGCAGCTGCCGGTGAGCCGGGGCGACGACGCGGCGGCGGAGCGGCGAGACAAGGCGCTGCTGCAGCTCGCGCGGCTCGCGTACCAGAGCGGCGACGACGGCAAGGCGACTGCGCTCTACGAGCGCGTCGGCCGTGGCGCGCCGGAGTGGCTCGACGCGCTCTTCGAGGCCAGCTGGTCGCACTTCCGCAAGGGCGAGGACGAGAAGGCGCTGGGGAACATCCTCACGCTGCAGGCGCCGTTCTTTTCGCAGCGGTTCTTTCCCGAGGCCTTCGTCCTGCGGGCGCTGGTGTTCTACGAAAACTGCCGCTACGCCGACGCGCGCGCGACGCTGGCCGATTTCGAGAAGCGCTATCAGCCGCTCCATGACGGCCTGTCGGCGACGCTGGCGAAGCTGACCACACCGGAAGCCGCGGCCGAGTTCCTCACCGGAGGGAAGCAGTTCGTTCCCGAAGGCGCGCGCGACGAGGTCATCCGCGTCGAAAACGAGCCGGACGTGCAAGGCGCCGCGAAGGCGGCGGTCGAGCTCGCGCAGGAGATCGACTCGCTCGACCGGAGGCCGGCGGTCTTCCGGAATTCTGCCCTGATTACGCGGGTTGCGCCGCTCGCGCGGCAAGCCCGGATCGCGCTGCTCGAGTCGGCCGGCCGCAAGCTGGTCGCGCGCCTCGGCCAGGAGCGCGCCGAGCTGCGCGAGCTGCTCGGCCAGTCGCTGCGGCTGTCGTACGAGATCTCCGGACGCGAGAAGGACATCGCCGTGAATCCGGAGGCGGGCGCCGCGCCGGTCAAGCGCAAGGACCCGGCGCAGGTCGCCGACGACGAAGAGCTGTGGCCGTTCCAGGGCGAGTACTGGCGCGACGAGCTCGGCAACTACCGGTACCAGCTCGGCCAGCGGTGCAAGAAGCCGCACCCGCCGCCGCAGACGGCGCAGCAGCCGCAGCCCGCGCCGGAGAAGGTGGCGACGCCATGATCGCGCTCGTTCTCGCCGCAGCCGCTCTCACGCGCGATCCGGCGCTCTTGCACAAGCACGTCGACCAGGTCGTCGTCGCCAAGGAGCAGGAGCAGGAACAGACGCTGCGGCGCATGCTCGATCTGGGCGGCTCGCCCCGCGAGCAGGCCGAGGTGCTGGCGCGCCTTGCTGGTCTTCTGCGCGCTCGCGGCCTTGCGCTCTTCATCCGCGCGCAGGCCGAGGCCGACGCGGGCGACGAAGCCGCGGCCGCGAAGGACAAGAATCACGCGGCCGACGCGAGAGCCGAAGCGATCGCGCGCTACCGCGAGCTGATCAAGAAATATCCGACCTCGCCGAAGCTCGACGAGGCGCTCTTCTTCCTCGCCGATACGCTGCAGGACTCCGGTCGCGATGCCGAAGCCGTCGCCGCTGCCCGAGAGCTGACCCGGAAGTTCCCCAAGTCGGTCTGGGCGCCGGCCAGCCACGTGTTCATCGGGGAGCACCTGTTCGACGAGGCCAAGCTCGCGGAAGCATTGAAGGAATACCGTGCGGCCGCGGAAGTGACTTCCGATGAGGTCTACCCCTACGCGCTCTACAAGGCCGCCTGGTGCCGATTCAACCAGGGAGCGTTCGACGACGCGATGAAGCTGCTCAAGAAGGTCGTCGACGTCTGCCTCAAGGCGGGCGACGTCAACACCGTCCAGCTCGGCAAGGAAGCCCGCCGCGACTACGTGCTGGCCTACGGCCGGATCGGAACGCCTTCGTCGGCCCACGACGATTTCGTCAAGAATTTCGGGACCGAAGCGGCCCTGAAGATGCTCGAGCAGTACGGCAAGCTGCTCTTCGACACCGGTCGCGATCCCGAGGCGCAGCAGATCGCGCGGCAACTGCTCGCGCTCCACGGCGACGCGCCGGCGGCGGCGCTGGACCAGACGCGCCTGCTCGTCATCGCCCAGCGGACCGGCAAGCGCCGCGACCTGCTGAACGAGGCGAAGAACCTGGTCCAGACGTTCCAGCGCGTTCGCAAGGACGACACCGACGAGGCTCTCGCCGAAGCGAACCGGCTCGGCGAAGAGACGCTGCGCAATCTCGCCGTCCAGATCCACAACGAGGCGCGCAAGACCGATCTCGACGAGACCTGGGCCGCGGCTCGAGCTCTCTACAGCGATTATCTCAAGCTTTTCCCGGACGCCCAGGACGCGACCGACCTTCGCTTCTTCTACGGCGAATTGCTCTACGCCCGCGGCGCGAAGGCGGAGGCGGCGGAGCAGTACGAGGCGGTCGTCCGCCACGGTCCGGGCAAGTGGCTGCAGAAGGCCGCCTGGAGCGCCGTGCTCTCGCGCAACGAGGCGATCTTCGGCGAGCAGCGGGAAGCCAAGGATACCGGCGAGCGCCGCGCGCAGCGGGCCCTCACGGCTGACGAGCTGAAGCTCGCGGCTGCTTGCCGGCTCTATCTCGACGCACTCCCGCAGGGGCCGCACGCGGTCGAAGTCGCGTTCAAGGTCGGCCGGCTCGAGTACATCTCGAGCGATTACGACGCGGCGTTGAAGCACCTCTCGTGGATCGCGCTCAACCATCCGGAGCACGAGCTGGCCGAATACGCGGCAAATCTGGTGCTGGACGTCGAGAACCTGCGCAAGGACTGGAGCGCGCTGCACGACTGGTCCTTGAAATTCCTCGGCGACAAGCCGCTTCTCGCGCACGGCACGCTGGCGCAGGACCTGAAGCGCATCGAGGAAGAGAGCGCGTACGCGCTGGCCGACGGCGTCACGCCCGATTCGAAGAAGGCCGAGGCGCTCCTCGCGTTCGCCGGTCAGCACCCGCATGGGACTCTGGCCGACAAGGCGCTGTTCGGAGCGGCTGCGGCGCTTTCTCGCGCCGGCCGGATCGACGACGCCCTCGCGGCGCGCTCGCGCGTCTGGAAGGAGCAGCCGCAGTCGCCGCTCGTGCCGCGCGCGCTGGTCGCGTCGGCGGCCGACCTAAACGCGGTCGGCGATCTCGGCGAGGCCGCGGCCCTGCTCGAGCAATATGCGCGCGGCTTCGAGAAGGGAGAGGCGACGCGAAAGTGGCGGCGCGATCACCCGGCGCCGAATCGCAAGCCGTTCGTCGCCCTCTACGACGAGGCCAAGGCGCAGTCGGGCCTGCACGACGCGGCCGTCCTGCGCGAGGCGCGCGGCGAGCTGAAGCAGGCGATCTCGGATCGATCGCTGTCGATGAAGCTGTGGAAGAAGACCGAAGACGAGCAGCTGGCGATCGCGCGGCTGCGCGCGAAGCTCGGCGAGAGCGCCCGCGCGGCTCGCGAGCTGGCCGACATCGCCCGCGGCGCGAAGGGCGCGGTGCAAGTGACCGCCTGGAGCGAGGCGGCGAAGCTGTTCGCCCAGGCGCACGAGAGCGGCAACGCGAGCTGGTCGTGGACGCAGGTGGAAAGGTCCTGGAAGTCGCTGCCGCCGAAGGTCCGCGAGAAGTTGCCGGAAGACGCGATCGCCGCTGCTGCAGCGGCGCACTTCGCCCTCGGCAACACCGCCTTCGACAGCTTCCGCCGGCACGAGATCAAGGCGCCGCTCATGGCGAATTTGAACCGTAAAATCGCGCTCTTGCAGACCGTGAAGAAGCGCGCCGAAGAGACCGTTTCGATGCGGCAGGCGGAGCCGGCGGTGTGCGCGCTGTCGCAGCTCGGCGAGGCCCAGATCCTGCTCGGCCAGGCGCTCGAGCAGAGCCCGTTCCCGCCGGGGCTCAACGCCGACCAGAAGAAGCTCTATCGCGCGATGCTGGCCGAGAAGGCGCAGCCGATCTACGCCGACGCGAAGGACACGCTGGCGAGCGCCGACCAGAAAGCGCGCGAGCTGGGCGTGACCGGCGCGTGCACGGCGAAAGCGGCGACGCTGCTGGAGAAGCTCGGCGCGAAGGCGGCGCCGCGGCCGCACCTCGAGCTGGCGCCGGCGCCGATCGCGGAAACGCCCGACATGGTCGACGAGCGCGCGGTGGAGAGCGAAAAAGGAAAGCGGTTGCTCAGCGAGGCCCTGGCGCTCGTCGGCAGAGTGCCGCCCGATCAACTGGTCGCGAAATTCGAGTCGGCGGCCGCCAACCGGGAGCCGGGAGCCGGTTTCGATCTCGCGATCGCGCTCGACAAGGCGGGCCGCGTGCCCGAAGCGGAGAAGGCGTATCGAAGCGTCGCCGCCGTTCGCGGCGCCCTCGGCTTCGACGCCGCCGCGAGGGTCGCCGCGCTCGCGGCCTCGCGCGGCGACGGACAGGCGGCTCGCGAGGCGCTCGCGCTCGCCGACGCGGCGCTGCCCGGCAACGTCGCGACGCGGGTGCTGCGCGCCGAGGTCGAGCTGTCGCTCGGCAATCCCGCGGCGGCGCAGGCCGCGGCGAGGGCCGCGCTGCAGCAGAATCCAACCGACGTCCGCGCGCTGTGCGCGATGGCCCGCGCA
>JAIVGS010000332.1 GCA_020201435.1 Myxococcales bacterium
AGCTCCTGGGCGCTCGCCGCGGACGCGAGCAGAAGAAACAAGGCAATTCCGGAAAGCGGGACGCTTCGCATGGCACCCACTCAATCCCGTGAAAAGCGGAGCCGGACAATCGGTTCGCCGTCCGAGTAGAGTGCGGTGCGATGGCGATCACGGCGCTGCTGTTCGAGGGTGGAAAGCCCGTCTCTTCAGGCCTTTCCGAGGCGAGAGCGGCGTTGGGCCGGGCGGCCCTGGTCTGGGTCGACGCGGACGAGCGAACGCCCGAGCTCGACGCGTTTCTCGCCGGCCTGGAGCTTCATCCGCTCACCATCGAGGACATCTTCGAGACGAGATCTACCCCGAAAATCGAGGACTTCGGTCGCTATCTCTACGTGCTCGCCCACGCCGTCCGGGTGCCGGCGTCGGGTCCGGCCGACCTCGACGAGGCCGAGCTCGACATCGTCATCGGCCCGAATTGGGTCTTGACGCATCACGAACCCGGCCTGCGAGCGCCTTCCCTGGTCAGCGAGGAGATCCTGCGACTCGGTAAAACGCCCGATGGGCCCCGGATCGCGCACCTGCTCCTCGACCGGCTCGTCGACGACGCGATGCCGGCGATGGATGCCTTCGACGATGCGGTCGAGGCCCTCGAGCAGGTCTCGCTGCGGCCGGTTCCGCACCGGAGCACGGTCCCGCGCGTGATCGCGCTGCGGTCGGCGCTCCACCGCTTCCGCCGGACGGCGGTGCATCAGCGGGAGGTTCTGCTCCGGCTGGCGCGCGGCGAATTCGCAAGGATTCCAGCGGAAGAACTACCGTTTTTCCGCGACGTCCACGACCACGCGGTGCGCATCGCCGATCTCGTCGACGACGCCCGCGAGCTGCTCGGCGGCGTGCTGGAAGCGCACCTCTCGATGGTCTCGAACCGGTTGAACGAGATCACCAAGGTGCTGACGATGATCGCGACCGTCTTCCTGCCGGTCTCCTTCATCGCCGCGGTCTACGGCATGAACTTCGAGCACATGCCCGAGCTGCACACGCATTACGGTTATCCTCTGGCGTGGATCGCGATGCTGCTCATCGCCGCGGTCCTCGTCGTCTGGTTCAAGAAGCGCGGCTGGCTCGACTGACGGATGCTCTGCACCCTAGGGGTCGGCCACGGCGATCATCGAGGAACGGCTGCCGTCGACGATCGAGCAGAGCAAACCGCCTTTGAATCCGGGTTCTTCCGGGCGGAAGGGGCCGCGGTACACCCAGCGCTGCGTGCAGCTCGCGCCGGCGCAGATCGACTGATGCGGGGGACCGAGGCGGGCGACGTCACGGCGCGCGCATGCGGCGTCGAATTCGGAAAGCGAGCAGATCGAACGGCCTTCGGCGCGGCAGGCGGCCTCGCGGTGGTCGGCGAGCAGCTCACCGACGGGGCGGACGACGCCGGTGACGGCCGCCACCGCGCCCGCCGCGATCCACGGCGCGGCCACGCCGTACGCCGCCCATACCAGGCGCCGGCGCAGCGCGAGACCGACGAGCGCCCCGACCGCGAGCCCGAAGGCGGTCGACCACGCCAGCCAGCGCAGGACCGGATCGGAAGCGGCAGGATCGAGCCACCGCTGCAGGCCGGTCCCGCCCGCCAGCGCCGCCGCCGGCACGAACAACGCCAGGATCAGCCGCCAGGGAAACGGCCTGGCCGGCTCGACCGGCGGCGGAAGCAGCGACTCATCCACCCTGCTGCTGCTCCTCCGCTCGCGGCCGCTTGCTCAGGAACGGGGTATCGAAGTTGTAGATCGCGTCGATCGACACGTTCTTGAAATGCTCCTGCTGCAGCGCCATCCGCTCGAGCTCCCAGCAGAATTCGCGCGCGTCGATGGAACCGGCCTTCTTCCGCCGCTTGAGCTCGCGCCGGATGACGCGGTTCATCTCCCGCGGGTGGTACGTGAAGCTGCTGGAAAAGAGGAACGTCCGAGCCAACGGCACGAGGCGCGCTTCGAACAGATCCGTGACCTCGAGCCCGTGCATCTGCCGGCGCTCGGTGACGTCGTAGTCCTCGCCGGTGATCGCGTCGCGCACCCGCACCTGTCCTTTGCCGGGCCGCGAAAAGAAGCCGCGCCGGCCGCGATACTCGTACAACGAGAGCCGCGACTGAGTGCAGCCGAGCAGCACGTCCTTCTCCTTGCCCGGCAATTCCGCCCCTTTTTCGCGGAGATAGAGCTCGACCGGCGTCGAGCCGTCGGCCAGCTTCCGGTCGAAGAGAAACCAGTTGAAGAACGCCTGCATCCGCTGCTCGTAGCAGCGATCCTCCTCGTGGACCTCGCCGCCCGTCCTGGCGAAGTACTCCTCCTTGCCCCGGACGAGCTCGTCGCTCCGGGCCGCCATGTACTGCAAGAGGAGGTCGATCTGGGCCTGGATCATAGGAGCGCTTACGAACCCTCGATCATCCGCACGAACCGGCGGAACAAATACCGCGAATCGTGCGGTCCCGGGCTGTCTTCCGGGTGGTACTGGACGGCAAACATGCGCAGGTCCGGCGCGGCGATGCCTTCGACGGTGCCGTCGTAGAGATTGAAGTGCGTCACCTGCACCTTGCCTTCGAGCGATTTCGCGTCGACGGCGAAGCCATGGTTCTGCGAGGTGAGGTCGATCTTGTCGCCGATCACGTCGCGCACCGGATGATTCGCCCCGCGGTGGCCGAATTTGAGCTTGTAGGTGCGCCCGCCCATCGCGAGCGCGAGGATCTGGTTGCCGAGGCAGATCCCCATCACCGGGACCTTGCCGAGGAGCTCGCGCGCCTGGAGGTCGGCGCCGCCGACCGCGGCGGGATCACCGGGGCCATTGCTCAGGACCACCCCGTCCGGCTTGCGGGCGAGGATCTCGGCGGCCGCCGTCTTGGAGGGTACGACGGTGACGCCGCACCCGATGTCGACCAGCTGGCGCAGGATTCCCCGCTTCACGCCGTAGTCGACGACCACGACTTCATGCTTGCGTGGCTGCGGATCGCGGCCTTCGAGGCCGAGCTCCCAGCGATACGGCTCGCGCGTTGACACTTTCGTCGCCAGGTCCTGCCCTTCCATCCCCGGCGCCTTGCGCGCCTTCTCGACCAGCGCCTCGGCCGACGCGCCGGTCGAGTCGATCACGCCCATCTGCGCGCCGCTCGTGCGAAGGATCCGGACGAGCTTGCGGGTGTCCACCCCCTCGATGCCGACCACGTTGTTTTTGCTCAAGAAATCCGGCAGCGACAGCTGCGAGCGCCAGTTCGACGGCTCCTTGCAGGCGCGGCGAGCGATGAAGCCGGCGACCTGCGCGGTCTCGGCCTGCTCGTCGCCGAAGTGGATGCCGTAGTTGCCGACCTCGCTGACCGTGAAGGTGACGATCTGCCCGGCGTAGGACGGGTCGGTGAGGATCTCCTGGTACCCGGTGTGGGCGGTATTGAAGACGACCTCGCCGACGGTCTCGCCGCGCGCGCCGACCGACGTGCCCTCGAAGAGTTCTCCGTTCGCGAGCGCCAGCGTCGCTTTCATTCCTGATGCACCAGCTTTCCCGCCATGAAGGTCCTCAGCACCTTTCCGCGCAGTGTCCAGCCGGCGAATGGGCTGTTGCGCGATCGTGAGTGAAAACGCTGCGAGTCCACTTTCCATTCACGCTCGGCGTCGACGACGATCACGTCGGCGGTGGCGCCCGTGGCGAGGGTCCCCGCCGGCAAGCCGAACGCGCGCGCCGGACCGATCGTCAGCCGCTCGACCGCCCGGTTGAGCGGCAGCTCGCCGGTCCGGACCAGAGCAAGAGTCAGGGCGAGCGAGGTCTCGAGGCCGATGATGCCGTTCGCCGCGTGGATGAACTCGACGTTCTTGTCGAGCGGGCCGTGCGGCGCGTGGTCGGTCGCGATCGCGTCGATGATGCCGTCGTTGAGCGCGCCGACGATGGCCTGCCGATCGCTCTCGGCGCGCAGCGGCGGGTTCATCTTGGCGTGCGTGTCGTACGGCTCGCCTTTTTCCGGACCGACCGACGCCGGCGCGCCGGCGACCGATTCGTCGGTCAGCGTGAAGTGATGCGGGGTCGCCTCCGCGGTGACGCGGACGCCGCGCGCCTTGGCCTCCCGGATCGCGCGCACGCTGCCGGCCGCGCTGACGTGGGCGACGTGCAGGCGCGCGCCGGTCAGCTCGGCGAGGAGGATGTCGCGCTGGACCATCGCCACTTCGGCGGCGGCCGGCGCTCCGGGCAGCCCCAGGCGCGTCGCGACTGGTCCTTCGTTCATGCACCCGCCCGCGGCGAGGCTCAAGTCTTCCGCGTGGACCATCACCGGCAGGTCGAGATCGCGCGCGTACTCGAGCGCGCGCCGCATCACGCCCGCCGACATGACGGGCCGGCCGTCGTCGGTGACACAGACGCAGCCGGCGTCCTTCAACTCGGCCATGTCCGCGAGCTGTTCGCCGAGCGATCCGCGGGTGATCGCGCCGGCGGGAAGCACGTGGGCGAATCCCGCCTCGCGGCCTCGGGCGGCGACGAATCGCGCGACGGCCGCGCTGTCGCACACCGGTTTCGTATTCGGCATCGCGACGACGGTGGTCACCCCGCCCGCCGCCGCGGCGCGCGATCCGGTGGCGATCGTCTCCTTGCCTTCCTCGCCCGGCTCCCGCAGATGCACGTGCACATCGACCACCCCCGGCAGGATCCACTTCCCGCGGCAATCGATCACCTGGTGGACGAGCTTCTCCGCAGGCGTGGCCGCAGTCTCCCGCACCCCGGCGATCTTCTCGCCGTCGATCAGGACCGTCCGCGTCCCGTCGATCTT
>JAIVGS010000047.1 GCA_020201435.1 Myxococcales bacterium
CCATCCGTTTGCACAGGTGAAAGGGACGGCGCCCAACGTATCGCTCTCCGGGCCCTCCGACGTGAAGCTGAACGCGACCGTCGAGCTCAACGGGGTGCAGAGACAGGAGCAGATCGAGGTGCACCTCGATCCGCAGGGCGGCGGAGTGCGGGCGAAATTCTCGTTCCCGATCAGCCTCGACGCATTCAAGGTCGAACGGCCCGAGCTGCTCTTCGTCAAGGTCGAGGACAAGGCCACGATCGACGGCGACCTCGTCTTCAGCGAGTCCGGGAAGTGAGACTGCAACCGCAACTGCGCACCGCGAAGGCGCGAAGGCGCGAAGTTTTTTTGGGTTGTGCAACCATTGGCGAATTGCCTCCCAGCCCACCCCCTTCGCGCCTTCGCGCCTTCGCGGTGTGCTTTTGCTTTTCGACCGCGGGGTGCATCGGGCAGGTCGCGGCGGCGCAGTGCGCGGTGGATTCCGACTGCGCGGGGTCGGCGGTGTGCGTCGCGGCCGTGTGCCATCCCGGGTCGCGCGAAGCCGACGGCGGCATCTGCCCGCTGGTCGGGCCGCGCTGGTCGGAGATCAACGCGCACTTCATCCAGATCGGCTGCGGCGTCCGCGAGAGCGGCGCCGCAAATTGCCATTCGATCGCCGGCGCCGCGACGTCGAGCGGGCTCTTGCTCGAGGGCGACCAGTACGATCGGCTCGTCAACCGGCCGAGCGCCGACGGCGGCTTCACGCTGGTCAAGCCGGGCGATCCCGACGCCAGCTTCCTCGCCATCAAGCTGAAGCTGACGACCGCTTTCGATCCCGTGTATGGCAGTGGAATGCCTCCGGATTTCCCGGGCGAGAACTGCGCGGCCGTGCAGGACGCGGTGCGCCAGTGGATCGCCGCCGGCGCGGAGCGGAACTGATGGTCGCCCTGCTCGCGATCGCGCTGCTCGCGGCGCCGGTGCAGATCGCGCTCGCCGACCAGCCGCAGCCGGAGGACTTCGAGCTCTTGCCGCCGGAGAAGAAGGCGGACCCGCAGGCGCAGAAAAAGCTCGAGCACGAGCTCGAGGTGCGGCGGAAGATGCTGCAGCTCCACCAGCTCGGCGGGTTTCTCACCCTCGCCTCGGTGAGCACCACCACCATCCTCGGCCAGCTCAACTACGCCGACAAGTACGGGGGCGGCGGCGACAGCGGCCGCTACTACGAGTGGCACAAGTGGGCGGGCTTCACCACCGCGTTCATCTTCGCCGCCACCGCGACGCTCTCGGTCTTCGCACCCAGCCCGCTGGAGAAGCGGATCCGCTTCGACACCGCGACGGTGCACAAGGTGTCGATGGCCGTCGCCGCCGCGGGCATGCTCGCGCAGATCGTCCTGGGGCCGATCATCGCCAGCAAGGAAGGCGAGATTTCGCAAAGAGATTGGGCACTTGCGCATCAGATCGTCGGTTACACCACGCTCGTCGCGACCACCACCGGCGCGGTCGTGCTCACCTTCTGAGGCATCGCATGGCGGTCGGGCGCAGGGTGCTGATCCGCAACGCCGCACTGCTGGCGGCGGCCCAGGGCTGCGCGCGCAGGATCGATCCCGCGAGGGTGATCTCGGCTCCCGAGGACAGCGCCGGCCACGTGACCATCGATGCGCCCGAATTGCGCGCCAACGGCGGCTCGGTCTCCGTGCACCTCGGCAACGGGTTCGTGCTGCTGGTCGCGAACGTCGAGGGAACGATCGTCGCGCTCCAGGGCGGGTGTCCTCACGCGGGCTGCGATCTCACCTGGGTGCCGGAGGACCGCGAGGTGGAATGCCCGTGCCACGGATCGCGGTTCTCCAGCGACGGGACGGTCCTGAATCCGCCGGCGGCGACCGACCTCGGGACCTATCCGGCGACGATCGACGCGAGCGGGAAAGTGGTGGTCACGTTCTACCCGGGCGACGGCACGTACCCGAAGCCCGACGACACCGGCAAGCTGACCCTCGACCTCGCCAGCTATCCCGCGCTCGCGCCGGTCAACGGTTACCTCCTCGGCCGCGTCGAGTTTCCGCCGGGGCCATTGCTGGTGATGCGCGTCTCGCCCGCGCAGATCAACGCGGTGAGCGCGGTGTGCACGCACCTGCACTGCACCGTCCGGCCCAAGGGCGACGGCGCGCGGCTTCATTGTCCTTGCCACGGCTCGGAGTTCGGTCTCGACGGAATGGTGCTGAACCCCCCGGCGCTGTTCAACCTCGACCGCTTCGCGACCTCGCTGTCGGGGCAGACGCTGACGATCGATCTCTCAAAGAAGCTCTAGCCGGCGCATGACGTTGGAGACCACTCGATCGCAGCGCGTGGCCGGGAACGGCAGCGCCCGCGCCAGCGCCGGCTCGGTCCGCGAGAGGATCGCCTTCCGCAGCAGGCCGCGCGCGCGGTGAAGGCGGGTCTTGACCGTCTCGGTGTTCAGGTCGAGCACGCCCGCCGTCTCCTCGACCGAGAGACCCTGCACCGAGCGCAGCACGAAGACGGTGCGGAAGTGCTCGGGCAGCTCGTCGATGGCGGCCGCGAGCAGCCGGTGCGTCTCCGCGTCCTGGGTGCGTTGTTCGGGGCTGCGATCGGGATCCGGCAGATCGTTCATCAGCTCTCCTTCGGGACGGGCCCGCCGCTTTCGCGCCAGCGCTTCGTGGACCGCGATTCGCGTCAGCCAGGTGGAAAATCGCGCCCGGCCGGCGAAGTCGCCGAGGTGCGCGTAGGCGTCGACGTAAGCCTGCTGCATCGCGTCCTCGACCTCGGCCTCCTCGCGCAGGATCGACCGGATGGTCCGGTAGATGCGCTCGTTGTGGCGGCGCATGATCAGCTCGAAGAGGGGGCGATCGCCGCGGAGGACGCGGCCGACGATCTCCTCGTCGGTCAGCGATTCGCTTTGCGCAGGCTGCAGCATGATGCCCTCTCCATCTGGGCGAGCGCTTGCCCGATCTGCCGGGCGGCGTCGGACAGCTCGGGCCGGATCCGACCTTCGGGGCTGAGAGAGAGGATCGCTCCCACCAGCCGCCGCAATTGCGATCGGATCGCCATCACCGCCTCGACCTCGGAGCTGGTCGGCCCCTCGTCGAGGAAGCGCTCGAACGCGGAGTCGGCGTTGGTGAGCAAGAGTCCGACTTCGCGGCGGATCTCGGCGGAGGGTGTCTCGAGCAGCTTTTTCGTCTGGCGCACCGCGGCGGCCAGGAGCGACGGCAGCCGCTCGCGCTCGCGGTGTGGGAAAGTGTAGGAGCCGAGGATCGCCACCGTGCCGCCGAGGAGAGTCGCGGTGATGCGCAGCGGGATCAGGTGCCAATCGCCCGAGGTCGATTCGGCGAGCAGGACGAAGAGCGGCGTGATCAGCGCGATGTAGACGGCGTAGTTGAGATGGCGGGCGGCCGCGCCGAACAGCGCGAGGACGAAGAGCAGCGCAGCGGTCTGGAGGTGGCCGTGGAAGAACGGCGCGAGCAGCGTCGCGGCGATGGCGCCCGCGACCGTGCCGGCGATGCGCTGGAGGCCCTTGCGCAGCGTCGCGCCCGAGTGCGGCTGCAGGACGATCACGGCGGTGACGATGATCCAGTAGCGGCGGTCGCGATGAAGGAGAAGCCCGAGCAGCGCGGCCGCGGCGGCGGTGAGGCCGACGCGGATCGCGTGGCGGAGATCGAGCGATCGGAAGGAGAGCGCGTCCTTGAGCGATCGGCGGGCGGGGAGGAGCAGGCTTTGCCTGCGACGGGCGAAGGCCGAAGGCCGGAGCATTGGCGATTCGATCCGGATGTGCGAAGCCATGGCCTCGCCGTGGCCGTGGAGCGCGTTGGCGGCGCCGACGGCGAGCGCGAGGTGCGAAGCGAGGACCTCGAGACCGGGAAGGTCCTCGGGAAGCCCGGCGGCGTCGGCGGATTCTTCGCTGGTCGCGTCGGCGACCCTGTCGAACGTTCGCGCGACGTCTTCGAGCGGCAGCGGCGGTTTTCGTTCGCCTCGCTCCTCCAGCGACTGCAGCGTCTCGGCGAGAGCGGAGAGATCGCCGAGACACAGCTCGGCCGATTCGTAGAGGACGGTGAGCAATTCGGCCCGGCGGCTGTCGCCGCTGCGCTCGCCGCGGACGAGGGCGATCACCGAGCGGGCGTTTTCGAGCAGCGCGCGGATGGCGCCCCGCTCTTTCGACGCGGCGTCGAACCAGCCGGAGCCGGGCGTCGCGAGATGACGGGTGTGATCGGCGAGCGCGCGATGGCAGGCGGCGATCGCCCTGCGCACCGGGCGCCAGGGATGGACCGGCCAGAGGGCGAGCGCGAGGCCGGAAGCCCACAGCGCGCCGGCCGCGAAGAGCAGCGTGCGCAGCTCGAGCGAGCGGAGGTCGGGCACCGGCGTGCCGAGGGCGATGCAGAAGGTGATCAACGCGAGCGAGCCGACGGTGCCGGCCGCCTCGCCGTACACTTTCAGCAGCGCGCAGCCGGCGGCCCAGAAAAAGAGGATTGCGATGGCGGCCCAGGGACGAGACGCCGCGACGGTGCCGGCGACGACCGACGCGGCGCTGGCCAGGACGTACGAGAGCAGCGTCGTCGCGCGCAGCGGATACGGCCCGCCGGGGTCGGCGAAGGTGCCGAGCCATCCGCCGAGCGCCGCCCAGATCAGCTGGGGGCGGCCGGTGGCCTCGCCGATCGCGAGTGGAACGATGGTCGCGGTGGCCGCGCGCAGGCCGGCGACATAGTCGGGCCGCGCAGTGCCCATCTCGAACAGGTTTCGCAGCCGCATCGGCTACGCTTCCGTCGCCGGCAGCCGCAGCCTGCGCTTGAGCCGCTTGCGCAGCAGCGACAGGAAACCGGACCCGGAGCGGACGAAGACGCGCGCCAGGTCGATGGCGTTCGTCCTGGCGGGGCCGAGCCCGCCTTTCAGGTACTGCTCGCGGCAGAGCGCGCGCTGGCGCTTGCCGGAGCTGGTCTTCGGAATCGTCCCGGCGCGGGCGAGGACGACCTCGTCGAGCTGGATGCCGCACTCGCTCGCGACCGCTTCGGTGACCCGCGCGGCCAGCGCCTTGTCCGCGAGGTCTTTCACCTCGACGATCGCGACGACGAGGTCGCCCGCTTTCTCCTCGTCGTACACCGCGAACGCGACCGCGCCGCCGCCGCGCACCCCCGGCTGCCGCTCGATGACGTGCTCGACGTCCTCGGCGTAGTAGTTCTTGCCGCGGATGATGATCAGGTCCTTGGCGCGGCCGGCGATGTAGAGGTCGCCGTCCTTGTCGAAGAAGCCGAGGTCGCCGGTCCACAGCCAGCCCTTGCTGAGGACGGCCTGGGTCGCGAGCGGGTCGCGGAAGTAGCCCTGCATGATCGAGGGGCCGCGGGCGATGACGTGGCCCACCTCGCCGAGGCCGGTGGCGCCGCCTTTCTCGTCGACGACCTGGACCTCGTGGCCGGGGACGGCCTTGCCGACGGCGACCAACGTCGCCGTTTGCGCACCTTGTCCCGGCTCCACCCACCCGGCGGCGAGCGCGGCGCGATCGACGGTCAGGTGCTTGTGGCGATCGCCGGGCCGCGGGAAGGTCACCGCGAGCGACGACTCGGCGAGGCCGTAGACGGGGAACATCGCTTCCGGCCTGAAGCCGTACGGGGCGAACTCCTTCAGGAACTGGTCGACGGTCTGCTGGTTGACCGGCTCGGCGCCGTTGAGCGCGCAGCGCATCGAGGAGAGGTCGAGGCCTTCGCGATCGCTCGGCCGCACCCGCTTGACGCAGAGCGCGTAGCCGAAGTTGGGCGAGGCCGTCAGCGTGCAGCGGTGCCGGGTCATCGCCTGCAGCCACAGCGAGGGCCGCAGCAGGAACGTGGTCGGCGCCATCAGCACCAGCGGCAGGCGCCAGTAGATGTTGAAGAGCAGGCCGCCGATGAGCCCCATGTCGTGGTAGAGCGGCAGCCAGGAGAGGCCGGCGTCGCGGCGGCCGACGCGCATGCCCATGCCGGCGGCGTGGATGTTGGCGACGATGTTGCCCTGTGAGAGCAGGACGCCTTTCGGGTGACCCGTCGAGCCCGACGTGTACTGGATGAACGCCGGGTCGCCCGAGTGCGCGACGGCTTTCTGCGCGTCGCGGCTCCGATGCGCGGCGAGCGCTTCGACCGGGACGATGTCGTGCAGGCTCTTCACTTTCGCCGCCAGCGAGCCGAGCAGCGGCAGCAGCTTGTTGGTGGCGACGCACACCGACGCGTCGGAGTGGCGCGCGATGTGCTCGATCCGCGCCAGGCCGACCTCGGCCTTTTCCAGCGCCGCCGGCGGGTACGACGGGCAGGGAATGGCGCCGAGGCGCTGGATGCCGAAAAACGTCGAGACGAACTCGAACGAGGTGGGGAGGACGAGCAACACCCGATCGCCCTTGCGCACCCCGCGCTTGTGAAGCGCCGCGGCGACGTGGCGCGACTGCGCGTAGAGATTCGCGTAGCTGCGGTGCTGCTCCTCGCCCTCCTCGTCGACCAGCGTGATGCCGGTTCGGTCCTCGAGCCGCGCGGCGGCGGCGAAGGCGTGCAGCATCGTCGCGTGCAGCGGCTTCAAGTCCTCGGGCCGCTTCGGAATCACGCGCCACGCGCCGGTGCGGAAGTCCTCGCGCTCGAAGTCCGCCGGGAACGTCGAGCGGAAGACGTGCGAGACCTCGTGGTGATCGCTCATCGCGCGCTCTCCAGGCGCGCGAGCGCGGCGTTCAGCTCCCTTCGGGCGTGCTCGGGCGCGATCACGCGATCGACGTAACCGGTCTCGGCGGCGGCCCAGGCGTGGTCGTGTCTTTCCAGCCACGCCGCGCGCTCGCGTTCGCGCGCCTTCTTCTCTTCCTCGCTCGCAACCGGATTTTCCGGGCCGAGGACGACTTCGATGGTCGCGTCCGCGCCCATCGGAGCGATCCGCGACCCGGGGAGCGCGAGGCGGATGTCGGAGGCGAAGGCGAGGACGCTGGCGCCGCCGAAGCTTTTTCTCAGCACCAGGCAGAGCATCGGCACGTGGGCGTTGCCGTAAGCGGTGAGGAGGGTCGCGCCGTGGGGGAGGATGCCGCCCTCTTCCTGCCTGCGGCCGGGGAGGTAGCCGGGGACGTCGACGAGGGTGACGATCGGCAGCTTCATCTGCCCCGCCCAGGTGACGAACGCGGCGCCCTTGCGGCTGGCGTCGACGTCGAGGCAGCCGGCGAGCTGCAGCGGCTGGCTGGCGACGACCGCGACGCTGCGGCCGCCGAGGCGCGCGAGCGCAGTCAAGAGATTCGGGCCGAAGCGAGGGGTCAGCTCGGTGATCGAATCGCGATCGAAGATCTCTTCGATCACCTTGCGCATGTCGTAGGCGCGGCGCGGATCGCCGGGGATCGCGATCTTCGAATCGCGATCTTCAGCGCGGTCGAGGCGCGGGTTGTTCAGGTAGTCGAGGATGCGCTTGACCCAGGCGATGCCCTCGGCCTCGTCGGCGAGCACCGCGTGCACTGCGCCGGTCTTGCGCGCGTGCATCTCGGGGCCGCCGAGGTCGTCGAGCGTGACGTCCTCGCCGGTGACGACCTTGGTCACTTTCGGCCCGGTGATGAAGAGATAGCTCTGGCCGGCGATCATCGCGGTGAGATCGGTGAGCGCCGCGTTGTACGCCGCGGCGCCGACGCAGAGGCCGCAGACGAGAGTGATCTGCGGCACGCGTCCCTTCAGATCGATGGTGCGGCGGATCACTTCGCCATAGGCGTCGATGGCGTCGGTGCCTTCCTCGACGCGCACGCCGTCGCAGTCGGCGAGCGCGATCACCGGATGACCTCTTCGGCGGGCGACGTCGAGCAGCCGGCAGAGCTTCTGCGACGCGGCGTGGCCGAGCGCGCCGCGCAGGACGGTCGGATCGTGCGCGTAAAGCGCAACCGTCTGGTTGCGGATCGTCGCGAGCCCGCAGACGAGGCCGTCGCCCGGGTGCCGGTTGGCGTCGAGCGAATCGGATTCGCCCTCGTGCCGGTGGAGGACGTGCTTGCCGAACTCGACGAAGCTGTTTTCGTCGATCAACGCCGCGATCCGCTCGCGCGCGGTCATCCGTCCGAGACGCCGCTGGCGATCCTGCCGGGCCCGCCCGCCGCCCTCCTCGGCGCGCGCTTCGCGCTCGGCGAGATCGCGATCGCTCACTCGCTCTTGACCTTCGCGACATGGTCGACGACCTGCTGGACGGTGTGCAGCTCGGCGAAGGAGTCGACCCGCGCCTTGATCCCGAAGGTCTTGCCGACGAGGTAGATCAGGTCGACCGCGTCGAGCGAGTCGAGGCCGAGCGTGCCGCGGAACGTCGCTTCCGCGGTGATCTTCGCCGCCGGGACCTTGAAGTCGTTCTGCAGGATCTCGCCGAGCTTCGCGAACACTTCCTCGTTGGTCATTTTGGTCCCTTATACTGGCGCGATGCTGCCCGGGATCCTGCTCTATGACGCACTCTATCTCACGTTCGCGAGCGCGATCTACGTGTCCTCGCTCGCGATCGCGCTGCGGTGCGCGTCGTTTTTGCCGTGGTGGCTGGCGGTCCCGGTCTCGAGCCTGGTGTTCCTGCTCGCGCTGATCGTCGAGGTCGGCGCGCTGACCGCGCTCTGCCCTCGGCTCGCTCCGGGGCGGTACGTGCTGCTGAAAGATCGGGTCTATTACGGGTGGCTGTTTCGATCGATGCTGCGGCGCATCCTCTTCGTGCCGGCGATCAAGTGGATCCTGTTCTCCTCGAATCTGCTCCGCTTTCTCGCCCTGCGCGCCCTCGGCGCGCGGGTCAGCCTGACGAGCTTCGTCTCGACCGACGTGGAGCTGCTCGATCCGTCGCTGGTGCGGATCGGACCGCTCGCGTCGCTCGGCGCCCGGGTGATGGTCTCCTGCCATTACGTGAGCGGGGGCAAGCTGTTGCTCAAGCCGGTGCAGATCGGGGCGGGGGCGATGCTCGCGGCCGAGGCGCTGGTCGCGCCGGGCGTGACCATCGGACCGCGCGCGTCGATCGGATCGCGCGCCGCGCTCGGCGTCCAGGTCACGGTCGAGGAAGAGGCCGAGATCGGCGGCGCCGCGGTCGTCGACAGCTTCGCGCGCATCGGGGCGCGGGCGCGGATCGGCACGGCTGCCTACGTGCCCGCGCTCGAGGAAGTCGCGGCGGGATCGAAGCGCGACGCGGCGAGCAGCTCCGCGTCGATGCGCACCAGCGCGGCGCCGGCCGTGTAGCCCGCGCCCGCGGCGAGAAGCAGGACCTCTTCGTCCTCCTTCAGGCGGCCGGCCCGGAGCGCCTCGTCGAACGCGATCGCGACGGTCGCGCCGGAGACGTTGCCGATGCGATCGACGTTGACGAAGAGCTTTTCCTCCGGGAGGCGGGCGAGCTTCGCCAGTCGATCGAGGATGCGGCGGTTCGGCTGATGGGGCACGACGAGGGCGACGTCGTCGAACGTCCTGCCGGTGGCCTTCAGCAGCTCCTCCGCGGCCGCGAGCATACCTTCGACGGCGGCGAGGTACACCTGCGGGCCCTCTTCCATGCGGATGGTGTGGCGGCGGGTCGCGACGGTCTGCGCGGTCGCCGGCTCGCGCGAGCCGCCGGCGGGGACGTAGACCGAGCGCGCGCCGGTTCCGTCGGCGAAGAGGCCGATGGCCTCGATCCCTTCGCCCGGCTTGCACGGCTTCACGACCGCGGCGCCGGCGCCGTCGCCGAACAGCGCGCAGGTCGCGCGGTCGAGCGGATCGATGAAGCGCGAGCGGACGTCGGCGGCGACGGCGAGGACCGTCTCGCCGCAGACCGCGGCGCGGGCGGCGCAGTCGAGCGCGTAGAGGAAGCCGCTGCACGACGCGGTCAGATCCATCGCCGGAGCGTCGCCGAGCTCGAGCGCGCGCTGCGCGATGCAGGCCGCGGACGGGCTCGGATGATCGGGCGAGACGGTTGCGAGGTAGAGGCGATCGACGCGCGGTTTCGCGAGCCGCTCCAGCGCGCGCCGCGACGCCTGGACCGCGAGATCGCTGGTCGCTTCATCGTCGGCAGCGTAGTGACGCGAGCGGATTCCGGAGAGCCGAACGATCTCGTCGTCGGTCAGCGGCGCGCCGCGCCGCGCGAGCTCCGCGTTGGTCACGACGTGCGCCGGCAGGTACGATCCCGTCGCCGCGATCCGCGCGCCGCGGCCGAGCGACGAAGGCTGGAAGATGCGCAGGCTCATGCGCGCTTGCCCTCCACGTAGGCGGCGATGCGCGCGATCGTCCCGAAATTTTCCGGGCGCATCTCGCGCGCGGCGACGCGGATGCCGAAGCGATCCTCGAGCGCCTCGGCGACGACGACGAGCACGAACGATTCGACCTGCAGCGGATCGTCGTCGCGCCCGGGAAGGTCGGCGTGCTCGGCGACGATCTCCCTGACGGTGTCGAGGGTGCTCACCGCTTCGACTCCGCGAGCGCCTTGAGTGCCGCGAGATCGATCTTGCCGCTCGGCCGCCGCGGGAGGCTGTCGAGCGCGACGATCCGCGTCGGCCGTTTCGCCGGCGACAACTTTTCCCGCAGCGCCTTGCGCAGCCGGGGCAGCGCGCTCTCGCCCGCTTCGACGAACGCGACCAGCCTGGCGCCGAGGATTTCGTCGGCGACCGCGATCACCGCCGCGTCGGCGACCCAGGCTTTGATCTCGCCGGCCACGTCGTCGACGCTGACCCGCTCGCCGCCGCACTTCACCACGCCGTCGTTGCGGCCGTCGACGTAGAGGTAACCGTTGGCGTCGATGCGGCCGGCGTCGCCGGTGCGAAGCGCGCCGTCGCTGGAAAGGACGCGCGCGGTTCCGGCAGGATCGTCGAGGTATCCGAGCATCACCGACGGGCCGCGCACGACGATCTCGCCTTCGCGATCGATCGAGACGTTCACGCCCGGCAGCGCGCGGCCGACCGAGCCGCGCTCGAATTCCGGCTCGGCGTCGGAGATCGCCGCGACGCGCGGAGAGGCCTCGGTGAGCCCGTACTGATTGAACAATCGCGCTCCGGGAAACGCGGCGCGGACGGCGGCGACCGTGGCCGGCAACAGCGGTCCTCCCGCGGAAGCGACGTAGCCGAGCCGGGGTTTCGCGCCGCCTTCACCTGCCGCCCGGGCGAGCAGGGTCAGAGACGTCGACACGCTCGACAGGCCGTCCGCGTCGAGGCGGGCCATCGCTTCGAGCTGCAGCGGCGGGTAGTGAAGGTCGCCGAGGAGCAGGAGCGTTCCGCCCGCTTTCAGCGTGGTCAGCACCTGGCCGACGAGCGCGTAGCTGTACCCGAGCGGCAAGACGATCGCGGTTCGAGGAAACGTCTTCACCGGCAGGTACGAGAGGATCGCCTCCACGTTGGCGAGGATTCCTTCACGCGAGAGCAGCACTGCTTTGGGAGGGCCCGACGAACCGGAAGTGAAGAGCACGAGCCCGACGCGTGGATCCAGCGGCGCGCCGCTTCGCTCGTGGACGTCGAGCTGTTCGTCGATCAAGGCGCGCACGCGGGTGCGCGAGGCGAGCTCGTCCGCCTGATGCAACAGCGGGACGACCGCGGCGCCCGCTTCCCACGCGCCGAGCGCGGCGACGACGAAGCGCGCAGGATCGTGGATCGCGATCCCGACGGTCCCGGCGCCGCGCAGCTTCGAGGCGACCATCGTGCGCTCTGCTCGGAGCTCGCCGTAGGTGAGCTCGGACCCGTCCGACCGCACCAGCGCGATCGCCGAGTCGGGCGCGGCGAGGGTCAGCACGACAGCACCGCCGCGCCCCACGACATCCCTCCGCCGACGGCGCCGAGGAGAACGCGGGTTCCCGGCGGACAGCGCCCCGCAGCCCTCGCTTCGACCAGCGCGACGAACCATCCCGCGGCGCCGACGTTGGCGTGGCGATCGACGTTGACGAACGTTCGTTCGTCGGGCACGCCGATCATCCTCGACAGCTTGCGGATCAGCTCGCGGCTCGTCTGGTGCGGAACGAAGAGGTCGATCTGCCGCGCCGACAGCTTCGCGCGCGCGAGCGCGCCGCGGAGCGCGATCTCGTACTTTCCCGGGATCGCTGCCGCGAGCTCGTCGGGCGCGCCGCCCAGCACGTAGCCGCCGCGCGCGATCTCGTCCGGCGTCGGCGGCAGCGCGCCGTCGCTGCTGATCAATTTCCCGAGCGCGCCGTCGGTTTCGAAAAACGATGAGAGGAGTCGCGCCCCCGGCCGGCGTCCGATCACCAGCGCGCCGGCGCCGTCGCCGAGGGAGATCGCGGCGATCTTGCTCTGCGGCGGGATCACCTTCGAAAACGTCTCGGTCCCGACCAGCAACGCGGGACCCGCCCCGGCACCCTGGTAGAGGGCCGAGGTCGCGAGCGCGAAGAGACCCGCGGCGCAGCCTGCGCGAGTGTCGACGCAGGCGGCCCGCACGCCGAGCGCAGCGCCCAGCGCGCCCGCGACCGTGCTCGTCATGCGGTGGGGCGTCGAGGTCGTGCAGGCGATCAACGAGAGATCGCCGGCAGCGACGCCGGCATCGGCGATGGCGGCGCGCGCGGCGCGGATCGCGAGATCGAGCGTATTTTCCTCGTTCGCGGGATCGAGCGGCTCGCCGACCAGGTGCGTCCAGGCGCGGGCCCGAACGCCCAGCGTCTCCTCCAGGCCGCGCGCGGTGAACTGCAGCGCTTCCTCCGAGCGCACGCGCTCCATCCGGCGCAGCACGTCTTCGTTGGAGAGCTCGCGGGCGGGAAACGCCGTGCCGCCGCCGAGGACGCAGACCTCTTCGATGGGCCCGATCTCGAGGGCGGCCATGCAGCCACACTAGCGCAGTTTGGGCTACTCTCGCGGCGATGGATCTCGGTCTCGGGGGGCGCGTCGCCATCGTCATCGGCGGTGGCCGCGGCATCGGCGCTGCGGCGGCGCTGGCGCTGGCCCGCGAAGGCGCGCACGTCGCTCCCCTTTCACGCACCGCCGGCGAGGTCGAAAACGTCGGCGCCGGCGCGCGCGCCCTTGGCGTGAAAGCCGTACCGATCGCATGCGACGCGGCCGATCGCGCGGCGCTCGACGCGGCCTTCGCTCGCGTCGAGCAGGAGCTCGGCCCGCCGACGCTCCTGATCCTCTGCGCCTCGGCGCACTTCGCGCCGCGCAAGCTGCACATGATCGACGACGCGGAGATCAAGCAGCTTCTCGCGCTCGACGTCGAGAGCCAGGTCGCCGCGTGCAAACGCGCGCTGCCCGGGATGATCGAGGCGCGGTTCGGCCGCATCGTCGCGGTCGGCAGCATGGCGGCGCGATTCGGCGTTCCCGGCGGGACCCTCTACGGCGCCGGCAAGGCCTTTCTCGAAGGGCTCGTGCGCGGCCTCGCGCTCGACTACACGCGCCGGGGGGTCACCGCCAACGCGATCTCGACCGGTTTCATCGACACCGAACGGCTGCGCAAGCGGACGGCGGGCGATCCGGCCGCTCTCGACCGCCTGGTCAACGGCACTGCCGCGAGGCGCCTGCCGTCGCCCGACGAGCTCGGCAACCTGATCGCCTTTCTCTGCTCGCCGCACGCCGCCGCGATCACCGGAGCGGTGATCGACTTCACCGCCGGCGCGCACCTGAACAACCTGTGGTGAGGAAGATCGCCATCGCGCTCGCGGCAGTGGCGGCGCTCGCGCTCGCGCCGTTCGCCTGGTCGGCGGTGCGGCCGTTGCCGAAAGCGACGCCGGGGGACGCGGCGCGAGGCGAGTGGGCGTTTCTGCATTCCGATCTCGGCTCGAAGTTTTACGGATCGATCCCGCGCGTGATCTACGAAGCGCTGCCGAAGATCGATCCCGATCTCTTCGTCGAAGGCTGGGAAGGCACCGTGGGTCTGCTCCACGATCCTCGGGACCCTTCCGGACCGCCGATCGGGATGGTGCGGGCGCAAGTGCTCGGCAGCGAGTGGTACGCGTCGAACTGCGCGCTCTGTCACGCCGGCATGTTCGCCGGGAAGGTGGTGCCCGGCGCGCCGAACCAGGACCTCGACATCCAGCGGTTGGTCTACGTCGTCGAGCAGTCGATCCGCCGCGGCCTCACCGTCGCCGACGTCGCGCGCGCGACGCATCCGCTGTCGCCGGCGGAGAGCGTCGGCGTGCGCGCGTTCCTCTTCTTCGCCCAGCGCAAGATCGCGCACAAGAAAGACGGATGGTTCAAGGACGAGACCGGCCCCGGCCGCTCGGACGCGCTGAACGGCTGGAAGCGCGCGCTCGGGCTCGACGACGGCTCGCACAAGACCATCGTCGACATTCCCGACGTCTTCGACCAGCGCCTGAAAGCGAAGACGCTCTACGACGGGAGCATCACCGGCGACGAGGCGGCGCGCGTGATGCTGACCGAACTGCAGAAGGGCCGGCCGCCGCGGGGGCCGCTGCTCGAGCGCGGAGTGTTCGACGATCTGGTCGCATACATGAAAGGGCCGCTGCGGCCGCCGGCATGGCCGTACGCCGTCGACGCGGCGCTCGCGCGCGCCGGCCACGACGTCTTCGCCGCGAGCTGCAGCAAATGCCACGGCACCTATCCGCCCGACGAGCCGTCGTATCCGAACCTTCGCGTGCCGGTGAAAACGGTCGGCACCGATCCCGAGCGGGCCCGGGCGATGGGGGAGGACATGGTCGCCGCGCTGCAGCGCTACGATTTTCGCGACTTCCTGCGGATCGAGCCGCTCGACGCGTACATGCCGCCGCCGCTCGACGGCATCTATCTGACCGCGCCGTACCTGCACAACGGATCGGTCCCGACCCTCTGGCATCTGCTCCATCCCGAAGCGCGGCCGGTCGCGTTCTACCGGCGATTCAACGCTTTCGATCCGGTTCGAGTCGGCCTCGCCTGCGAAGAGCGAACCGTCGAACGTGGGGTCGAGTGCGCGCCGGATGCGACGCAGCGCACGCACGACCCGCGCGTCCTCTATCGGCTCGACACGCGGAGGATCGGAAACGGCAACGCGGGCCACACGTTCGGCGCGACGCTGGCCGAGGCCGAGAAGACCGCGCTGCTCGAGTATCTCAAGACCTTGTGAGTCGAACGCGGATTCCGTCCTTAGCCCGCAGCACGACGAGCGGCAGCGGCTGAGGCGCGCGTCCGGGCACCGCGTGGATTCGGAAGCGTTTCAACAAGGCCGAGATCGCGATCAGGCTTTCCATCATCGCGAATGAGCCGCCGATGCACGTCCGCTGCCCGGCCCCAAACGGAATGTACGCATGGCGCGGCGGCTTTTCGGCGAAGCGATCGGGATCGAATTTTTCCGGCTCGGGCCAGAACGCCGGATGGCGATGGACGACCCAGGTGCTGACGAACACCAGCGTTCCCTTGCGCACCGCGTAGCCGCCGATCTCGTCGTCGACGCGCGCCGAGCGCGGTATGCCCCACGCCGGCGGGTAGAGACGCATGGCTTCCTGCAGGGCCATCTGGCAGCGAGCCTCACCTCCGGCGCGCATCCACTCCTGCTCGTCCGGATGCCAGGCGAGCAGATGACAGAGCCAGGCGAGCGCGCTCGCCGTCGTCTCGTGGCCGGCGAGAAAGAGGGTCATCACCTCGTCGCGGAGCTGGCGATCGTCCATCGCCGCGCCGGTCTTCTCGTCGCGCGCTTCGATCAACAGGGTGAGCAGATCGGTGCCGCTGCTCCTGCCGGTGCGGCGCTGCTCGATGATCTCGAAGACGACCCGGTCGAGCGCCCCGATCGCCCTGCGCAGCCGCAGATTGGCGGGCGTCGGGATCGCGAGCGGAACGTCGAACAGCGCCAGCAACCGGCGGTTGCTCTCCGCGAGCGCGACCTCGAGCGCCGGGCCGACGTCGGCGGCCATCTCGCCGAGGTCTGCGCCGAACAGCGCCTTGCTCGCGACGGCGAGCGTGAGGTCGAGCATCTCTTCGGCGATGTCGACTTCGCCTTCGTTGGTCCTGGCCAGATGGACTTCGACGCACCGCCCGATCAACCCGGCGAGGCGCGCGAGACTCTCTCGATGGAATGCCGGCTGCATCAGCCTGCGCTGCCGAAGCCAGAACTCGCCTTCGCTGGTGAGCAGGCCGTTGCCGAGGACCGGCCGCAGGCGCGCCGGCATGCCGCCCTTGCCGTAGCGGTCGGCGTGATCGATCAGCACGTGCTTCACGTGATCCGGGTGACAGAGCATCACCACGGGAACGGTCCCGAGCCGGAAGCCGACGACGTCGCCGTACTCGCGGTGAATCCGCTCGTAGAAGCCGAGCGCGTCGTGGCGCCGTTCGGGGAGGCTGCCGAGCAGCCAGTGGCCGCGCGGGCCGGGAGGAGCTTTCATCGCCGCGCCAGCTGGACGGGGACCACGGAGAACGCCTTGTCCTCACGGTGAATCCGCAGCATCGCCGCGGTCGCTTCCGCCGGAAGTCTCGCGGGACCGCCCAGCAGCCGATCGAGGCATGCCGCCAGCCCCTGCTCGCTGCCGAAGAACGGATCGAGCACGTCGCGAGAACGGTCGAAGAGGTGCACGCAAGCCGCCGCGGCGCTGAGCACGCAATGACGCCGCGCGAGCTCGAACGACTCGGAGCTGCGCTTTTCGCGCGAGAGCTGCGCGACGAGCGCCTCGTTCTCGTCGATCGATTCGCGCAGGCGTGCGGCGGCGATTCCCTGCGTGAGATCGTCGCGGCCGGCGTTCATCAGCTCGAACCGCGCGGCGTCGAGCGCCGGCAAGGGTTCGGTGAGGGTGCAGATCGCGCGCAACGCGTTCTCCCGCTCCTCGGAGGACGCGGCCCGCTTCGTCGAGAGCCTTTGCAGCTGCACTGCGACCGCATCGAGATTGACGGCGGTGCTGCCGTCGAAGAGGGAGACGACCGCGCTGTCCCGCAGCATCTTCTGGAAGATCGCGTGACTTCCTTCGCGGAGATAATGACGGGCGCCGAGGATGACCGCGACGTCGCGGATCGCGCGTTCCGCCGTCGTCGGCACGAAGTACTTGCAGACCGCCGACCAGAGGCTCATCTGTCCCGGCGCGGCCTGCAGCGCACGGGTGGCGAAGAGTGCGAGGGCGTCGCAGATCGAGAGATCGAGAAACGCGCCGGTGAGCACCGCCTGCGCGTGCGGAATGTCGAACGCGCGCGCACCGTACAGCTTGCGATCGAGCGCGAAGTCGAGCGCGGTGCGCAGCGCGGTGTCGGCGGCGCCGAGCGCGAACTGGGCGCAGCCGGTGCGCGTCAGCTGCAGGGACTTGAGCGCGAGATCCATCCCCGAGCCGATCGGACCGACCGGCGTCGCCGGCGTGCCGTCGAGGACCAGGCCGCTGATGTCCGCGCCGCGGATGCCGTGAGTGCGTTTCTTCGGCAGCGATGCGACCGGTCGCTCGACCAGGAACAGGGTGAAGCCGTTGAGCCCGCCGGCCGGATCGGTGCGCGCGAACACCGTCCACGCGTCGCCGCGGGTGCCGTTGTTGATCAGCCATTTGCGGCCGGTCAGCTTCCAGGCACCGCCGCTGCGCGCGGCGGCGACGTCGCTCGCCAGCAGGTCGCTGCCGTGCTCCTCCTCGGTGAGCGCGAGACCGCAGAGGCCGCCGCCGAGAAGGGTTTCGGCGACGCGCCCCTGCTGCTCAGGTGTGCCTGCGAGCCAGACGGCCGCCGCGCCGAGAAAGCTCTGCCCGAGCGCGATCGCCGCGGTGAGATCGCGCCGCGACACCGCGCGCTGCAAGGCAGCGGCTTCTTCGAAGGACGTCAGCTTGCCGCCGAGCGCCGCAGGGACCAGATACCGTGAGTAGCCCCATTCGTGGAGCATCGCGATCGCCGGCTGGGGAAATTCTTCGCGCTCGTCGAGGGCGACGGCTCTTTGGTGCGAAAAGGGATTGCCGTCATCGAACGGATCGCCGAGATGCCGCTCGAGATCTTCAGCCGCCCGGTATTGCGGAAGCGTCACGCTGCCGCCGGAACGGCGCGACCGAGGCGCAGGAATCCGATCGCGAACGGGACGCCCGCGACCGCCATCGCGAGGAAGACCTGGCCTTCGATGCGCGAGTAGAGATTGAGGAAGAGCAGCGGTCCGACGATGGTCATCAGATCGGTGAGCGTGCCGAGGACGCCGAAGAGGCCGCCGTACGTGTCGTCGGTGCCGTAGGTGCGGGCCGCCTGCTTGAACGTCGCGGTGAAGACGATCGACGAGACGAAGACGTAGCTCGCGTAGGCCGCCGCGAATCCGGGCGCGCCGCGCGCGAACGTCATCAGCGCGAGCGACGCGAGCAGCGGCGCGGTCACCGCGATCGCCACGGCACGGGCGGAGAAGCGATCGACCAGCCAGCCGCCGGCGCCCTGGGCAAGCGCGAAGCAGACGCCGGTGAGAACGAACAGTCCCGCGACCCCGCGAGTGCCGAGGCCGAAAGCGGCCGGGCCGTGCAACGGCAAGAGGCCCTGGAACGCGCTGAAAGTGAGCTTGTTGAAGGCGATCGGCAGGGCCAGGCCGAGGAACGTCAGGTCGCCGGCGAGCAACAGGATGGCATGCGCCTCCGCGCGCAGCGTGCGCGGGCGCGACGGCCTCGCCGGCTCCGCGCGCAGCGCGACGAAGCAGACGGCGGTCAGAGCCGCGGAGGCGAGAAGCGCGACGAGGACCGGAACGCGCAGGCCGAACGGCGCGAGCACGCCGCCGAGGGCGGGCCCGACGAGAAGGCCGCTGGTGCCGACGCCGACGACGGCGCCGATGCGGCGGCCGGTCCTGTTTTCGCTCGCGCCTTGCAACACCAGCGAGAAGACCGCCGGATAGACGAGGCCCGTCGCCGCACCCTCGATCGCGCGCACGACCGCGAACAACCGCAGCGAGCCTCCCGCGCAAAATCCGGCGAGCGAAAGGGTGAAGAGCGCAAGCGCGAAGAGAAGAACGCGGCGGCCGCCCGCGCGATCGACCCAGGCGCCGCCGGGGACCTGCGCGCCGATCTTCGTCGCCGCATAGACCGCGTAGACGATCGAGAGCAACGTCGCATCGCTGCCTTGATCGGCGAGTTGCGGCAGCAGCGGCACGACCACGCCGTACCCGAGCGAGACGACGAACAGGGCGAGCGTGCAGAGGACCATTCACCCGATGCTAACATGCAGGTCGTGACGCCCGCGCTGCTCCACCTGCTCGGCCAGGCCTCGCGCGCGCGGCCCGCATTGCAGTTCGCGATCGCGGCGCGCGATCCGCGCAAGGCGCAGGAAGCCTGGCTCGCGGACTTCGTTCGCCGCAACGCGGACACCGAGTACGGCCGGCGCTTCGGGCTCGGAGAAGCGGGGACCCCCGCGAAGCTCGTCGAGCGCCTGCCGATGATGAGCGCCGCCGATCTCGACCCGTACGTCGAGCGCTCGATGGCCGGCGAGCGCAACCTGCTCACCGCCGAGGCGCCGGTCTACTACGTCCGTACGACCGGCTCGACCGGAAACGCGAAGCACGTTCCGATCACGCCGGCGTATCGGGCGGAGTTCCAGCGCACCATCCACGTCGCGTTCTGGCATCTGTACCTGCGCTTTCCACGGGCGTTCCTCGGCCGCGCGCTCTACTTCGTCGGCTCGCGCAAGGTCGCTCGCGCAGCGGACGGCAACGACGTGGGGACCATCAGCGGCTTCAATTTCACCGAGTTGCCGGAGATCGTGCGCGCCATCTATGCCTGGCCCTACGAGCTGTTCGAGGTGCCGGATCTGCGCGCCCGCAGCTTCCTCGCGC
>JAIVGS010000333.1 GCA_020201435.1 Myxococcales bacterium
TATTACTTCCACAAGCCCGACCACTCGCGGCCGCTGGAAGAGTCGCTGCGGGCGATGCAGAAGCTGATCGAGGCGGGCAAGGTCGGTGCGTTCGGCGCCTCGAACTTCGCCTCCTGGCAGCTGCTGGAGATGATCCAGGCGGGGGTCGCGCCGCGCGTTTCGCAAGTTTTGTACAATCTGCTCATCCGGCAGCTCGAGCTCGAGTACTTCCGGTTCGCGCGCAAGCACGGCGTGCACACCACCGTCTACAACCCGCTCGGCGGCGGGCTTCTCGCCGGCAAGCCGGGCGCGCGGTTCGAGAACAACCCGATGTATCAAAAGCGTTATTTGTCACAGCGCTTCTTCGAGCTGACCGACGCGTTCGCGCGGCTGGCGGCGGAGTCCGGGCGGACGCCCGTCGACCTCGCGTACCAGTGGGTCGCGGCGCGGCCGGGCGTGGACTCGATCCTGCTCGGGCCCGCAAGCGTCGAGCAGCTCGACGCCGCCATCGATGCGGTCGCGAAGCCGCTCCCGAAGGAGGTCATCGATCGAGCCGACGAGCTCTACCGCGCCTTCCAGGGCACCGACGCCAGCTACGCGCGTTAAGGCCGCGCGGATCGTCGCGGTCGTCGCCGACGCGGTGCAGCTCGTCGCTGCGCCGCTGTTCGGCGAGGGATTCGCGTCGCCGTTCAATGACGTGCTCGACCTCGCCGTCGCGGCCATCCTCATCCGCTTGCTCGGCTTCCACTGGGCGTTGATGCCGGCGCTCGCGGCCGAAGCCGTGCCGGCGCTCGACCTCGCGCCGACCTGGACCGCGTCGGTGCTGCTCATCACCGGTTTTTCCGCTCGCCGCTGGCTGATCGTCGCCGGCTGGATCGCGGTCGCGATCGTGGTCGCGCTGCTCGTCTGGCACTTCCATCATGCACGCTGAGATCGGGTGGATGCTCCGCGAGCTTCCGCCGCCCGTCGATGTAACTCGGCGTTTTCTCGACATTCATTCCAAAGAGTGCCGAGCGCCGCCGGTGCCGGTGCGGGTCGTGCCGGGCATTTTCACCGCCCTCTATCCGGCGTATCTGGGTCGGATTCGCCGCGCCCTGAACGCGCGTGAAATCAAGGTCGACACGAAGCACGGCGATCTGCGCGAGAACGCCGCGCGGATTCGCGACGCGGTCCTTCGCGAGCCGGTGCCGGTCGTGCTGCTCGGCCAGAGCAAGGGGCCGCTCGACATCAACGCCGCGCTCGTCCTGCATCCGGAGATCATCCCGAAGGTTCGCGCGTTCGTCTCGGTGCAGGCGCCGTTCGGCGGGACGCCGCTGGCACGCCCGCGAAGCCGCCTGTTCGAGATGTCGTACGCCCGGCGGCAGGCGTTCCTGCGCGAGCACGGCCCGGTCCCGCAGGTCCCGACCGTCGCCCTCGCGACTTGGACGGCGCGCGCCGGCCTGTTTCTCGAGAAGACACGCCGGTTCATCGAGGCGCCGAGCGACGGCTTCGTCCCGCTCGCTGACGCGCACATCCCGGGCGCGAAGCTCGTGGTGCTCGAAGGCATCGACCATGCCTCGCTCGCGCTGCGCTGGCTGCGGCCGTTCGGCGAGTACGAGCCGGGACGCGTCGTGCGGGCTTTGATCGCCCTCGCGCTCGAATGACTAACTTCAACGCATGAAACGACTCTGGCTGATCGGAGCGATCGGAATCGGCGCGGGCATCGCCTGGGCCTTGACCAGCGGACTGTGGGCCGAGCGGCAGCCCGAGTGGCCGAGCCGCAAGAAGCTGCGCAGGGAGGCGCGCCGCGCCGAGGCCGCACGCCGCGCGCAGGAGCAGGCGCCGGTCCGGCCGCCCGAAGTCCACGTCGAGAAGGAAGCCGAGACCGGCCTGAAAGTGCCGCTCGGCGATCTGACGCGGTAATCTGGGCGGCGTGCTCCAGGAACGGCTGCTCGCGATCCTCGAACGGAAGACCCACTGGGCGTGGCCGCACTTCGCCGAAGGCCGCATCCCGCTGCCTCGCCTGAAGCCCCACTTCCAGCAGGAGTGGGAAGTGTATGTGCGCGATTTTCCGATTCTTTTAGCTCGCGTGCTGGGGCATCGGCCGCCCCACGACGTGGCCGGGATGCTGGCCGCCAACATCTACGAGGAGCAGACGGGCGGCGTGAGCGGAGCGGCATCTCATCCCGAATTGTTCCTGCGGATGATGGAGGGCTGCGGGTATTCGCGCGCCGACTTCGAGCGCGTCCAACTGCTGCCGGGTGCGCGGGCGTATCGCGAATTTCTCGATCAGGCGAGCTGGGGAAAGCCGTGGGTCGTCGGCGCGGCGGTGCTGACCATCTTCGTCGAGGGCAGCGCCAACGAGCGCGCCGAGCTGGCGGCCCTGGAACGCGCGCCGCAGACCGACGACGAGATCGAGGCCTCGCTGCGAAAGCATCCGCTGGTGCGGATTCACAAGCTGGACCCGAAGTTCCTCGAGCTGCAGCGGGTGCACAAGAAGGTCGAAGGCGGCCACCGCCGCGACGCGTGGGACGCCGTGCTCGGCAACGCGCGCGGCCACGAAGAAGCGGTGGCCTCCGCTCTGGAGCGGGCGCTGGAGCTGTGGCTCGGGTATCGCGACGACGTCGTGCAAGCGTGCGGCATCGCTCGATGATTCGCTGGCCGCCGGACCTGCGTCCGCTCGTCCGCCGATTCAGGAGTGCGAGGCCGTTTCCGCACCTGGTCATCGACGGCGTGCTGTCGCGCGACGATCACGCGCGGCTGGTCGCCGACTTCGACCGCGAGCCGCACGTCCTGGTGGAGAACGAGATCTACCTTCACCTGCGCTCGTCCGATCCGCCGATGCAGCCGGCCCTGCGCGCGTTCCATGCCGCGCTCGGCACGGAATGTTCAACGGTTTCGACGATTTGCGCGTTGCCGCTGACGCGGGCCGACGGGTCGGCCTACGTCTACCTGCCCGGCCATTACCTGTTGCCGCACTCGGATTCGCGGCAGAGCGAAGGGCGCGCGATCGCGTACGCGTACTACGTCGACGCGCCGAAACGCGGGGGGGAGCTCGAGCTCTTCGCGTGCGCCAGGCGCGGGGGCGAGATCGTGCGCACCCGATCGGCGAGGAAGATCGCGCCGCGGGCGAACCGGCTGGTGCTCTTCGCGGTCAGCGACCTCGCCCTCCACCAGGTAAGGGAAGTCCTCGACGGCGCGCGCACGTCGATCGCGGGGTGGTTCTACCCGTGATCCGGGCGCCCTACGATCGACCCGAGGTCCTCGAGAAGCTGCGCCCCGCGTTCGCCGCGCAGCGCAGCCTGATCCTGCCCGGAGCGTGCGATCCGAAAGCCGCTCCGCGCGTGCGGTGGCGACGGTTCGACCTCGCGAACCGCGGTCGCTACGACTTCGCCGAGCTGCGGCCGATGACCGAGCTCCACCGTTTCGCCGAGGCGCTGGCCGGCGCACGGCTGAAACCCGCGTGGACGCGGCTCTACCGATTCCGGCACGGCGGCTACGCCCTGTTCTTCGACGACGCACACCTCCGCGTCGAGAGCGGCATCGAGCTCACGCTCGACCTCTCGCGACAGGTGGCCGGCCCACCCGTGGTTTACCAAAGCAGTCCGACATCGCGGCTGGAAGTTCCGCAGGTCCCCGGCATCGTCGCAATCGTCGAGCGAAGCCCGGCGACGTACCGCTACGACCGCTACTTCCCCGCCGAGGTCGGCCGCGCCTCGGTCCTCCGACTGCGCGCCGCGTTTGAATATGGTAGGTGAGCGGCCCATGGCCGAAGCTGCCGCGGGAACCGAAGCCGTCGTCGAGCACAAACCCTACATCGCCGACGAAGCGCGAATGGCCGAGTTCACGCCCAAATCGGTCGTGACCGGCGCGCTCTTCGGCCTCATCTTCGGCGCCTCGACGGTGTATCTGGCGTTGAAGGCGGGCCTGACGGTGTCGGCCTCGATCCCGATCGCCGTCCTGAGCATCTCGCTTCTCAAGAAGTTCGGCGGCTCGACGATCCTCGAGAACAACATCGTCCAGACCATCGGCTCGGCGGGCGAGAGCATCGCCGCCGGCGTGGTCTTCACGCTGCCGGGCTTTCTCTTCCTCGCGATCGACATGAGCACGCGCCAGAGCATCGGCGCGCCGTACTTCAGCTACTGGACGATCTTCACGCTCGCCCTTCTCGGCGGGTGCATCGGCGTCCTGATGATGGTGCCGCTGCGGCGCGCGCTGATCGTGAAGGAGCACGGCAACCTGCCCTATCCCGAAGGGGCCGCGTGCGCGCAGGTGCTGATCGCCGGCGAACAGGGCGGCGAGATGGCGAAGGTCGCTTACCAGGGACTCGGATTCGCCTTTGCTTACGCGGTGTTGCAGAAGATCTTCCACGTCATCGCCGACACGCCGAAGTACATCACCTCGAACGCCAGCCGCATCTTTCCGGCGGCGACGGTCTTCGCCGACATCACGCCCGAGTACATGGGGGTCGGATACATCATCGGGCCGCGGATCGCCGGCGTGCTGGTCGCGGGCGGCGTGCTGGCGTGGCTCGGGATCATCCCGCTCATCGCCTCGCTCGTGCCGGGGCACACCATCGCCGAGCAGCTAATGAAGCTCGGCTACCTCGCCGACGTCACGAAGAAGGGCGCGTTCGGCTGGGACCCGGCGACGCAGACGTTTGCCGCGTTGAACAACGCGATCTATCGCGCGTACGTGCGGCAGATCGGCGCCGGCGCAGTCGCGGCGGGCGGGTTCATCACGCTGCTCAAGAC
>JAIVGS010000156.1 GCA_020201435.1 Myxococcales bacterium
ATCTTCCGCCGCCCTTTTTCGCAAGCTTGAACAATGGAGCGCGCAATGATCATCGGCTGCCCCAAGGAGATCAAAACCCGCGAATACCGCGTCGGGCTGGTGCCCGGCGGAGTGGCGGCGCTGACCGGCCGCGGCCACACGGTGCTGATCGAGAAAAACGCGGGCGTCGGCAGCGGGATCCCCGACAGCGCGTACGAGGCGGTGGGCGCGAAGATCGTCGACAAGGCCGCCGACGTCTGGGCGCGGGCGGAGATGATCGTCAAGGTCAAGGAGCCGATCGCCTCCGAGTACGGCCTGATGAAGGAAGGCCAGACGATCTACACGTACTTCCACCTCGCGGCCGACAAGCCGCTGTCGAAGGCGCTCCTCGACCGGAAGGTGTTCGCGGTCGCGTACGAGACGATCCAGACCGACGACGGCCAGCTCCCGCTCCTCAAGCCGATGAGCGAAGTCGCCGGCCGGATGGCGGTCCAGGTCGGCGCGGTCCAGCTCGAGAAAGAGCACGGCGGCAAGGGCATCCTGCTCTCCGGCGTCCCCGGCGTGCGGCGCGGAAAAGTCGTCATACTCGGCGGCGGCGTCGTCGGCACCAACTCGGCCAAGCTCGCCACCGGCATGGGCGCGGAGACCGTGATCCTCGACGTCAGCCTGAACCGGCTCGCGTACCTCGACGACGTCTTCGGCTCGCGGATCACGCCCGTCTACTCGGACCCCGCGCAGATCCAGAAGTACGTCCGCGAGGCGGACCTGGTCATCGGCGGCGTGCTGATCCCGGGCGCCAAGGCCCCCAAGCTGGTCAGCGAGAAGCTCATCTCCGAGATGCAGGAAGGCAGCGTCGTCGTCGACGTCGCCGTCGATCAGGGCGGCTGCATCGAGACCTGCCACCCGACCACGCACGACCACCCGACGTACGTGGTGCACGGCGTCATCCACTACTGCGTGGCCAACATGCCCGGAGCGGTCGCGCAGACCAGCACCTTCGCTCTGACGAACGCGACGATCGGCTACGGCGTGAAGCTCGCCGACGGCGGCGTCGAGGCCATAAAGCGCGATAGAGCCCTCGCGCTCGGCGTCAACACCTACAACGGCCACTGCACCTACAAGGCCGTCGCCGAGGCCCACGACTTCGAGTACACCCCGCTCGAGAAGGCATTGTCCACGAAGAGGTGAGTCGTCAATCCACCGCGGAGGCGCGGAGAACGCGGAGTTTTTTTGAAAAAACCCAATAATCTCCGCGCTCTCCGCGCCTCCGCGGTGCGCTTGAAGCCGGTCCAGCGGGCAGCCGGGCGATCCCCGGAATGTCCAGCGACTTTCCACGGTTTCCAGACCAACCCGGGCCAGTTAGATTGAGTCCGTAAGGCCACCGACGCGGGAAGGGAATGCTGGACTTCAAGCACACCGACAGGACGCGGCGGGAGTTCGAAGGCCTTTCGCTCGAGCATCTGGACGCTCTGTACTCGGCCGGCCTTCGCCTGACCAAGAACGAGCGCGACGCCGAGGACCTGGTCCAGGACACGTTCCTGCGCGCCTTCCGCTTCTTCGACAAGTTCGAGCGCGGCACGAACATGAAGGCGTGGCTGTTCAAGATCCTGACCAACACCTTCATCAACAAATATCGCCGCCGGGTAAAGGAGCGCACCGTCGTCGAAGGCGCCTCGCGCGAGGCCGGCAACGAGCGGTTCGTCACCCGCGAGCCGACCGAATCGAGCGCGGACCCGGAGCAATACTTCTTCGACAAGCTCCTTTCGGACGATGTGATCCGCAGCATCGACCAGCTGCCGATCGACTTCCGCCTGGTCGTGATCCTCGCGGATTTACAGGAGTTTTCGTACAAGGAAATCGCCGAAATCCTCGACTGCCCGGTCGGGACGGTGATGTCGCGCCTTTATCGCGGGCGAAAGCTTCTGCAGAAGAACCTGCTCTCGTACGCGGTCGAATCCGGCGTGGTCCTGCCCAGGCAGGCGATCGAGATCGAGGCCGGAGCGGAAATCGAGGCCGACGTGCTCGAGTTCAAGAGGCGCGTCGAATGACCGTCGAATGCCGAAAAGTCGAGGAGACGTTCCTCCACGCCTACGTCGACGGCGAGTTCGCCGGCGACGAGAGCGCCGAAGTCCGCGCCCATCTCGAGACCTGCCCGGCCTGCACCGACGTCGTGCGCCGGCACGAGAGCTACAAGGCCGCGATGCTGCGCGCCAACGCAGCGGCGCCACACGCGTTCCACGACGCGGTCCGGGAAGGCCTCGTCGAGGAAGCGCACCACGGTCGCTGGATCCGCGCCTTCCGCGACCCGCGCGCCGTCGGCCTCGCCGCGGCAGCCGTGGGAGCGGCCGCCTGGTTCCTCGCCGGCGGGCTCCAACATCCCCTCTTCTCGCGCGCGCACTCGCTCGCCGAGGACGGTGTCGCCCTCCACGCGCGGGCGCTGCCGCTCGACTACACCGCCTCCGACGTCGGCTCGGCCCAGAAGTGGCTCGCCGGCAAGGTCGATTTCGGCGTCCATCTGCCGCAGATCGGCCAGGTGCAGGGCGTGCGGCTCTCGTCGTTCCACTCGCGGCCGGCGGCGGTGGTCACCTACACCATCCCCAGCTCGGATGGCCGGCGGATTTCGCTCCTGATCGTCGACGACCCCGAGCAGCAGTTGCCCGGCGCGGCCCGCCGCATCGCCGATCGCGAAGTGTGGTTGTCGCAGGCGCGCGGATTCAACGTCGCCTCCTGGCGGAACGACGAGATCGTCTATTCGCTGATCTCCGATCTGGACGAGCAGGACGTGCTCGCGCTCGTGCAGTCGGCAGAGATGCGCTAAACGCCTACATCGCGGAAATCCCTATTCGTTTCGTTGACACCCGTTGTGTCGGGCCCGTAGACTTTTAGTCTCCGGCAAAGGGTTCTTTCGTGTCCAAACGCATTCTCCTCATCGATTCGGACGAAGCCTTCGCGCAGGGGCTCTCGAACGCGATTACCGCGCGCGGTTTCACCGCGACGATGGCGACCAACAGCGAACAGGGTATGTCGTTGGCGAAACAGGAGAATCCGGACCTGATCGTGGTCTGCGTGGAGGCCCAGCCCACCAATGGCTACATGCTCTGCACGCGGCTCAAGAAGGACGACGCGCTGAAGGGCATTCCGGTGATTCTGACTTCGGCGAACGCGACGCCGGATTCGTTCGAAAAGCACAAGAAGCTCAAGACCCGGGCCGAGGAGTACCTGATCAAGCCGTTCGAGCCGAACGTGATGCTGGAGAAGGCCTCGGCGCTGATGGGCATCGCGCTGCCGGCCGAGCAGATCGGCGAGGACGAGATCGTCGCGGTCGACGACGAGCCGCTCGGCCTCGGCGACCTGGTCGACGGCGAGGACGAGCCCATTTCGCTCTCCGAGTCCGACGCGCGCGCGGCCCAGAGCGGACAGGCGGAAGAGGTGCTGCTCGTCGAGGAGGTCGAGGAAGTCGAGGTCGAGGAGGAGAAGGCGGCCGGTGACGACGACCTCGACATGTTCGACAAGGCATTCGATTCTCTCGGCGCGCCGGCGGTGACGGCGCAGGCCGAGGGCACCCAGCGGTTCGCCGAGGCGCTTGCCGAGCCGGTTGGCGCGCCGGTGATCACGCCTCCCCCGCCGCCGACCGAGATCAGCGCGCCGCCCGACGACGCGGTGCTCGACACGCTGCAGGAGTCGCCGGGGACCGATCTCGAAGCGCGCGTCGCCGAGCTGGAGCAGAAGCTCGCCGAGCGCGAGGCGGAGCTGGAGCAGGCCAGGAAGGGCGAAGGATCGTCGGCGAGCCTGCTCAAGCTCAAGGAAGCAAAGAACAAGGCCGACAAGGAGCTGCTCCGGCTGAAAGAGGAGCTGAACGGGAAGGACAAGGAGCTGGTCGAGCTCCAGGAAGCGCAGACCGCGCTCGAGGGTCAGGCGCAGCAGCTCAAGGACGACGCGGTCAAGCGGGAAGCGGCGGCCAAGACGCTCCAGCAGCGCGCCGACGCGTTGGCGGCCGCGGCGAAGAAGTTCGAGCGGGAGCTGACGGCGGCCCGCGAGGAAGCAAAAAAAGGCGCTAAATCCGCGGACTTGGAGAAGGAGCTCGAGAAGCTCAAGGAGCGCACCGGCGAGCTCGAAACCGAGCTCAACGAGCTGAAGGGCGAAAAGGAGTTGCTCGTCGAGGAGCGCGACGAGCTGAAGAAGCAGCTCGAAGACGCGCAGGTCACCGCGGTGGCCAACGAGGACCGCGCGGTGAAGGCGTACCAGAAGATCAAGGGCGACGAGAAGCTGCGCGAGAAGACGCGCAAGGCGCTCGAGATCGCGCTGCAGCTGTTGCAGGAAAACGCCGACGGCGAGGAAACCGACGGCGCCGCCAAGAAATCAGCGTAAGATTTCGGATCCCCGATCCGATCAGAGCCTGGAATTCCGGAGCTCCATCAGGAGCCCCGGCCTGAAGGCCGGGTCTAGCAAAATTCAAGCCCCCTGAAGGGGGCTTCGCCGGGGGACACGATAGTTTCGCTGTTCAGCCCCCTTCGGGGGGCTTGCTCTTTGCTAGACCCAGGCTTCAGCCTGGGTCTCCAAATGAAGCTGCGCAACGCGGTGGCAAGCTCCCGGGCGAAAATCAATCGAGCCCGCCTTTCTTCTCGACCAGCCGTTTGGCGGCGTTGGCGAGGCCCTGCGGGACGTTCTTGTTCTTGGCGATCGACTTGACCTCCGCCATGCGCAGCGTCGACAGGAAGCGCATCGCGACC
>JAIVGS010000334.1 GCA_020201435.1 Myxococcales bacterium
GCCATGCGGACGGCGACGCCGGAGTCGACCTGGTCCATGACCAGGGAGCGCGGGCTCTCGAGGACTTCGGAGGTGAGCTCGACGCCGCGGTTGACCGGACCCGGATGGAGCACCAGCGCGTCTTTCGGCAGCATCTCCAGCGTGCGCGCATTGAGGCCCCAGGTGCGCGCGTAGTCGCGGGCGCCGGGAAGCCGCGCGTCGGCGATGCGCTCGTTCTGGATCCGCAGCGCCATCACCGCATCCGCGCCGGTCAAGGCCTCCTTCAACGAGGGCGCGACGGCGCAGCCGAGCTTCTCGATTCCGTCGGGAATCACCGTCGACGGGCCGCCTACGCGCACCCGCGCGCCCAGCCGCGACAGGCAATGGATGTTCGACCGCGCGACCCGGCTGTGGGTGATGTCGCCGACGATCGCCACCGTCTTCCCCTCGAGCGTCCCCCACCGCTCGCGCAGCGTCAGCGCGTCGAGCAACCCCTGCGTCGGGTGCTCGTGCGCTCCGTCGCCGGCGTTGATCACGCTCGACCGCACGCAGCGCGCGACCAGCCGCGGCGCGCCCGCCGCCGGATGCCGGACGACCAGCGCGTCGGACCCGATCGCGTCGAGGTTGCGCACCGTGTCCTCCAGCGACTCACCTTTCGCCACACTCGACGCTTCCTTCTGGAAGCTGAGCACGTCGGCGCCGAGCGCCTTCGCCGCGACCTCGAACGAGCTGCGGGTACGGGTGCTGTTCTCGAAGAAGAGCGTGACGACGGTGCGCCCTCGCAGAAGACCGCGGCGGTCCGGGCCGGCCTCGCCCGATCGCGCCTTCGCCCGTTCGCGCTTGAACCGCGCCGCGAGGTCGAGCAGCGACTCGATCTGGCCCCGCGTCAGCGTTTCCAGCTCGAGCAGGTGACGGGGAAACTCGCTCATACACCGTGCAGCAGGCGTCTCGCGAAGTGCGGCGACAGCCCCGCCTCGAGGATTTTCCGCGCCGTCTTCTCGGCGCTGTACTGCACGCGATGGAACTCGACGGTGCGCGCCGTGTCGTCCCAGACGCCGTAGCACGCGCGCGGGTCGTAATCGCGCGGCTGGCCGCAGCTGCCGATCGAGCAGAGATACTTCCTGCCCTGCTCGATGCGGACCTTCTCGCTCCAGACGTCCTTGACCGTCTCGCCGAGCAGGAATGCGCGCTGCAGATGGGAATGGCCGATGAACGTCAGGTGGGCGATCTTTTCCGCCCTGGTCACGAGATCTTCGGCCTGCTCGAGGGCGAAGACGTACTCGAACGCCGCCGGATCGCGCGGGCTGGCGTGGCCGAAGATCACCTCGCCCTCCGCCTTCTGGTACGGCAGGCCCTTCAGCCACGCCATGTTTTCGGGCGACAGGTGCAGCGCGGTCCAGTCGAGCACCTCGCGCGCCGCGCCATAGTAGTAGCTGTAGTCCATCCTCCCGGCGACCGCGGCGTCGTGGTTGCCGAGGACGGCGAACTCGCACCTGGACCGCACCAGGTCGCAGGCCGCGTTCGGATCGGCGCCGTAACCGACCGTATCTCCGAGACAAACGAAGCGGTCGACCTTCTGGTCCTCCGCCGCCGCAATGCACGCCGTCAAAGCCTCGAGATTGGCGTGGATGTCGGTCAGAATAGCGGTCCGCATCTGCGCAGCCCTGAGTACACCGCCGCGCCGCGCACTTCAAGCACGGCGGCGGCGGCGTTTTTTCTTCGGCGGCGGCTGTTTGAGGGCGAGCTCGTACGCTCTTGTCGCCCACCGGCGCAGCTCGTGCGGATCGTCGTGAAATGCCTCCGGCACTTCGATCCACGCGGCCGGCTTCGCCAGCATCTTGCCGAGCTCGATGGCGAACGGGCGCGCGCCAGGCAGCCCTGCGAGGTCGGGATGCTTGAGGGAGATCCTTCCCTTCCAGACGGCCGCGAAGATCCGCCCGTCGGCCCACAACGCTTCGAACCCGAACATGCGCTTCTTCTCGACCTTCGGCAGCCCGTCGACCGCGTCGAGCAGCAGGTCCATCAATTCGGCGTCGAGGCTCACGCGACGTGTTCCGGAAGCTCCTCGAAGTGGACCAGCGCGCGGAAGGCGTCGAAGCGGCGGCGGACCTGGGCGAGGTCGAGGCCGCGCAGGCGATCGAGCGAGAACTGCTCGACCGTGAACGACGCGATCGTCGAGCCCATCACCGTTGCTTGACGCAGGGCGGCAGGGTCTTTCGAGTCGAGGCGGTCGAGCAACCCGAGGAACCCGCCGGCGAACGAGTCGCCCGCCCCGGTGGGATCGATCACGTCGGCGATCGGAAACGCCGGCGAATAGAAAGATTGCTCCTGGTCGACGAGCAGCGCGCCGTACTCGCCGCGCTTCACCACCACGATCTTCGCCCCGAGACGCTGCGCGGCGTGAGCGGCCTTGATCACGTTGGCCTCGCCGGCCAGCTGACGGACCTCGCCGTCGTTGACCATCAGGACGTCGACGCGCGGCAAAAGCTTCAATAACGACGCACGCTTCCCGGAGATCCAGAAGTTCATCGTGTCGGCGCAGACCAGCCGCGGGTTTTCGGCCTGCTCGAGCACGCGCAGCTGCAGCTCGGGATCGATGTTGCCGAGAAAAATCCGCTCCGCCTTGCGCGCCTTCGGCCCCAGCCTGGGCGAGAAGTGCTCGAAGACGTTGAGCTGCGTGTCGAGCGTCTGGGCGGCGTTGAGATCGAAGCCGTACTTGCCTTTCCAGCGGAAGGTCCGCCCCGGCACCTTTTCCAGGCCTTCGAGATCGACGCCGCGTTTCTGGAGGAAGTCGAGATCGCCGGAGGGGAAATCGTCGCCGACGACCCCGACCACGCTGACCTTGGTCAGCAGGCTGGCCGCGGCCGAGAAGTACGTCGCGCTGCCGCCGAGGACGCTGTCGCGCTTGCCGAACGGCGTTTCGACCGAGTCGAGCGCCACGCTGCCGACCACGAGAAGGCTCATCTGAATCGGTCTCCGAGGAGCAGCGCGAGCCGCTCGCGCGCGGCATTCGGAATCTGCGCCGGCGCGGTCATCACCGCGCTCTCGAGCGCGCGGCCGCAGCCGCAGCTCCGCTCCTCGAGGCGCGAGAGTCCGAGCGCCGCGTTCCTCACGATTTCGCGCGCGGTCGCGACATTTTTCTTCATTGTTTCAAGGACTTGCGCGACAGTGACCGATTCGTGGCCGGCATGCCAGCAGTCGTAGTCCGTAGCCAGCGCGAGCGTCGCGTAACAGAGCTCGGCCTCGCGGGCGAGCTTCGCTTCCGGCATCGCGGTCATGCCGATCACGCTCACGCCAAAGCTCCGGTAGAGCTCGCTCTCGGCCCGGGTCGAGAACTGCGGGCCCTCGATGCAGAGATACGTGCCGCCAGCGTGGAAGGTCGCGCCGGCGGCGAAGCAGGCGCCCTTCATGTGCTCGTGGAGCTGCGGGCAGACCGGGTCGGCGAACGCGACGTGGGCGACGACGCCGTTCTCGAAGAACGTCCGCGGCCGCGCCACGGTGCGGTCGATGTACTGCGTGGGCAGCACCATGTGGCCGGGCGCGATCGCCTCCTTCATCGAGCCGACGGCGGAGACGCTGATCACCCGGGTCACGCCAAGTTGCCTGAACGCGTGAAGATTCGCGCGGTACGGGACCTCGGTCGGCGAGTAGCGATGGCCCTTGCCGTGCCGCGAGACGAAGGCGACCTCCTGCTCGCCGAGCTGTCCGGTGACGATTTCGTCGCTCGGATCGCCGAACGGCGTCGTCCGCCGCCGGCGGCGGACGCCGGTCAGGCCCGGCAACTCGTACAGGCCCGATCCACCGATGATCCCGAGCACGGCGCGCGGGTTTCTCACGGCACGACGCACGCCGTCAACCGGGCTCGGCGACTTGACGCAGCCGCGCACGCGGGAGCATGGTCCGGCTGCTGGGGGCATCGTGTCGGTAGAGCCCATCGCAGCCGGCGTCACATTCGACGGGCGCTATTCCATCGAGGCGGAGATCGGCCGCGGCGGCATGGGCCGCGTCTACGCGGCCGTCGACAGCAAGCTTGGCCGCCGTGTCGCGATCAAGGTGCTCGCGCCCGGCGCCCACGGCGACGAGCAGCTGCGCCGATTCGAGATGGAGGCGCGCGCCGCCGCCTCGCTCCAGCAGCCCAACATCATCGACGTGTACGACATCGGCGTACATGGCGGCGAGCCGTACATCGTCTCCGAGCTCTTGGAGGGCCAGACGCTGAGGCGCCGGCTCGCCGAAGGGCCCCTCGCCATCGACGAGACGGTGAACTTTGCCCTCCAGCTCGCGCGCGGCCTCGAGGCGGCGCACGCCAACGGAGTCGTGCACCGCGACCTCAAGCCGGAGAACCTGTTCCTCACCGGGAGCGGCCTGCTCAAGATCCTCGACTTCGGCATCGCCAAGCTCAACAGTCCGACCGCGATCACGGCGGAGGGCGTCTTCCTCGGCACCGTCGAGTACATGTCTCCCGAGCAGGTGCAGGGGCACACCGTCGACCAGCGGTCGGACATCTTCAGCTTCGGGGCCATCCTTTACGAGATGATCTGCGGGAAGCCGCCGTTCCGGGCCTCGACGCCGATCGCCGCCGGCTTCAAGGTGATCAGCGACGATCCCGAACCACCGCCGCGTCGCGCGCCCGAGCGGCTGTGGCGGATCGTCGAACGGTGCCTGCGGAAGGACCCGGCGCAGCGGTTCCAGGA
>JAIVGS010000222.1 GCA_020201435.1 Myxococcales bacterium
CGATGCCGCGGTGCGGCACCCGGTGGGCGCAGCATGTCATGGGTCGCCATCAGCACGGCCACCGCATCGGCCGTGGCCTCGGCGCTGTCGACGATCGCCACGCGCGGGCCGAGGACTTCGGCGATCGCGCGACCGAGCAGCGGATAGTGCGTGCAACCGAGGACGGCGGTGTCGACGCCGATGCGGCGAAGATCGAGCAGATATTTTTCGGCGATGAGCCGCGGCACTTCGCCGTCGGTCCAACCCTCTTCCGCGAGGGGAACGAAGAGCGGGCAGGCGCGCGCCACCACCGTCGCCAGCGGAGCGAGCCGACGCAGGGCCGCCTGGTATGCGCCGGACGCGACCGTCGCCGGGGTGCCGAGGATGGCGATCGTACCGCCGCGGGTCTTCGCGGCAGCGATCCGTGCGCCCGGCTCGATCACGCCGATCACCGGGATCGGCAGCGCGTCGGCGAGCGCCGGCAGGCTGTGCGCCGAGACGGTGTTGCAGGCGACGACCAGCAGCTTGATCCCGTGCGACGCCAGGTGGCGCGCCGAGAGCAGCGCGTACCTCGTGACGACCTCGCCCGACCGCGTTCCGTACGGCACGCGGGCGGTATCGCCGAGATAGACGGTGTGCTCGGCCGGCAGCCGCTCGATCAGCGTGCGCAGGACGGTGAGGCCGCCCACGCCGCTGTCGAACACGCCGATGGGCGCTTCTACGTCGCTCCGCACTTCCGGCCAGATATCACGGCGTCGATTCCGCCGTGACGTCGACCGCGGTGGTGAAGGGCGCGGTGAACTGCGTCGTGACGGGATGGTGCGTGTAGTACAGCAGCGAGTTCCCGCGGGTTCCCTGGATGGCGAAGCTGTGCTGGCCGTCGGGGACGTCGACGATCTGCAGCTCGGTCACCGGCGCACCGCCGAAGCCGCTGCAGGCCGTATCTGCCACCGGCTTGCCCCACGAGCCGGACGCGGGGGGATCGAAGTAGACGTAGATGTGGTCGACGCCGACGTCGGCGCAGCTCTTGCCGGCGGCGAACGTCCAGCGCACCTCGGCGGAGGCATTGGTCGGCGTCGCGGCGGGGACGTTGACCGCTACCGGCGTGTCCTGGCCGACCGTCACCGCGACCACGAAGTCTCCGCTCGCGTAGTACGCGCCGTTGCTGCCGTGCGCGGCGAGCGCGAAGGTGTGGTTGCCGGGAGAGAGCGGCCCGATCGTGCTGCCGTCGACGAGGACGCCGGAGTCGTTCGGGTTGCTGCAGGGGAAGCCGCCGGAGGTGGTGATCACGGTGTTGTCGACGCTGATCTGCACGCCGGTCACGCCCGCGGCTGCGCAGCTCTTGCCGCCGAAAGTCCACTGGAGCGTCGCCGTGCCGGTGGTGGGCGCCGCGTCGACCGTGAAGACGTTCGTGGAGTGCGTGTTCCTGACCTGGATGGTCTGCGTCGTCTGGTAGATCACGTTCCCGTCCGAGTCGAACCCGGTGACGGTCACGGTGTAGGGGCCGGAGAGGAAGTCGCCGAGCTTCACCCCCGTGCCGGCCTCGGCGCAGGTCCAGACGTTCTGCGTCAGAGCCTCACCGTCGACGTCGATCTGGATCTGGGCGACCCCGGCCTGGTCGCAAAATTGGCCTCCGAAGGTCCAGTCGACCTCGACGGGGACGCGGGTGGGGGCGCAGGCGGTGGCGGCAACGAGCGTGGCGGCGAGCAAAAGAAGGCGGCGCATCTTTGTCTCCTTGCTCCGTACAGACGATCGGGCCGGCTCCTTCATTCAGACCGTGAAAGTAGGTCCTGGTCACACCTCGTGCGTTGACACCGGGTACTCCCCGAGGGAGAACCGCGCCCGCCATGAACGGCAGCAGCCTGAACTATTTCGAAATGGTGACGCATGCCGGCCCGATCGTCACCGGTACCTTGCTCATCCTCGTGCTGGCCTCGGTCGGGAGCTGGACGGTCATCTTCCGCAAGGTGCTGCATCTGCGCCGCGCGCAGGCGGAGAGCGTGCGGTTCCTCGAGACCTTCTGGAGGAGCAAGCGGCTGGATTCGATCTACTCGGCGACCGACGAGATGCCGGTGTCGCCGGTCGCGCAGGTGTTTCGCGCCGGGTACGTCGAGCTGTCGAAGGTCACGCAGCAGCCGCAGGGGTCCGGCGAGGAGGCAGCCATGCACGACCAGCTCGGCGGGTTCGAGAACGTCGAGCGGGCGCTCGCCCGGGCGGCCAACGCGGAGCTGACCACTCTCGAGATGCAGATCCCCTTCCTCGGCACGACCGCCGCCGCGGCGCCGTTCGTAGGACTTTTCGGCACAGTGTGGGGAATCATGGGTGCGTTCCGCGACATCTATGCGGCGGGCAACGCGAACCTGGCCACCGTCGCGCGGCCGATCAGCGAGGCCCTGATCGCGACCGCCGTCGGCCTGTTCGCGGCGATCCCCGCGCTGGTCGCGTACAATGCATTCAATTCGCGCATCCGCGTGCTCGACAACGAGATGCGCAATTTCTCAGCGGATTTCCTCAACATCATCAAGAGACACATCTTCAAGAAGGCCGCCTAGATGGCGATGGCGACCGACACCGGCGGTGGACGGCGCGCGATGACCGACATCAACGTGACGCCGCTCGTCGACGTCATGCTGGTGCTGCTGATCATCTTCATGGTCACCGCGCCGCTCATCCAGAGCGGCGTGAAGGTCGATCTGCCGCGCGCGTCGGCGCAGCAGATGGAGCACAGCGAGGAGAAGCTGGTGCTGACCATCGACCGGCAGCGGCGGATCTTCCTCGGCAACACCGAGATCTCGCCGGCCGATCTCGAGACCAGGCTCGCGACCAACGCGCGGATCCAGAAGGACAAGGAGCTCTACCTGCACGCCGATCGATCGCTGAACTACGGCCTGGTGGTCGAGATCATGGCCACCGCGCGGCGCGCCGGGGTCGAGTCGATGGGGATGATCACCGAGCCCGACAAGGAGCTGCGCAAGCCTTGACCGAGAGCCTTCCTCCGCCGAGCGTGCTGGGTCTTCAGCCGAGGACGCCGCTGGCGCCGGGGATCGTCCTCGCGGTGCTGTTGCACGTCGTGGTCTTCGGCGCCGCGCTGGTGTTGCCGAAGTTCTTCGATCGGGCGCCGCCGTTGCGCAAGCCGATCATCGCCAAGCTGGTCGCGCTCGGGAAGCCACGCGATCCGCACCTGTTGCCGCGGAAGGAATCGCCGCCGCCGGCCGCGGCAGCCTCGCCGGTGGCGGTGCCGTCGTCGAAGCCGTCGTCGGCGCCCGCGCCGCGCAAGCGCGAGCCGACCCGGCAGGAGCTGATGCAGCGCGCGCTCGCACGCGCAGCCGGGAAGACCGAGCCGAAGACGGAGGAGCCGGATCCGGAACGCGCGGGATCGGCCACCGGGTCGCCGCAGGGCACGGCGGCCACTGCCGAGGAGGGGGACGCGTACTTCACCGCCGTGCACGACGCGATCCTCGAGAATTACGTCGTGCCGTCGGTGATCTCCGAGCGCGAGCGGCTCTACCTGTCGGCCAGCGTGCTGGCATGGATCGGGGCCAACGGGCAGATCCTCAAACACGAGTTCGAGAAGAAATCGGGCAATGCGTTCTTCGACCAGGCGCTCGAGCTCGCGATCCAGCGCACGAAGCTGCCGCCGCCGCCGGCCGAGATCGCAAAGTCGCTTCGCGATACCGGCGTGGTACTGAATTTCAAGCCATGATCGCCCTCACGCTTGCTGTCTTGCTCGCGGTGGACCGGCCGGTGATCGATCTCTCCGGCGGCAAGGTGCAGGCGTATCCGCTGGCGATGGCGCGGCCGCTCGGCGTGCAGGACGCGGGGGTCGCGGTGCAGTCGGTCCTGTCGGCGGATTTCGAGCGCAGCGGGCTCTTCAAGCTCCTCGACCCGGCGTCGTTTCTCGCCAAGCCGACCGAGGGGCTGACCGGAATCGACTACACCAAATGGCAGGCCGTCGGCGCGCAAGGCCTGGTCAAGATGAGCTGCGACGCGACCGCAGAGGTGAAGTGCGACATGCGGCTCTATGACGTAACCCACGGCGTCGAGCTGCTGCACGGGACGTACGCCGCGCCGCGCGCCGGCATGCGCCAGATTGCGCACCGCTTCGGCGACGACGTGGTCAAGTACTTCACCCGCGAGCCCGGCATCTTCCAGACGCGGATCGCCTACGTGCGCGAGACCGAGGCGGGAAAGCAGATCGTCGTCGCCGACCAGGACGGCGCGAATCCGCAGGCGGTGACGGGCGCTTCGATCAACCTGCTGCCGGCATGGTCGCCCGATGGTCATACCCTCGCCTTCACCAGCTTTCGCGACGGGCTCGGGGCCCACATCTTCTCCGTCGACGCCGTCACCCGGCAGATCAAGCCGCTGGTGCTGATGGGCGATTTCGCGACCGGCGCGGTCTACGCGCCCGACGGCCTGCGGTTCCTTTTCTCGGCGTCGCTCGACGACAACACCGACGTCTACGTCTCGCAGGCCGACGGCTCGGCGGGGCGGCGTCTGACCGACGCGCGCGGGATCGACATCTCGGCCTCGTGGAGCCCGGACGGAAAGCGGATCGCGTTCGTCTCCGAGCGGGCCGGGTCGCCCCAGATCTACACCATGGCCGCGGATGGATCGGACGTGCGCCGCCTCACCTTCCAGGGCAATTACAACCAGGAGCCGGCGTGGTCGCCGAAGGGCGATCTGATCGCGTTCTCCGGCCGCGACGAACATCGCGTGTTCGATCTCTACACCGTCGCGACGGATTCCGGAAAAGTGACGCGGCTGACGCAGAACCAGGGCACCAACGAGAAGCCGTCGTGGGCGCCGAACGGGCGGTACATCCTCTTTTCCTCGACGCGCGCCGGAAAGCGGCAGCTGTGGGAGACGCAGCCCGACGGGTCGAACCAGCGGGCGGTGACGAGCGAGCGGCTGGGGGCGAGCGATCCCGCGTGGGGGCCGCTGCCTTCCTCGAAGTGATCGCGCGGCTGATCGCGGTCTTCATCCTCACCCGCGTGATCGCGGTCGGCGCGACCCACCTCGGCGCAGCTTTCATGACCCCGGCCAAGCGGGCGCAGTGGCAATGGATTCCCGGGCGCGACAACCTCTTTCCCGGACCGCCGCCGTCGCCGTTCCTCGCGCCGCTGGTCCGCTGGGACGCGAACTTCTACCTCTCGATCGCGCGCGACGGATATCCGCCGCGGCACGGCGGGCCGAATCATCACCTGGTCTTCCTTCCGCTCTATCCGCTGCTGCTGCGCTCCTTGCACGTCGACGTCTTCTGGGCGGCATTTCTGGTTTCGAATCTGTGCTGCCTGATCGCGGCGCTGTGCGTCTTTCGTCTGGCGGGATTCGAAGCGGCGGCGCTGTTTCTCTGCGGACCTGGATCGCACTTTTTTTCCTATCCGTATTCGGAAGCGCTCTTCGCGGCGGCGCTCGCGGCGACGTTGTTGCTCCTGCGGTCGCGCCATTTTCTCGCTGCCGGTCTGACCGGAGCGGTCGCGTCGGCGACTCGATCGCCCGGTGTCGCGGCCGCCGTCGCGCTGTTTGCGGCGCGAAGCAACAGAGCGTTCCTCGCCGGCGTCCTGTCCCTCGGCGGGATCGCGGCCTACATGTGGTGGTGCCACGTCGCGCAGGGAGACGCGCTCGCGTTCATGCATCTGCAGGCGTACCACGGGCGGCGGCTGTCGCTGCTCGGACCCTTTCGCGCGTTCTTCGCCTTCGACACCGATCCCGACTATTACCTGGTGGCCATCGCGGCGATCTACGTCTGCGTCCGGCTCGTCCGCCGCACTCCGGCATGGCAGTGGGTCACGGCGGCGTTTCTCGTGGTGCTGCCGCTGTCGACCGGAACGCTGGCGGCGATGATCCGGTACCAGTCGGCGAACGTCCCGTTGATCTGCGGCGTGCCCGCGCTGGTCCAGGGCCGCCGCTTCTGGATCGCGACCGGCCTCTGCCTCGCGCTGATGGCGTTCGAAGCGTTCCTCTACGGCAAGGGCATCGGCCACTTCTGACTACAGCGGGTCGATCGAGAAGTACGGCCCCCACTGCGGCTCGCCGAGCAGCGCGTCCGGCTGCAGGTTGACGCCGATGTCGATCGCCATGCGCCCGATCGGCGTCAGCCACCGCAAGCCCGCCCCGACCGCGTCGCGCAGGACCAGGTTGCGCCCTCCCGCGGCGTCGCGCCCGAGGAGGTTGGTCGGGTTCAGCCACAGGTTGCCGGCGTCGTAGAACAGCGCCATCTCGAAGTTCTGCGTGAACGGCACCCGCAGCTCCGCGGTGAGCGCGATGAACTGATCTCCGCCGTCGCTGGTCGCTCCGGCCTCGAGCAGCTGCACGGCGCGCGTGCAGGCGACGTCGCCGAGCGTGGCGTTGCAGGCGCGCACCTGGTCGTGGAAGCCGTTGATCAGATCCTGCGGCTGGATGGCCTCCTCGTGGAACCCGCGCAGCGTCGAGGCGCCGCCGAGATAGAAGCGGCGGTCGAGCGGATCCTTCGAGCGGTTGTCGAGCTGGATGATCCTCCCGCCGCGCGCGGAGAGCACGATGCTGGAGAGGAACGGCAGCGGCACGTACCCGGCCACCAGACCCTGCACCTTGAGCAGGTTGACGTGGATGCCGCCCTCGGTCGTCTCGCTGCCGCTGAACGACTTGAGGAAGTCGCCCCCGACCTGGAGGAGCAGCCCGGAGCGCGGCCGGGCCGGATCGTCGCGGAGGTCGAGGAACATGTTCGGCCGCAGCGAGCCGAAGATCATCGTGCCTTCGGGGGCGCGATGGATCGCCACGTCGACCCGCCCGATCTGCTCTTCCAGCGACTGCTGCCCGAGGAAGCCGAGGTTCTGGTAGCCGAACTCGTAGGCCACCCCGGCGAAGAACGGCCGCCGCTGCGTCAGCTCGATCGAGAGCTGGGAGGAGTACTTCTTGAGCTGGTAGGTCGGCTGCAGCGCGCGCTGGTGGATGAGATCGATCCCGGCGCGCAGCGAATCGGTCAGCGGCCACAGCCGCGGGGCGCTCAAGCCGAGGTCGACCACGCGCTCGATCGGATCGTCGGGATACGCGATCCGCCGGTCGCACGGCGCGATCAGCTTCTCCTGGCAGTCGGGATCGACCAGCACCGTCGGAAACCGGCCGAAGGGAAAGTCCGCCCGGCCGACCGCGGTGAAGGTCAGGTTCCGGCCGAGCAGGTTCCCCTGCGTCCACTGCGCGCTCGCGCGCGGCCCGTCGGCGAGCGAGAAGCCCAGCGACGCCTGGAAGTCGCGGGTGGGCCGCTCGCGGAGCTGCACCTGGACCGTCTTTTCGCTCTCGGCCACCTCCGGGTTGCGCGGCGTCAGCGTCGCGCTGAAGAACAGGCCGGTGCGCAGCAACGCCTGCTGCCCGCGGTCCATCACGTCGGGGGTGAGGACGTCTCCGCGCCGCAGGCCGACCAGGTCGAGGACCAGGCCTTCGATGGTCCGCCGCTGGCCGACGACTTCGACGTAGCCGACCTTCACCACCGGCCCGGGCTGGATGCGATAGCGCACCTCGACGCGCGCCTCGGCTCCTCCTTCGGCGACGTCCTCGAACGTCTCCTCGTCCTCGACGCGCGCGTAGAGATGTCCGCGCCGGGTGAAGATCGACGTCAGCGCCGCCCGCCCTTCCTCCGCCTGCAGGTAGCTGAATGGCTGTCCGGCCCGCAGGACGATCGCCGCGTCGAGCTCGCGCGCCGGAACGTCGGCGCCACCCTCGACGACGATCCGCGAGACCTTCGTCTGCTCGCCCTCGTGGATCGGGATCGTCACCGTCAGACGGTTCTGATCGCCCTCGATCGCATCCAGCCGCGGCGGCCCCGCCCGCGCCGAGAGGTACCCCTGGCTCTTGTAGAGATCCTCGAACTGCTTCAGCGCGCGCGCGTACAGGACCGGGTCGAAGACGGTCTCCGGGTCGACCTTGGTTCGGACCGCGTGCGGATCGGGAAGCGTCCCCATCACGCCCATCCGCTCGACCAGCCCGGGGTCGGCTCCGGCCGCGGGATCGCGGGGGATGCCTTCGCGCAGGATCAGCATCAACCGCTCGCGCAGCGAGGACTCGGCAATGCCGTTCACGCCCGTGATCACGACCTTTTCGACGCGGACCTGCCGCCCCTCGTCGACGCTGAAGACGATCTCCTCGGCGCCGTCGCGCGCGACCATCTCGCGCTCGGCGACTTTCACCCGCAAGAAGCCGGCGCTGACGTAGAACCGCCGCAGCCTGCCGGCCATCTCCTGTGCGGCCTGGGCGTCGAGCGGCTCGTCGGAATCGGCGGCAAGCTTTGTTGCCAGCACGGCGTCGTTGAAGGCGCGGTTGCCGCGGATGTGAAATCGCACCAGCGGACCGGCCTCGACGGGAACCACGACCCGCGCCTTCGCCGGCGAGACCTCCTCGACTTGCGGCGCGTCGACCCGCGCGCGCAGGCGACCCGCCTTGCGGTAGCGATCGCGAACGCCGCGGACGCCGTCGTCGAGCAGCGACATGTTGAGCACGTCGCCCTGCGCGAGCTTGAACGCCGCCGCCAGCTCCTCGTTCTCGAGGCCGGTCTCGCCCTCGAACCGGACTTCGGCGATCCGCGTCGCCTGGCCTTCCTTGATCTGGAAGTCGAGCGCGACGCCGGCGGGCGTCGTCCGCCGCATCGGCGTGATCTCGGCGCGTCGATAACCGATTCGAAAGTATGCCGCGCGCAGCGCCTCGACCGCGGGCGCGACCTGCTCGGGCTGGAACTCGGCGTTGACCTGCAGGTTCGCCGTCTGGTGCAGGATGCTCTCGGCGAGCGCCTGGTGGCCGGGGAAGCTCACCGCGATCAGCTTCTGGACGCCGGTGAGCACGAAGACGAGGCGGACGCGTCCGTCGGGCAGCGCCTCGACGTACGCCGCCACGCGCGAAAACCGCGCGCTCCCGTGCAGCGCGCGGACCGCGTCGCGCACGTCGCGCGCGTCGAGCGGCGCGCCCACCTGCACGCCGACCAGCGACCGCACCGACTCGGCCGGCGCCCCCTCGAAGACGATCTCGCCGACCTGGGCCGGCTGCGCGCTCCACAATGGCTCGACCACGCACAGCAGAATTGCGAGCAGCACCTACTCGCCCTCCCACTTGAGGTGGAGGTCGATGCCGAAGTCGGTTCCGGTGCCGGTGGTGATGTGCTCGTTGTCGAGCTGCAGCCGGGTCGAGAGCGCGTCGGAGAGCTGGTAGCTGATCACGCCGCGATACCTGCGCGTCGTCAGGCCTTCGAGGATCTTGAGATCCATCTTGTCGTTGACGACGTGCGACGAGAAGCGCGCCATCGGCTCCAGCCGGTTGGTGGCGACCGAGAAGTCGGAGGCGAAGTCGATGTTCGGATCGCGGAGGATCGCGTTCTTGGGGATGAACCGGCGGACCTCCTCGGAGAAGCCGGTCGCCTTGTTCAGCGCCTCGATGCCGATCGCCAGCCCGGAGTCGGCGGCGTTGAACGAGGCCTGCTGCAGGTTGGTCGAGACGAAACCAAAAGCAAGCAGGAATCCGAGGTCGGCTTCCGCCAGCGCCGGATCGCTGTTCAACGTCAGGTGCGGCTCGCCCGGCGTGCCGAAGGCGTGCAGCCGCACCTTGTAGTCCTTGACCTGCGCGTTGGCCTGCAGGTCGAAGCTCGGCCGGATCCGCTGGCGGTCGTTGAAGCTGAGCACGCCCTGCTCGATCTGGAACTCGTTGCCGCGGAACGAGGCGGTGCCGTGCACGGTGTTCACCGATCCCAGCAGGCCCAGCGCGCGCGAGGTTCCGGTGACCTTGAGGTCGCCCTTCAAGTCGGTGCGCGCGAGGTTGTTCTCGACCCGGACCCCGCGCGAGAGGTGCACGTCGAGATCGAAGTGCACCAGCACCGCGCTCTTGGTCAGCACTTTCGGCGTCGGCGGCCGGCGCGAGAAGTCGAGCAGCGACTTCTCGATGTCGATGTCCTCGGTGTACTTCATCCGCGAGACGATCAGGTTCCCGCCCAGCACCGGCTCGAGCGGCGGCCCGAGCAGCGTCAGGTCGCCGTCGAGCGTCGCATTCAAAGCCTCCTGCAGCTTGACGTTGACGTCGCTGACGTGGACCTGGACGTCGATCTTCTTTGGCGCGAGCTTCTCCATCTCCATCCCGCCGGAGACGCGGGCATCGCCGTTGTTGAGCTTGCCGGAGAGCGAGTCGATCACCAGCGCGTCCTGCGAGAACGAGATGCTGCCGTCGAGGTTGCGTGCGGCGACCGGAAGGCCGCGCAGGCTGACCGCGCCGTCCTCGACGCGGAGGTTGCCGAGGACCGTCGGAGACCCCGTCGTGCCGCCGACCGCGGCCTGGATGAGGAAGGTCCCCGACGCGTGCTCGACGTCGGGAACGACGTTTTGCAGGACCCGCCCGTCGACCGACGCCGCGAGACGCAGGTCGAGCTTGCCGTCCCTGCCGCGGCTGCCGCTCATCTGCGCGGTCGTGTACGGCGCGCGCACGGCGAGCTTGTGGATCAAGAGGCCGTCGGGTCCGAACGACAGCGCCGCCAGCCCGTCGTTCTCGAACGGCATGTCGTTGCGGACGACCTTCAGTTCGCTCACGTCGATGCGGCCCGAGCTCCGTCGCCACGCGAGCAGCGAGCCCTCGAGCGCCAGGTCGGCGGCGAGCGATCCGCTCTGGATCTCGACGCCCGGCGCGAACACGTCGAGATACTCCTTGAGGTTCGGGACCCGCACCTTCGCCGTCGACGCGTAGTGGAAGTCGTCGACCAGCCGCGCCTGGCCCTGCAGGCTGTGGGTGCCGACGGTCCCCCGCCAGGTCATCGCCTTGTCGTCGACCTTGAGCGCGAGATCGCCGTCGCCGAGCCGCGCCTTGCCGGCTTTTGCGTCGGCGAACCTGACCGAGGCGTCGATCAGCGGATGCGACGCGACGCCGCCGACGTGCGCGGTCGCGACCAGCGGCCCGGTGAGCCGCGCCGACTCCGCTGCGTCGAGGTCCGCGAGCGTGAAATTCTCCGTCTGCGCATCCATGTCGAGCTGCCACTCCGGTCCGAATCGGCCGGCCATCGTCAGGCGCGCCCCGCGGTGCGCCAGCTCGAACGATTCGATCTGCAGCCGCGGCTCCTGCCCGTGCAGCGAAAGGCGCGCCGAGCCGTGGTCGAACTTCTCGTCCCACAGCGAGACGTCGTCGAGGACCAGCTTGGCGACGCCGTCGGGCCCGGCGGCCGGCCCCTTGACGTCGAGCACGCCCGCGAAATGCCCGTCGACATCCGTCGCGTCGTGCACCGTCGAAAGCGTCGGCACCAGCCCGATCGCGAGGTCGACCATGTCGTGCAGATACGCGTCGGGCAGCTCGAGGTGGGCGTCGATCGGGATCGACTTGTCCTTCATGTCGAGCGCGATCCGGCCGCCGTAAGTGCTGCGATCCTTTCGCCCGCGGATCTGATCGAGGACCAGCTTCATCGACCGCGTTCCGAAGCCGAGCTGCGTCGAGACGTCGCCGAGCGAGAGATCGAGCAACCGGAACCCCTGCACCGAGGCCGAGCTGTCGATGGTCACGTCGGCGTAGGGTCCCGCCACGCGCGCGGCGAAGGTCGCCTTTCCGTGCGCCGGCAGCGGCCCGAGGTGTCCGCCGAAATCGTCGAGATCGACCGACTCGCCGTGTCCGAGCAGCTGCATGCCGCGCCGCTGATCGACGAAGAACGTGCTCTCGACGTCCACCCGCGAGGTGCCCGCCTCCACCGTCGTCTTGCGCAGCACGACCTTCTCGCGATCGATCGCGACCGAGGTCGCGACCCTGCCGCGGCTGAACTCGAACATCTTGTGCGCGCCGCGCTTGTCGTACCCGTCGTCGAGCACCGCGAAATCGGCGAGGTCGAAGCTCGTCTCGCCGGAGAGCAAGAGGGGCGAGAGCGTGCCGCGGATCTGCCCGCGGCCGCTCGCCTTGAGCACGACCAGGCTGTGCGGCACGCCGACCTTGCGCAGGATCTCCTGCAGCTCGGCATCGCGAAGCGAGACCTCGCCGGTGAGCGGCAGCGCCGACTGCTCGAGGTCGAGCTCCGCCGATCCGGCGATGACCCCCTTGCCGGCCGGGATCTCGAAGCGATCGACGCTCACCCGCTCGGGGGTGACGTCGAACTTGATCCGCGCGTCGCCGGGCGCGAATCCCTCGAGCGCGAGCGCCTTCACCCTCAGGTCGCCCTTGACCCGCGGCTTGCCGGCCGCGATCGAAACGGTCGCGTCCGCCGAGAGCGCGCCCTTCACGCCGCCGAGCAGGCCGGGGAGCAGGCGGGCGGTCGCTGCCCCCAGATCGTCCGCGCGGAGGTTGGCCGACATGTCGATCTGTGGATCGCACAGGCCCTGGATGGTGCCCTTCACGAACGCGGATGCCTCGGTGCCGATCACGTCCGCTCGTTCCAGGTCGACGCTGCCGGTCCCGCGCAGATCGACCGTCCCCGCGGTGCGCGTCGAGACGAGCCCGATGGTCCGGCCCGGCACTTCGACGCTGCCGCCGCGGGTCGCGACGCTGACCTCGAGCTTGCCGCGGCGCCCGTCGATGGCGACGCCGGCGTGCGGCACCTCGACACGCACGCCGCCCGATTTGAGCGCGAAGCTCGCCTTGCGCACCTTCACCCGGCCGAACTCGAACCGGTCGAGCACGTCCGGCAGGCACTGTCCGCCCTTCGCCGGCGACGTGCTCGCCGCCTGGTCCAGCGAGAGCCGCACCTCGGGGTGATCGATCTCCAGCCGCTCCAGCCGCACCCGCTGCAGGATCGGCCGCACCATCACCTGCGCGAAGACGCGCACGATGTGCACCTCGATGCGTCCCACCGGATCGCTGATCTGCAGCCCGTCGATGACCAGCTTTCCCTTTTCCGGCTCGACCGAGCAGCTCGCCACCTTCACTTGCGCGGCAGTCGCCTCCTCGATGGTCGCGACCGCGTAGGCGCAGAGGTTGTTGGCGACGAAATCGGTGCGGAGAAAAGCGATCGCGACGCCGGATACGACGGCGGCCGCCAGTCCCGCTGCGAGGAGGATTCTGCTCGACACCGCTAGCTCGGCTTGGCAAGCCCGGCCAGGTAGCGATCGATCTCGCCCAGGTCGATCGGCTTGCCCTTCTCGGAGGACGCGGGCCGGGGCGGCTCCTTGCGGGCCGGCGGCGCGGTCTCGAGCGGCGTGGCGCCGCCGTCGAGGCCGAGGTCCAGCGCCACCCGGGCGATCATCGCTTCGTCGATCATCGGCGCCCGCGCGACGTAGCCTTCGAACAACGCATTGTCACACAAAGTATTGATTACCCGCGGCGTGCCGCTCGAGAACCGGTGGACGGCGCGGACCGCTTCCGGCGTGAACGGCATCCGCGACGCGCCCGCCAGCCGCAGCCGGTGCTTGATGTAGGCCTCTGTGCTCTCCTGTGCGAGATGGTCGAGCCGGTACTTGATCGCCACCCGCTGCGCGAGCGGCGGGTCGAGCTTCAGGTTCTGCTCGATCTCCGGCAGTCCGAAGAAGATCAAGCTGAGTAATTTTCTCTCTGGAACCTCGAGGTTGAGGAGGCCGCGAAACTCCTCCATCAGCTCGCGTGTGGCGAGCATCTGGGCCTCGTCGATCAGCACCACGGCCTTCTTGCCCGACTCGTAGATCTTGACCAGCCGCTGGTAGAGCTGGCCCAGGAGCGTCAGCTTGTCCTCGCTCGGCGAATCGACCCCGAGCTGCAGCGCGATGCGCTTGAGGAGCCACGACGCGGTGACGCCGCTGTGGATGATCACCAGCAGCGCGGCCTCGTACTCGGCTTCCGGCAGCGAATCGAGCAGGCGCCGGGCCAGCGTGGTCTTCCCGGCGCCGATGTCGCCGACGAGGATGCCGAGGCCCTTCATCTGCGCGCAGAGGTGCGTCAGCCGGACCAGCGCCTGCGAGTGCTGCGGCGAATTGAAGTAGAAGCGCGAGACCGGCGCGTTCGAGAAAGGCTCCTGGGCCAGCTCGTAGTAGTCGAGGTAGTTCATCAGACGAACCCGATCTTGCGGTTCTTCCGCGCGGGCTCGGGCGGCGGCTCGTCTCCGCCCGCTTTGGTCGTCGTGCCCCCGGCCGGACGGGCGCTCGCGAGCGACTTGCCCGTGCCCGCCGTCGGCGAGGGCCGCGACGCCTGCGCCGCGGTCTTGAGCGTTCCCCGCGCCGCCACGCTGCGCTGCGGCGCCTGCTTGGCGACCGCGGGCACCGCGCGAGGACCGCCGAGGCGATCGATCCGCTCCTGCAGGTCGCGGAACGTGGGGTCCTCGGCGCTGACCAGCATGTACTGCTCGACCGCTTCGTCGCTCTTCCCGGCGGTCTCGAACGCGGCGCCGAGCTCGAAGGTCAGCGCCCGCCGGGCGGCCTCGGTCAGGTCGGGCAGCTCGAGCCCGCGCTGGAAATGCGCGATCGCGTTGTCGGGCTGCCCGCGCTCGACCTCGCAGAGACCGAGCATGGTCAGGCAGTCGGCGGCGCGCGGCCCGCCGGCGTGCTCGACCGCCAGCTCGAACTCGGCGACAGCCTCGTCGACGAGGCCCATCTCCTTGTACGCGATGCCGAGGTCGTAATGGGTCTGCACGTCCTCGGGCCGCACCGTCTGCTGCACCTTGGCGCGGAACTCGCCGAGCACCTCGTGGGCCGGGACCTGGAACGGGTCGAGCGAATCGCCATCGAGCGGCTTGTCCTCGTCGACCGGCCCGGACCCGACTTCGGCGGCCAGCTCTGCGGCCAGCTCGGCGGCGAGATCGTCCGGTGGCGCGGCCGACTCGCCCGCCTCGGGCACGGCGACGCCCATCTCCCGCAATCGCCGGGAGGCGCCGGGATGGTGCGGCGCCGCGAGCAGAATCCCTTCCAGCAGCGCGCGGGCGTCCTCCGGCAAGCCGGCCTGGATGTAGAAGTCGGCCTCGGCGAGATCGCTGGCGAACTCGTCCTCTTCGTCGGCAACGGGGCTCTCGGGCTCGGCTTCTTCCGCGACCTCGAAGGCCTCGTCGACGAGCGTCTCTTCCTCGCCATGCCGATAATCCGAGGCAGCGGCGATGGGCTCGACCTCGATCGCGGCCTCTTCCTCGACCGCCTCGGCGACGATCTCTTCCTCGGCCTCGGCCCCGCCGCCCATCGCCAGCGCAGGGTTCGCGGGATCGAGCTGCCGCAGCTCGTTTCGGGCCTCGTCGGCGCGCGGATCGCCATGCTCGATCGAGAGCCGCAGGACCGTGGCCAGCGAGGCGATCGCGTCCTCGTTCCGCCCCATGGCGAGCGCGACCGCCTTGGCCTTGTCGTGGGCCTCGATGTTGTCGGGATCGGCCGAGAAAATCTTGCGCAGGTGCTCCTGCGCTTTCTCGTGGAGACCGTACTTGATGTAGACCTCGGTCTCCTTGAGCAGCTTGGGCACCGCCGCCGGCGTCGCCGGAGCGGACGAGCTGGCCGTCGTCGGAATCGGCGCCGTCGGAACGCGGACCGGCTGCACCGGGGAGGTCGGCGGCCTTGCGGGCACCGCCTGGACGGGACCCGTCGGCGGCCGGTGCGTCTGGATCGGTCCGGTCGGCGGCCGCGGAGCGACGACCGGCTGCGGCGCCGGCCGGTGCACGACCGCGACCTTCGCGATCGGCTGCTGCACCGCCTCGCGCTCGTCGGCTTCCTGGAGCCCTTTGAGGCCCTGCTTCAGCTCCGCGTCGTCCGGCGCCAGCTCCTGCGCCTGCTCGTACGTCCGCCGCGCCTCCTCGTTGTGTCCGGAGTCGACGTGGACCCGCGCCAGCTCCTTCAGCACCGAGACGGTCTTCGAGACCTGGCCCAGGTCCTGGAATGCCTTGGCCAGCATCTGCAGCGTGCCGAGGTCGCGCGGATTCGCCTTGAAGCAGATCTGCAGCTTGGCCAGCGCGCGCTTCGAGTCGCCGCGCGAGAGGTAGCTCTCGGCGAGCTCCTTGGCCAGCGTGACGTCGGCCTGGTCGAGGTGGCTGATGCGCTCGGCCACGCGCAGGTAGTCGTCACCCCGGCCGTTGCGCTGCAGGTATTGCGCGGCGCGGCGCAGCTCGGCTACCGCCTCGATCAGGTTGTCCTGCCGCGCATACTGCTCGCCGAGGCGAATGCGCGCCGCGACGTTGTCGGGGTCGAGATCGACCAGCTTCTTCAGCGTGTCGAGGCTGGCCTTGGTGTCGCCGATCTTGTCGTAGTACGCCGAGACCGTCTGCCACTCTTTGGTCGCGTCTCCGACCAGGCCCAGCTGCTGGTAGAGCTCGGCCAGCCGGACGTTCACCTCGACCCGGTCGATGACCTTGAGGACCTGTTTGTAGAGGGCGACCGCTTTTAGATAAAAGCCCTGCGCGGCGTACGTCTTGGCGACCTTCTCGAAGCAGTCGGCCGCCTCCGCCTTGCGGTTCATCTTCTGGTACAGCTCGGCGAGCTTCTGCAGGACGCGGACGTCGTCCGGATCGACCTCGAGGACCCGCTGGAACTCCTTGACGGCCTTCTCGAACTGACCTTTGGAGATCAGCTTGGAGGCCGACTCCATGACCTTGTTTTTGTCCATCGGTCCGGTCGGCTCTCGGGGTTCTCGGGGGTCGAAAAAAGGAACGGCCCAGCGCCCCAACGTAACGGAAAATCCGCTTTCTGGTCAAGGAACTGCGCCTCTCGTAGACGCTCGGGAAAGCGCGAAGATTCCCGCTCTGACGCAGGCTGTAAAACGCACTTCGGAGCACAACCGCCGGCCGAAAAATCGACCCTGTTTTCGGGCGCGCCTCGATG
>JAIVGS010000157.1 GCA_020201435.1 Myxococcales bacterium
CCGGCGAGGTGTACACGAGATCGCGGTTGGCGATGGCGTTGATCTGTCCACTGATCGCGACCTTGGTGGTCGAGCCCGGCGTGAGGCCGCCGAAGTTCAGCGCGAGGAGCGCGACGGCCGCCGCGCTTCCCTCGCTGCCGCCGTTCTCCGGCGCGAGCTTCACCCGCAGCACGTTCGGGTCGCACGTGTCGCAGGTCGGGTCGGCCACGCCGCCATGTCCGTCGCTGGTGGAAAGGGCGGCGCTCAGGCCGAGCGGGATGAAGCCGAGCGGGTAGTTCGTCGCGCCGGCCACCGCGATCACGCCGTCGACGTACTTGCCGTCGAGCTGCGGCAGCGCCGGGCTGGTGACGTCATAGCGCAGCCGCATCGGCGTGGTCAGCTGGATCGGCTGATCGACGAACGTCGGAGTCCCCGAATTCGGCGGCGCCTTCACGCCCACGACCGCGCCGGCCTGGAGCTTGCCGAAGAAACCGAGCAGCTTGGGCAACAGCGTGCCGACGTCGATCGTGGCGTTGGGATCGAAGAGCGGGCTCAGCACCTTGATCACGTCCTGGAGGTTGACGTTCCCGCCGATGCCCCACAGCGAGCGCAGGCCGCCGTCGGCGAAGACCCTCGGGTCGTTGGTGCCGAAGAACTGGGTGGCGACGCCGAGGACCAGGCCATAGGGGAGGTCGAGCGTCTTGCCCCCGACGCCCGGGATCGAGAGTGGCACCGAGTGCATCGGTCCGACCAGTGTGCTGACCGAGAGGTCGAGCAGGCTGTTGGGCACCGCCGACCCGAAGAACGCCATGTGCACTGCCTGCCCCTGGTCCTGCAGCGGCTCGAACTCGCCCTGCGGGCTCGGGCATTGCGGCTTGGTCGGGTCGCCGGTGTTCGGGTCGTCCGCCTTCGCTGTGCACATGTGGCTGGTGAACCCGCTGCGCGCGTTGGTCGCGATGTACGGCGCCAGCGGTACGAGGAGGTCGGTGGCGGTGGTCTGGACGAACGAAGTGTAGTTGTAGCCCGGCGCGAAGACGTGGACGTCGTTGGAGGCGTCCGGACCCGCGATGGTGACCGTGCCGTCCGCGCCGGTGGTGATCGCCGCGGCACAGGTCCCGCCGCCGTTGCAGACCACGACTTTGGCGTTCGCCACCGGCTCCTTGGTGTGCATGTTGACCGCGGTCACGCGCAGCGAGCTTGCCGCGACCGCGCCATAAGCGTGCACCGTGCTCGCGCAAGTCCTGCTCCCGGCGGTGGCGGTGACGGTGATGTCGCCCGGCGCGCTGGCGGAGAGGGCGCCGTCGGTCGACATCGTGTTGCCGCCGCTCGCCGCCCAGGTGATGCCGCTGAAGTGGAGCGCCTTGCCGTCGGAATCCCTGGCGATCGCCGTCATCTGCAGGGTCGAGCCGACCCGGACGTCGCCGGGGTTCGGGGTCACGTCGCAGGAGGCGACCTGGGACGCGACGGGTTTCTGCGCGCACTTCCCGCCCAGGCACACCTGGCCGCTCTGGCACTGGCTGTCGTTTCCGCACGCCGGCGAGAGGCAGACCCCCTCCTCGCAGACGTTGTTCGGCGTCGCCGAGGTCTGGCACTCGGCCGTCGAGTGGCAGATCGCGACGCAGGTCGAGTTGAGGCAGACCTGGTTCCCGGCGCACTCGCTGAGCGTGGTGCAGGCCGTCGAACCCGCGTCGGCGGGGCTGCTGTTGCCCTTGCTACACGCTGCCAGGACGGCGATCGCGGCCAGCGAGAAAGCAGAGCGGATCAGTCGGTGCATCGCGCGGTCCCCTTGTCGTCGTTCTTTCAAGGCCGCGGAGCGTGCTGGAAGAGCCGGGCGGGGTCAATACGATCCTCGCCCGTTTTCCTTTTCCTTTTCCGTTTCCGTTCCCTTACGCTCAACGGGTGCTGCTGTTCGCCCTGCTCCTCGCCTTGCCGTCGCAGAACGACCTCGAAAGGGCCGTCCAGGAGGCCATCGCCGCCGCCTGCCCCGGCCGTAAAGCCTCGCTCGACCGCGATCTGACCCGCGCCTGTCATGCCTACACCGACGCGGCGAGCAGCGGCAAGGCGGCCCTGAGCGGGATCGCGGTCTCGTTCTACGCATCGCTCGAGTCGGCCGAACCGGCGCCGGTGGCCGGCGTGGCGACGGTCGGCCCGTCTTCGCGCGCGGACCGCGCCGTCCGCGAGCTGTTTTCCCACGCCTGCCGGTTCAACCGCGTCGGGGTGGCCGCGGCGCTTCTGCCGGGCGACGAGGCCGTGGTCTGTACGTTGACCGCCGATCACCAGACCGACCTCGCTCCGATCCCCGGCCGCGTCGAGGAGTTCGACGTCGTCCAGGTCGCAGGCCGGCTCGCGCCGGGCCTGGCCAATCCGCGCCTGTTCGTCACCCGCCCGACCGGCGAGGTCGAGGAGATCGGCCTCACCGCTTCGGGTGGCGATTTCGTCACCAAAATCGCGCTCCGGGAGACCGGCGAGCATTCGATCGAGGTCCTCGCCGACAGCGCCGGCGGACCCCAGGTCGTCGCCCTGCGCCGCGTCTTCGCCGGCATCAAGCCGCCCGAGGCGCCGCCGCCCGAGGTGAAGCTCGGAAAGGGCCTCGACGGCGTCGAAACGGCGATCGCCAGGCTGCGCGCGTCGCGGGGACTGCCGCCGCTCGAGCGCGATCCGGTGCTCGACGAGGCGGCCGAGGCCCACAGCCGCGAGATGGCGCGCGTCAAGGTTTTCGCCCACGTGCTCGGGACGGACGGGACGCCCGGCGATCGCCTCCGCGCCCGCGGATACGCTTTCCGGACCGCCGGCGAGAACATCGGCCTCGCCGAGGACGCCGGCGGCGCCCACGAGGCCATCGTCGGCTCACCGGCGCACCTCGCGAACCTCCTCGACCCGCGCCACCGGCGGCTCGGCCTCGGCGAAGCCCGCGGCATGACGCCGGAGGGCACCGAGGGCCTCTACCTGACGGAGGTGCTGGCCGCGCCGATCGTGACCAGCAAGGACCCGGCTGCCGACGTCGCCGGCGTGGTCGAGGCCGAGCGCAGGAAGAAGGGGTTGAGGCCGCTGCAGCGCGACCGGACGCTCGACCTGGTCGCGCGGCAGCAGGTCGACGCCGCCGCCCAGGCCGATGCGCTGAAGCTCTCGGGCGATTCCGCCGGCCTCGCGCTGGAGAAGGTTCCGGAGCTGTCCAGCGCGGTGGCCGAGCTCTACGTCGGGGGCGGCGCAGACATCGTGGCCGCCTCGAAAAACCTGGGCGAGCCCCGCTGGACGCGGGTGGGCGTCGGAGCCGTCTACGCAGGCTCCCGGCAGAACGGACCGGGCAGATTGTGGGTGGTGCTTCTCTACGGCCGCTAGGCCGACTTCCGCTGGGTGGCGAAGGCCTCGATCGAATTCTCGGGGGCGACGTGGGTGATGCTGTAGTTCGGGCACCGGACGCAGGTAAAGCTGTTCCAGCCGCGCTTGACGGCCTCGTCCAGGCACTCGTCATAAGCGGTGCAGAACAGGTTTCGATGGGCCTCGACCGACATCTTTTTGTTCCCCTCGAGATTGATGGGGGTAGTCATCTCAGTGGGGAAAGGCTTGGCCAGCAGAGACATTCGGATCGGACCTCCTGACGAGGCGCGGGCATATAACAGAATGCGTCAAGCGGCGCCAGTCCGGGTGGGGAGAAGCGCGCAATGTGGGGTGGTCAGCGACATCGTGCAAGGGGGCAAATAGTCGCGTGAAATCGCTACGATTGCTTCTGACCGTCGCTTGGACGCTCGGTATCGGCCATCGGACAGTCTACGCACAGGTCGATCCTGCGACGCAGGCTGGCGCCCTTCTGGCTGCCGGCAGAGCGGCCGAGGCGGCCGCCGCGGTTGGCGCGTGCGGGACGGCCCGGTGCCAACTGGTGCTGGGCCGCGCGTTGTTCGCCCTCGGCCGCATGAAAGAGTCCGCCGATGCGCTCCGGAAGGCGGTCGGCCTCGGTCCGCTTCAGACGCATGCGTCGGCGCTGCTCGGCGAGGCCCTCCTTCTTTCGGGCAGCGCGCGCGACGCGGTCGGGCCGCTGCGCGCCGTCCGGGACGCCCCGGGTCCCGCGGGCCTGCGTGCCTCCGCGCTGCTCGCCGACGCGCTCCTCGCCGCCGGCGACTTCGCCGAGGCGCGAAAGGAAGCGCTGCGGGCCGAATCGCTCCACGGACAGCCCGCCGACGTGCGCGCCGGACTGGCCTGGGACGCCGCCCAGGCCTTGGCCCGCGATCCGTCGGCGGCCCGGCAGGCGGCCGAGGCGCTTCGGAATTTCTGGCTGCAACATCCGGAGCACCCGGCGGCGGAATCGGCCCGCGCGCTCGAGCGGACGCTGGGGGTCGCGCTGCCCGAACCGTCGGGGCGAGAGCTGCTCCTCCGCGCCTCGCACCTTTTGTCGGCAGGACAGCCGGCGGCGGCGCTCGCCCAGGCCGAGGTCGCGCGGCGGATGCTTTCCGGGGCCGATCGCGCGGAGGCCTCCCTGCTCTCCGCCCGCGCCCTCGCTGCCGATGGAAAGCGCGCGCAGGCCGGACCGCTGCTCGAGGACGCCTGGGCGCGCGGCGCGGCGCACGTCGCCGCGCAGGCCGGGATGCTGCTCGCGCGCGACCGGGCGCGCCGCGGAGGCGATGCGGAGGCGATCCGGATCGCCGATCGGCTCGCTCGCAAGTTCGCCGATTCGCCCGAGGCCGAGGAGGG
>JAIVGS010000223.1 GCA_020201435.1 Myxococcales bacterium
ACTCTCGAGGCGCTGCAAGGCGGGATAGAGCGACCCGTGGTCGACGAGCAGCGTGTCGCCCGACCGCGCCTGGATCGCCATCGCGATGCCGTGCCCATGGTGCGGCGCGAGCGCCAGGATGCGGAGGATGAGGAGGTCGAGCGTTCCCTGCAGGAGGGCATTTCGCGCCGATGAGATGTCCAAGGTAGACATTCTACCAGAGCATCGCGCGCAGCCTCGGTGGTGTCAAACCGCCTGCGGCCTTGCGGAGGAATTCGTAGAACCGCAGAAGCAGCATGTGGATGGGCGGACCATTGCTTATCGACTGACGATACCATGCTTGCCGAGATTCGATAAATGGTTTATTGAGATTCGATACCAGGAGTGAGCGCCATGTCGAGGTCAGCCCCGTCCTCCGCCGTGCTGCCGATCGCGCGCCTCGCGCTGCGCGTCCTCATCGTCGTGAACTGGCTCGGCGGGGCGGCGATCGCCGTTCTGCTGATCGGGATGCCTGCCTCTCAATGGATCAGGAGCGCGCTAAAGATTCCTTCGTCGGCTGAGGCCGGCGGGCTGATCATCGGCCTGCACGCGATCGCGGCGCTCGGTCTGGTCGCGATCCCGCTGAACTACCTCGTCCTCAAACGGCTGCTCGAGATCGTCGAGACGGTTCGCGCGAGCGACCCGTTCGTCGCCGCAAACGCGGATCGTCTACAGGCGATCGCCTGGGCGCTGCTCGCGCTGCAGATTCTCAGCGTCGTGATCGGCGCGATCGCCAAGGCCATTGCGACTCCGGCGTATCCGATCCACGTCGATGCCGGCTTCTCGGTCACCGGCTGGCTCGCGGTGCTCCTCACCTTCCTGCTCGCCCGCGTGTTCGCGGAAGGCGCGCTCATGCGCGACGACCTCGAAGGGACGGTGTGACTTGGCGATCGCCGTCAAGCTCGACGACCTGCTTCACGATCGGCGGATGACGTTGACCGAGCTCGCCGACAAGGTCGGAATGACGCTGGCAAATCTCTCGATCCTCAAGACCGGCAAGGCGCGCGCGATCCGATTCTCGACGCTGGACGCGATCTGCGACGCGCTGGGGTGCCAGCCGGGCGACCTGCTGCGGTTCGAGCCGGCGGCGGCGAGAAAGCGGAGCGCAAGCCGATGAACCAAAAGGTCACGTTGATCATCACGTCTCTGCTCTCGATGCTCCTGCTCACGTTTCACCTCGCGGACGACATCACCCGCGGGTTCGAGAAGGGAGGCCTCTCGAACCTGACTGCCGTGCCGATCGTCGTCGCTTGGCTGTGTGGGACGCTGGTGCTCGCCGAACGGCGGTCGGGGTACGTCATCATCCTCCTCGCCTCGCTCCTCGGCCTGGCCGTCCCCGTCATCCACATGAAGGGGAAAGGCATCGGCGAGATCGCCAGGTCGAGCGGCGGCTTCTTTTTCGCCTGGACGATCCTGGCGATCGGCGTGACCGCGCTCTTCTCCGTAATCCTCTGCGTGCTCGGACTGTGGAGAACTAGCGGCAGAACAGGTCTTGCGCCCAGGTCTTCCAGCCAGTGAACGCGCCAGTCAGCGCACCTGGATGTTCCCGTGGTCCACGGGCACCAGATCGAACTCGCCCGGCGCGTTGCAGTCCGTTCCGGTCCCGACGGCGAAGAAATTAACGAGGCTCATCAGATCGACCGACCCGCTGCCCTCGCCGCCGTCGACGACCTGGAAGATCCCCTCGAAGCCGGTCGGGACGCGGGATGGATCGCTCGAGCGCGTGACGATGCCGCTGATGGTCGCGGTATCGCCGACGACGTTGAGACAGTCCACCGCGATCTGCACCGTCACTCCGGCGGAGATGTCGTGCACGTTGGCAATCCCGCTGGCGCTGCCATCGGAGCGTTGGACCGCGTTGAAGGAGATGAATTCCTCGTTGCTCGCGAACTGGATGTGACCCGAGCCCTGCGCCGAATGGAGCACCGTCTGCGCGACCGCAGCGGCTGCCGCGGCGACGCAGAAGAAGGCCAGACGCTTCATGGAACCCTCCCTTTCGGAGATCGGCGCGGGACTCTGGGAGCGCGAAAGCGCACTGTCAAGGGGCGTTCACGCGGTACGACCGGATTTCGCCATCCAACCGCGAAGCTGCCGTCGCCGGCGTCGTCGAGGGCTGAAGTTCATTCCGGCGGCGTCGGGCGTGACCCCGCTTCCCCTCGGGGCCACGCCCGGCAAGGCGTACCAACCGCGTCAGCGCCTCACTGCACTTTGAGCTGCCAGATCCCCTGGCCGTGCGAGGCGGCGTAGAGGCTGTCCAATTCGGGCACGTAGATGAGGTCGGCCACGTCGATGTTCGGCAGGCCCGCCGGCGACATCTTCCAGACGGTGGAATTCGGCTCCTTCACCACCACGCCATAGTCGGTCGCGACGTACGAGGTGCCGCGCGGCGTGACGATGACGCGGTTGGCGGGAATGTCGCCGAAGCCGTTGTTCTTCTGCCCGTCGAGGTTGACGAACACCGACGCGTTCGGGGCGTAGAAGATCTCGAAGACGTGTCCCGGCGTGTTCGGCGTCTTGGCGTTGTAGCCGCTGTAGGTGATCCAGGCGTGGTTCGGGTTGGTGCGGTCCACGTAGATGGAGGTCGGGTACCGCGGCGGCGAGTTGAGGGCGGTGGGGTCGTTGTCGATGCGGTCGAACACCACCGCGGCCGGGCTGGGGTTGTCGGCGTTCTTGGAGACGAAGACGCGCCCCGCTCCGGTGGCCACCCAGAGCGTGCCGGAGTCGCTGATCGCCCGCTGCGTCACCGAGACGAACGTGCCCTGCTTGTCCGCTCCGAAGGCCGGGCCGGTGAGGCGGCCCGCCGGGCTCGGATCCCCGAGCGCCGTCCAGTCGTCGCAGGCGTCGCCGGGGAGGTCATACATGTTGTTGTGGTTGAGGTCGCCGAACACTCCGTACCAGATGTTGCAGTTGGCCCGGTGCTCATCCTTGGTGGTGAAGATCGGGTTGCGGCCGTAATTCAGCGAGCGGAACGCGTGCTCGCGGCCGGTCCACAGCCAGCCGGCGTGCACGGCATCGCTGACGGCCGGAACGGCGAAGGCGGACTGCTCGAAGGCGTAGGGCGAGTGCGGATCGGTGAGGTTGTCGGCGATCCAGTTCGCGTCCACCTGCTGCATCGGGTTGTAACGGGCCATCAACTGGCCGCTCTGGAACGCGGTCACCGCGAACTGCTGGTCGGTCCCCGTCGCGTCGAACCGGTTCGGACCTCCGTCGGCGATGTTCACCTGCAGCCAGTTGTCCACGTCGTTGATCGTCTCCCAGGAGCCGTTGTCCTGCGCGCCGAAGCTGATGCGCCCAGGGTTCGTGCGGTCGTAGTCCAGCGTGTACGGCGCCAGCGTGCGCAGGCCGCGGTTGATGGCGGTCAGTCGCTCCGGCACGCGGGAGAGAACCACCTGGCAGAACGCGACCCGGCTCGGGATGACAAAGCTGTGCGGCGGCGTCAGGCAGTCGGCCGAGTCGTTGACGAACACGCCGTTGGAGCGGTTGACACCGCCGTCGCTGAAGTCAAAAAACTGCTGCCAATTCAATGGGTTGACGACGATGGCGTGGTGGTCGGGATGGAGCGCGCCCGGGTAGACGCTGGCCCGCGGGTCGCCAGTGCGGTGGTCCTCGGTCATGTCGGTGAAGGTCGCGCCCCCGTCGGTGGAGAGCAGCACTGCGCGGCCGTTGGAGCGGCCCGAGCCGGTGTTGTTCTCGTTGTACTGGTTGGACCCCGACAGATAGACGGTGTCGTAGGTCGCCCCCGAGTTGGGCGCATTGTCCGGATTGGCCGGCGCGTAGACGTAGTTGTCGTAGGAGCACTGCCCCTCGCAGTAGGCGAAGGTGAACTGATGCAGGTCGGTCCAAGTCGACTGCACCGTCGCTGCGGGGGTATCGCGCACTGCGTCATTACGGCGCAGATGGGCTGCATTCGGCGTGATGGATGTCCCGCCGTAGTTGCCGCCGCCGACGCCCGCGTACATGCGCGTCTCGCCGCTGGGGAGCGCCACCACGTCGAATTCGTCCCGCTCAGTGGTCGGGCCGACGCCCTGTCCGGCGGGCTGCTTGGGCGCCATGATCTGCTCCCAACTGCCGGGATCGCCGTTGCTGCGCGAGCGCCAGATCCCGCGTGCGAAGAACGAGGCGTAGACGGTGTTCGGATCCACTGGATCGACCTTCACCCGGCGGGCGCCGCGGGGTGAGCACGCGGTCTGGTTGAGCGAGACTGCGTCGGGAGTGGAGGCGGTGCAGAGGGCGGTGGCGCCCTGGTTCACCAGCAGCCAGGTCTTGCCTTCATCCTGCGAGCGCCAGACGCCGAAATGCGGCGCGCCGGGGATCAGCGCGTCGGTGCCGCCGCAGCAGGTGTTGGAGATGCCGCGGGTGGCGCGCGCGGAGGCGGCGAAGATGGTCTTCGAGTCGCCGTGCTTGACCGCGATCGAGCCGACGCCGCGGCCGAAGAACTCCGCCGAACCCAAAGGTCCGCGCCAGCCCTTGCGGCCGTCCTTGGACTGGTAGACGCCCACGCCGACTTCACAGCCGCTGCCGCAGGCGTTGGGTTCGCCGGTCCCGGCCCAGATGGTCTGGTGGTTGGGATCGTTGGGGTCGAGCGCCAGCGAGGCGGTGCTCTGGTTCTCGAAGGTGGCGGAGACGAATTCCCACACCGGGCCTTCGTATTCAGGGGTGGCGGGATCGTCGACGGCCAGCGCGTTGTCGGTGCGCCAGACGCCGCCGTTGGTGGCGGCGATCCAGAGAGTGCAAGTACCCGGCGATGGCTGGCAGTCCGGGGAGATGACCGCGTGCGCGGTGCGTCCGCCGAAATTCTCGGTGCCGGTGGTGTAGACGGTGCGGTCGCGGAAGAGGTTGGTGAGATCGTTCTGTCCGTTGGTGGGGCCGAGCGGAACCCACTTGCCGGTGCCGAACGAGGGCCGGCCGAGCAGGCCGAACCAGTCGTTACGCGCGGTGGCAAAGGCGGTGAAGGGCGGCGGGCCATTGTCGCCGCCATCGATGGAGTGCTCGAGCCAATCCTGATCGGCGAAGCTGCCCGGGCTGTCGAGAGACTCGCCGAAAGAGCCGGGCGAGAAGGTCCGCGATCGGGCGAGCTTGTCGGCCAGCGCACGCGGCACGGGCCTGCCGTCCGCGTCCACGCCCGTGGCCGGCTCGCTGGGCCGCGCGGTGGCGACCGCGGCACGATGCGCGGCGCAGGCGATCACGGATGAAAACAAAACTGCACACACTCCCAGCCGAAGCTGGCGCGCCCGGTTCTGCATGGAGTCCCTCCCTAGGACGGCCGACGCAGCCAGGCGTACGACCGACGGCGACCTTCTACTACAGGTGCGCCGCCACACCTACACAGCGGGCTGCCCGCCGTTCACCATCTTGCGGAAGTCGCTGGCGGCGACCAAGTCGTTACTTTCGTCCGCGAATGATCGCCTCGATCTGCGCCGCGAACGTCTTCACGTCGATGGGCTTGGAGATGTACCCGTGACAGCCGGCGGCGAGGAACCGCTCCTCGTCTCCCCTCATCGCGAACGCCGTGGTCGCGATCACGGTGATCGCCTGCAGCGCCGGTGTCGACTGCACGTGAGCCGCGACCGAGAGCCCGCCGCCCGGGATGTTGATATCGAGCAGGACCAGGTCCGGCGGCGGCGCTTTGTTCAGCGCCGCGATGGCATCCGCGGCGTTCTGCACCTCCTCGAGGACATGTCCCTTCGGTTTCAGGACCGCCTGCACGAGGCGCCGATTGAGGTCGTTGTCCTCGACCACCAGGATCTTCATCACCCGCCTCCAGGAATGAACGATTGAACGAGCTCCTGCGGCGTGACGCCGCCGGACGCAAAGACGACGTCGACTCCGGATTCGGAAATCTCGCAGCCCGCCGCCTGGCAGATCGCGTCGACGAAGCGCTGGCGCAATCCCGGCAGGTCCTCGGTCTGCACGTCGGCGGCGACCATGACGTACCGGTTCGGCGGGAGCCAGGCGACGAAGTCCCGGCGGCGAAGTTGCTTCTCCAGCCGCTGCGGCGAGATCGGCGTCGTGACCGGAAGCCGCACTCCGAGCAGAACGACCCCGGCGAGATCTCCACGGGTCCGGGCGGCGATCTCCTCGATCCTGGCGATCAACGCCCCGCGGTCGGGAAGGTTGGCTGCCGGCCCGAGCCGTCCGGCGAGCGTGGCTTGCACGACCGAGGCGAGTTTCGCTTCGGCTTCCGGTGGCTCGACGACCTCGGTCATGCGGGCGAGCAGCGACTGTGGCGCCGCGGTCCGCTCGCCGACGAAGATGACCGGCGTGTTCGCGAGTGGCGGCGCCGACAGGGCGGTCATGATCTCATCGCGGATGGCGGGCCCGTTCGAGATGGCGATGGCGAGATCGGGTGGTGTGTGCTTGAAGACGAACACGCCCGGCTCCAGCCGCCTCATCGGGAACACCTGGCAAGCACCGGCGAGCGGCGCCAGTGCCTGAAGGTATGGCGTGGGGTCCGCTCCCAACATCAGAATCCGGGGCAGCGGCGTGAGCCCGGCCGCCCGCCGCGCCCCCTCGATGGCCTCGATCAGCTTCCCCTTCGGGACCGGCTTGACCAGCGCATCGGCTGCCCCGAGGAGGCGGGCCTGCGCGCCTTCGTCGACGACCGAGACCACCACCACCGGAACCCGCCGTGCCAGTCGGGACCGCTTGAGGCGTCCGAGGATCGCGAATCCCTCCACGCCCGGCATCAGCAGGTCGAGTGTGATCGCGTAGAGATCGAGGGATTCGGCTTTCTCGAGCGCATGGTGCTGGTCCGAGATGGTGATGCCGTAGCCGGCCTCGCGAAGCTCCGCGGCGATCAGCTCCGCCGCCGCAGGATCATCCTCGATGATCAGGACTTGAGGGCGCGGCCCGACGGCGCGCTCGCTCTGGACCGGCCGCATCGGGGTGGGCGCCGGCGATCGCTTGCCCGCGAGCGGAATGCTGAACCAAAAGCGACTTCCCTTTCCCGCCTCGCTCTCGACGTGGATTTCGCCGCCGTGCAACTCGACCAGCTGCCTGGTGAGCGCGAGCCCCAGGCCGGTCCCCTCGGGCTTGCTCCTGCCGGCCTCGAGTTGCTCGAACACCTGGAAGAGCCTGGGCAGATCCTCCGCATCGATGCCGGGGCCGCTGTCCTCGACCGAGACCGCCACTCGATCGGCGCTGAAGCGGACCTCGAGCGAGACGCGCCCCGCCTCCGGCGTGAACTTGATCGCGTTCGAGAGCAGGTTGTAAAGGATTTGCTTCACCCGCATCGGATCGAGCTGCATCGTCGGCACGTCGTCAGCCACTTCGGTGGTGAGCTCGATCCGCTTCTTCGCCGCGAGCGGTGAAACCGTCTCCCGGACCGCCTGCACCAGAGCTCGCCAATCCGAGGACTCACGCCTGATCTCGATGCGGCCGGCCTCGATCTTCGACAGATCGAGGACGTCGTTGATCAGCGAGAGAAGGTGCTTTCCCGCTCCCACGACCAGGCCGACGTACTCCTTCTGAAGCGGCGCGAGCGGGCCGGCAGTCTCCTCCGCCAGCAGCTCGGAGAAGCCGATGATCGCGTTGAGCGGAGTGCGCAGCTCGTGGCTCATGCCGGCGAGGAAGTCCGACTTCGCCTGCGTCGCGCGTTCGAGTGCGAGGTTCTTGTTCGTCAGCTCCTGTCCCCGCTGAAGCAGACTCTGATTCCGCTCCTCCAGCCGCTCGTGCGCGAGGGCCAGGTCGCGCTCGCGCTCCTGCAGCTCGGAGTTCTTCAGCACCGCGTCTTCGAAAGTCGAAATCAGCAGATCCAGGATCTGCTCGCGTTCCGCGTTGATCACGAAGCGCTTCCCGCGGAACAGGATCTCGGCGCCGAGCGAGAGGTTGGAAGCGCGCAACCGCCGGTTCTCGAGCAGCGTCGCGACGCGCGTAAGGAGATAATTCGCCTCGTACGGTTTGTTGAGAAAATTGTCGGCGCCGCACTCGAGCCCGCGGATGATGTCGCTCGGATCGGAGAGCGTGGTCAGCAGGATCACCGGGATGCCGCCTTGCAGGGCGTTGGCCTTCACCCGCCGGCACAGCTCGAAGCCATCCATCCCCGGCATCACCACGTCGGTGATGAGCAGGTCGAACTTCCGCTTGGAGAGCACGCCAAGGCCCTCCTCGCCGTTCCGGGCGATCTCCACCTCGTAGCCGCCCTCCTCGAGGATCAGCTGGAGTCTCTCCGCCTGGGTCGGGCTGTCGTCGATCCCGAGTACGCGCGTTGCCATCTTCTTCTCCCTCAGCCCGTCACCAGCGCCATCAGGCGCCCGGCAATGTCGTCGAGCGCCACGACTTCGTCGGCCAGCCCGGCCTCGATCGCCGCGCCGGGCATGCCGAAGACCACCGAGCTCCCTTCGTCCTGCACGACGATGCGGCCGCCGGAGGCCTTCAGCCGCCGCAATCCCTCGACCCCGTCGCGGCCCATCCCGGTCAGCATGACCGCAAGCGCTCCTCTCCCCAGCGCCTGGGCCGCGGAATCGAAGAGAAACGAAGCGGAGGGCCGGAAGCCTCCGATCTTCGGCTCCGGCGCGACGACGATGCGGCCGTGGCTGGTCAGCCCGAGCTGAAGGTCATCCGGGGCAAGGTACGCAGTGCCGGGCGCGAGCGGTTCGTTCGCCTCCGCGACCTTGACCCGGGTTTTTCCGGACGCCGACAACCACGAGGCGAGCCCGCTGACGAAACCCGTGGCGATGTGTTGCACGATGAGAATGGGGACCGGAAAATCACGCGGGAGCTGTGAGAAGATGGTCTGAAGGGCCGCGGGCCCACCCGTCGACGTCGCGATCGCGACCGCCCGCACGCGCCCATCCGGGACATCCCGCCCACGGAGGAGCGGCGCCGCAGGATGAGCCGCCGGCCGCCCACCGTAGTGCCGCACCACCTTCACGCGCGCCATCAGCTTGACCGTCTGGAGCAGCGTTCGGCAGCGATCCTCGAATCCCGCCGTCGCCGGTCCGGCCGGCTTCTCGATCACGGCGAGCGCTCCCGCGCGGAGCGCCTCCATGCTGTTCTCGACGTCGAGGTTGCCGATGCTCGAGACCACCACCACCGGCGTCGGGGTATTCGCCATGATCTGCCGCGTCGCTTCCAGGCCGTCGAGCAGCGGCATGCGGATGTCCATCGTCACCACGTCGGGCCGCAGCCGTCGGGTCATCTCCACGCCTTCGGCGCCGTTCGTCGCCTCGCCGATGACGGTGAAGTCCTGGGGCTGGGTCGCGAGAATGCCGACCAGCAACTCGCGCGCGGTGCTCGAGTCCTCCACCACCAGGACGCGGATCACGCGCCACCGCCGAGGAGCGACGAGATCGTCGAGAGCAGGTCGCGCTGATCGAACGAGGACTTAACGATGTAGGCGTCGGCGCCGGCCTCGCCGCCGCGCGCCCGATCTTCTTCGCTCTCCAGCCCCGTGACCAGCACCACCGGCAGGTCGCGGAAGCGCTTCGAGGCCCGGACCGCCTTGCAGAGCGAGATCCCACCCATGCGCGGCATGTCGACGTCGCTGACCAATAGATCCGCGCCGCGATCCAGCAGCAGGCGCCAGGCCTGCTCGCCGTCGACCGCGATCAGCACCTCGTACCCGGCGGACTCGAGGATCGACCGCTCCAAATTGCGGGTCGTGACCGAGTCGTCGGCGAGGATGATCCGCTTCCGCGCTTGCGGAACGGCCTGGCCCGCCGCCAGCGCGGCCTCGCCGGGGCGCTCCATGGCTGTCCGCACCAACTCGGCGACATTGAGGATCAGCGCCACGCGCCCGGTCTCGAGGATCGTCGCGCCGGCGACGTGACCGACCTGCCCGATTCGCGGTCCGAGCGCTTTCACCAGGATCTCGCGCTCGGCGATCAGCTCGTCGACCGCGAACGCCACCCGTGCCGGGGCGCCGACCACGACGGCCGTGACCTTCCGTGTCGCCGGCCCCGTTCCGCCGCGCAGGCCGAGCACACTGGCCAATGGAACGATGGGTATCGGCGGGCCTTCGCCGTCCGGTACCACTTCGCGTCCGCCTGCCGATCTGATCCCGGTGGAATCGATCCGCAGCAGTCGCAGCACGCTCGCGGCGGGGACGGCGAAAGTCTCGCCGGCGGCTGCGAGCAGAAGCGCCCGGATGGTGGTGAGGGTGGCGGGGAGCGTGAGGATGACCCTCGTGCCGCGCCCCGGCTCGGAGATGAGCTCGACCCTTCCGTGCAGCGCCTCGGCGCTGGTCTTGACGATGTCGAGGCCCACGCCGCGGCCGGAGATCTCCGTCACCTGTTCCGCCGTCGAGAACCCAGGCTCGAACAGCAGCGCGAAGCAGTCCCGATCCTCGTGCGGTAGAGGAAGCCCGCGCTGCCTCGCTCTCGCTCGGACCGCTGCGAGGTCGACTCCAGAGCCGTCGTCCGCGACCGAGACCTCGATGCTCGATCCACGCATCGCGGCCGCTACCACCACGCGGCCTTGCTCCGGCTTGCCGGCGGCGCGGCGCCGCGCGGGCGTCTCGATGCCATGGTCGACGGCGTTGCGGACGAGGGCCCGGAGGGGATCCCGCAGTCCCTCGAGAATGGAGCGGTCGATTTCGATCGACGCACCTTCGACGACGAGCTCGACTTCCGTTTCCTTGGCCTTCGCCAGATCCCGGACCGCCCGCTCCAGCGCCTGGCAGGCCTCCGCGAAAGGCAGGAGCCGCATGCGGCGTACCGCCTCGTCCATCAGCGAAGCCGCCCGCACGATCGCGCGGCGATCGTCGCGCAGCGTGATTCCCAGGCGGTCGACCGCGGCGCGGGCCTCGCCGAACTTCGCTTCCAGCTCCGCGCGCGCGCTCCTGCCCGCGCTTCCGCTTTCCAGGCGCTGATCCTGGCGGCGGTGTTTCAACTCGCGGCCGACCTGCGCGAGCGTGTCGCCGATCGCGGCAACCCTCGCCTCCGCCCGCTCCAGCCGGCCCTGCGCGACGAGCAGCTCGCCGCTCCGCGCCAGCAGCAAGTCGAGCTTCGGCGCCGCGACCCGCACGATTCCCTCGGCAACGGCGGCCCCGGTTTCCACGGCCTCGCCCGGCGGAGCAGAGAGAAGAATGGAGGAACGCCCGGACGGGACCGGCGGCTGCGGGGCAGGCGTCTTTGCCTGCCTCGCAGCGAGCGCGGCAAGCCGCGGGGAAAGCTCGTCCAGCGGGCCTGCCGCCAGATCCTGCCCCCCCGCAAGCCGCTTCCTCGCGTCGTCGAGCGCATCCGCCGCGGCGAACAGGATCGCGAAGATCTCCTTCTCGACGGTTACGACGCCGCCCTGGACGGCGCGCAACACCTCCTCCATGTGGTGGCACATTTCCTCGATCGGCCTGATCGAAACCGAGCGCGCTGCGCCCTTCAGGCTGTGCGCCGCGCGGAACAGCGATTTGACCCGTGCAGGCGACTCCGGTCCGGCCGGATCCTTTTCCAGCGCGAGGAGGTTCTCGTTGAGGGCGCCGACGTGCTCCCCGAGCTCTTCCTGGAAGGTCGCGAGGAGCCGCCTGGCCAGCTTGTCCTTGTCCATGTTCAGGCCGAGTTGCCTACCACGAGAGCTTTCAGCCTCGCTCCCAGCTGGTTGAGCTCCCGGGCAGCCTGCTCGGCCTGCCGCGTCGACGCGAGCGTCTGCTTGGTGACGATGTCGATGCTGCGGATGGCCTGGCTGATCTGGTTCATGCCCACCGCCTGCTGACCGGCGGAGGCGGCGATCTGCTGCGCCGCCTGCGAAGCCTCGGCGATCGTCTCCGCGAGCGAGCTGATGGTCTCACCGGCCTGCTCCACCAGCTTGAAGCCCTCGCCGACGCTCCTGGTGCCTTGCTCGGTGGCGACGACCGCGCTGCTCGTTGCCTTCTCGATCTCGCCGAGCATCTCACGGACCCGGGCGGTGGCCTTCTTCGACTGGTCGGCAAGGTTCTTCACTTCCCCGGCGACAACCGCGAATCCCCTTCCCTGCTCGCCGGCCCGCGCCGCTTCGATGGCCGCGTTGAGCGCGAGCAGGTTGGTCTGCTCGGCGAAGTCGGTGACGGTGGCGGTCACCTCGCCGATGCCCTGCCCCTGCTCGGCGAGGGCCAGCATCCGCTCCGCGACCGACTCCACCTGCTCCTTCACCGAGGTCATCCCGGCGATCGAGTCCTCGACGGCCTTCTTTCCTGCCCGGCTCGTGTCCGCGGCGCGCTTCGCGGAGTCGGCAACCGCCTTCGCGCGCTGTGCGGCCTGATCGGCGGTCTGGGTGACCTCGTCGACGGTTGCCATGGTCTCGGTCACCGACGCGGCCGACTCGGCCGCGCCGCTCGACTGCTGGGTCGTCGCCGCCAGGATCTCGGCCGCCGCCGACGCCAGCGATTCCACTGCCGCCCGCACCGGCGCGGTGATGCTGCGCGAGGTCCAGAAGGCGATCCCGCCGACGAGGACGAAAGCGAGCACGGTGCTGATGAGGATGCTCATGAACGTCAGCTTCGCCTCCCGTTGGGCTTCCGCGTCGCGCCGGTCGAGAAGCGTGAGCTCCTCGCGGTTCATGTCGTCGATGGTTCCGCGGATCTCGTCGATGAGCTTCTTCCCCTCGCCGCCGCGCACCACCGTGAGCGCGGCTTCGGCGCCCTTCTCGCGGCGCAGCCGGATCGCCTCGTTGAGCAGATCGAGCCTCGTCTTGACCGGGGCCGCCAGCGACTTGATCCGCGCCTGCTGGCGCGGATTGTCCGCCGTGAGGTTGGTCACCTGCTCGAGCGCCTTGCCCACCGCACCGAGCCCGTTCTCGTACGGTTCGAGATAACGATCGTTGCCGGTGAGGAGGAAGCCGCGCTCGCCGGTCTCGCAGTTGAGCACCGCGATCAAGACGTTGTCGAGCTCCTGCAGGACCTCGTAGGTGTGGACGATCGGCGCCCTGCTCTCCAGGAGCCGGTCGGTGGCGCGGTAGGCGATTGCGCCGATGATCAGCGGAAAGAGCAGCGCCACGCCGAACCCGGCCACGAGCTTCCGTCCGATCGTCATTTCACGCTCCTGTTTTCGGCGCCCGAGAGACGCGGGTCGCGGAGAACCGCGCCTGCGTCGAGCACCATCACCGCATCCCTGGTGACGCCGCGCAGCAGACCGCGGCCGGCCGCGCTGAGCGTCTCGGGCGGATCGAAGATCTCTCCCGGCGCCACCGCGCGCACCTCGCCGACGTGATCGGCGAGGAGCCCCAGCTCGTCGCGATCCTCGCCGAGGACCACCAAGCGGGAGAGGTCGGTGACCCCGGTCGGCTCGAGGCCGGTGAGGCCGCGCAGATCGAAGACCGGCAGGATCTCCCCGCGCAAGTTGGTGATGCCGAGGAGATGCCGCGAAGCGCCGGGCACCGGGGTGAAGTCGGCGAGCGCCGTCACCTCGCGCACCGAACGCGCTTCCAGGGCGTAGGACTCGCCCGAGAGAGTGAAGACCAGCAGCTCGAGCTGATCCGCGTGGGACTTCTCCGCCGCCGGCCGCGCCAGGATCCGCGCGCGCTCCTCGAGGATCCTGCCGGCTTGCTCCGGATCAGGGCGATCGCTTCTCGTGGGAACGGTCATCTGGAACTCCTTCCAGGAGTCGGATCTGCACGTCGATGGTCATCCGGAGCCGGCCGGCAGTCTCGCCGTCACCGAGCCGCACCGGTTCGTCCGCGGGACGGCCGGCGAGCAGGGCGCGCGCCTGTCCGAACGCGCGCCTCGCTCCCTGCGCGTCGCCCAGGCGCCGCAGCGAAAATCCCAACGCCAGCGCCGCCGCCGCGAGCTGCCCGTCGAAATAGAGGGCGCGGCGGAACAGATCGGCGGCCTCGCGATCGCGGCCCGTCTCCGCGAGCAAGATCGCGTGCAGGAAGTGGATGTCGCTCCAGGCCGGATAGCGGCGCCCGTGGTCGGCGGCCGCGGCGATCGCTTCCGTCATCCGGCCGGCGTCGGCAAGGGCGCGGATTCGGGCGGCGGCGCCGCCGGCACCTCCATCGTCGACCGGCGGCGGCCGCGGAGGAAGGGCCGAGGAGGAACGGCTCTCGCGGGCTGACGGCGGCAACGGTTCGGGCGCCGGAGCCGCCTCCGCTGCAACCGTCCTCCCGGCGCGGCGATAGACGATTCCAGCCGACGTCGAGATCGTCTCGAACGGCGCATGGTCGGCGAGCGGAGGGTCGGAGGCGCCGGTGAACAGCCAACCCCCTTCTGCCAGCGAGGCGAACAGGCGCGCCGAAACGCCGGCGATGCTCCTGGCGTCGAAATAGATCAGCGCATTTCGGCAGAAGATGACGTCGAAGCCGACGATCCCGGTCGCGTGCGAGGGATGGAAATCCTCCGCGAGGTTGAGCCAGGTGAGCTCGACGCGCTCGCGAAAGCGGGGCAGCAGTTCAAAACGCGATCCTGCGCGCCGGAAGTAGCGCGAACGACGGGCTTCGTCGGTGCCGCGCAGCGACCATTTTCCGTAGCTGGCCTGGGCGGCCCGCGCGAGCGACGGACGCGAGATGTCCGCTCCGATGATCGTCGACCTGCCGCCGAGTCCCTCCTCTTCGAGAAGGATGGCGAGCGAATACGGCTCCTCTCCCGCGGCGCAGGCAACGCTGAGGAACCTCAGGCGGTGATCAGGGCCGCAGCGTCGCAGGATCTCGGGCAGGACGTCGCGCCGCAAGACCTCGAACTGCTCGGGAGCGCGGAAGAAATAACTCTCGGTGACGGTCAGCTCCGCGACCAGCTCCTCGAGGGCTGCCGGGGCTTTCTCCAACCGCGCGACGAGCTCGTCCGCCGTGTGCGAGCGCGTCCGGGAGAGCGCCCGCGCAACCGCGGCCGCCAGCGCCTCGCGGCGACTCTCCGGGAAGACCAACCCGGTCCGCCTCGCGAGGAGGGCGGCGACCGGCTCGATGGCGTCGAGCGCGTGCTGACTCAATGTTCCGCCACGAGCAGCGCCTGATCGAGCTGCTGCGCGTCCTCGAAGGAGAGGAAGGTCCGCAGGTCGTGGATGACCACCAGGCCGTCAGCGAGCTTGGCGACCCCTGCGGCCTGCACGGCACCCACGATCGGCCGGGGATCCTCGATCTGCTCGCCGGCTACTCTCACCAGGTCGAGGGCGCGGTCGACGCGGATCGCGACCGTTTGCGCCCGACCGCTTTTTCGGGGCAGCCGGGCGAAGACCAGATGGTTCGAAACGTCCAGGGGCTCCGGTGGAAACCCGAGCCTCGCCCGGATGTCGAGGACCGGAACGAGCGTACCGCGCAGATTGACCACTCCTTCGACGATCGCCGGGGCGCGGGGCAGCGCCGTCGTGGCCACAGCCTGCTGAACCTCCAATACTTCGGAGGCGAGCAATGCACAGCGTTGGCCGCGCATCTCGAATGTCAGCAAATCCAGGATCGACGACCTCCGCAGCGCCTCTCGAATCCGTCCTAAGCCTTTGTTCACCCGACGCGCCATCCGGGAAACACCTGAACTTCTTGCGTCACACTCGTTCTGCATGAGACCAACGTCGGATGCGACCAGCTCCGGCTGAAGTGCGGCGCCGGGCACGTATACGCTCGATCCACCTCACACCTTCGTGGGCGGCAACGCTCGTGCACACTCTTCCGAATCCTGGGCGCGCTTCGAGCAGCCCCGGTGGGGCGTCGAGTCGTTCATCGCCGGCCACCGCCACGCCCACGCTTCTTCCTCTTGACCGGAACCCAGCGCGGAATTGGCTCGTTCAGCGACACAGGCTTGCCGCCCCGGAACTCGGCGACTTTCCGAAACGGATTCGCGAGGTCGCTGTTGTCGAACACGAGCACGTGAGGCAGCTTCTGAATCGCTGACACAAGATTTTTCATCGTGCGCGGGAAACGCGTCGACAACTTCTCGGTTGGCACATCATGTCCGCCCTGCAGGACGCGTATCGCGACGCGCTGCTCGGAGATCCCCGCGTCGTCGATTCCGATGAACACCATGACTACCGTGTATCCCGCAGCGGCGGCTTTCGCGAGAAAGTCGACCTTGTCCCCGACCGGATCGGACAGGACGGTTTCGAAGACGAAGGTTTCGCGCTGCTCGACCAGCTCGACGCGGAGCCGATTGGCCAGTTCCGCCGCCGTGGCTGCGTCGACTTTGAGTTCTCTGGCAAGGTCGTCCGCGTTCAGGAAGAGCAGACCGGCCGACGCGAGGTGCGCCTCAAGGAACGTCGACTTACCTGCTCCGTTCGGACCCGCGATGGCGACGATGATTGGCCGGGCGTCGAACGGTGACGTCACTTGGTCGGCCGGAACTCGCGTTTCACGAAGCGTCCCAACGTTCGCGTGCCGTCCTGGTCGACCTTGACCACGAATCTCCCCCCGGGCGCCGCCTCGAAGTGCGGGAATGGCCGTCCAGCAAGATACTTCGCGAGCCGCTTTCGACCCGGTTCCGTCCCGACCGTCGCCAGCAATAGCGACAGCGGGCGTGCTTGACCTTCGCGCTTCAGCCGCACTGCTTCGGCCGCACGGAGGTGCAATTCAACCGCACGCCCCAGCTTCGCCCAGTACTCGATCTGGCCGGCGATCGACCTCTCTGCCGCCTCGCCCGCGAGCCGCGCGTCGAGGAGGAGTTCGTTGGACACTTTCACTGGCTGGGCCATGGCTAAAGGTAGCATTTTGCTACCAAGCCGGCAACGCTGTCGTCCCGCCCGCGGCGTCCGACTCAGCAGAAGGCGGCGTGGGCGCGCG
>JAIVGS010000158.1 GCA_020201435.1 Myxococcales bacterium
CCCTTCCACTTCAGGATCGTCGAGATGATCGAGGTGTGGTCGAACGGCACTTGGGTCGGCGAGCGGAAGATGGTGTTGGGCCGGATGAGCGGAGAGATCAAGAGCGTCGGCACGCGGACGCCGTAGACGTCGAATCCGAATCCGAACTGGCTTCCCGAGCCGGCGCCGGTCGCGCCGGCCGCCTGCGCGATGGTGCGCGCCGCCGACTCCCCTTTTTCCCACTCGTCGGCGAACTTGTCGACGAAGACGTCGCCGCCCACGTCGGCGCCGCTCGCCAGCACCCGAAGCGGCGAGGTCAGCGTAGCGCCGTACTGCACCTTTCCCTGGCCGATGCGGGGCGCGTAGTCGCGGCCGGTGGGCAGTGCCGGCCACGGCGGCAGGTGATCGTAGGTGCCGCCGTTTTCGTCGAACGTGATCACCAGCAGCGTGCTGTTCCAGTTCGGGCTCTGCGAGATCGCGTCGTAGACCTGTTTGACGAACAGCTCGCCGCAGATGGTGTCGGCGACGGGATGGAACTCGTTCCCCACTGCGCGCGGGATCATCTCCTGCCGGACGTAGCTCCAGGCCGGGCCGCCGCCCCAGCGCGGCTCGATGTACGACACCGCCGGCAGCTGGCCCTTCTGCGCGTCCTTGAAGAACTGCGCGATCATCGGGACATTCTTGGAGTATTTGCTATCGGCGAACTGTGGGTACATCAGCGAGAAGTAAAGGTACGAGCCGAACGGGTAGTTCATCGAGGAGTAGTACCGCCAGCTCACCCCGTTCTCCTCGAGCGCGTCGAACAGCGTCCGGCAGGTCTTCTCCCCGTCGTCGGCCGGCAGCTGGTCGGAGTGGGTGTCCTTGGGCGTCTTCCAGAACGGGTCGTAGAAGTTGTTCGTGACCAGGCCGCGCGCGGACCCCGAGGTCCAGAAGGCGCGGTTGGTGTTGGTCTGGCTCGGCACCGAGCAGAACCAGAGGTCGCTCACCGCGTAATGCCGGGCGAGGAAGCTCATCATCGGGAGCTGGTCGGGCGTGTAGATGTCGAGGATCTGGTCGAGGACGTCGCGGGTCGTCTCGTGCTTGTGGGTGTGGTGGGAGATGCCGTCGCCGAAGTTCTGCACGAACCCCTTCATGCCCGGCACGCGGTACTGGCCGTCCTTCTTGATGAGCTTGTCGCGGTCCGCGCGCCTCTTCATTTTCTCGAATAGTTTCGGGATCTTGAAGCTGTCGTCGGTGCCGGTGCCGTAATACATGTCCTCGAAGATGTGGACGAAGTCCTCGTGCGGGTTGACCGACGGCACGTTGGCGGCGCGGGCGCCGATCCGCAGCGGGACGGTACCCTTGACGTCGGCGCCGACGATCTTGAACGGGTCGCGGCCGTAGGCGCGGCCGGGGAAGTCGTACTTGCTGAAGTCGAACGGGTTGGCCAGCGCCTTGAGCTGCTCCTCGCTCATGCCCGAGAGGCCCTCGAACATCGACAGCTCCTCGTGCCGGTCCTTCTCGTTCGGCTTGAGCGCGAGCCGGAGCTTCTCCTTGCGCTCCTTCGGCTTGCACGGGACGTGGTTCAGCCCGTCGAACTGGTCGGGCCGGTAGAGCATGCCCATGAAGTGATCGAAGCCGCGGTTCTCGAGCATCAAGACCACCACGTGCTCGATCTTCTGCATGCCGGCGGAGACGCCGCTCTTCTTGTGCTCGGCGTTCACCTCGCGCTTGAGGCTGCGGATGTCGATGACGACGTCGCCCATGCGTTTTTCCTCAGAGAAGGTTGGTTTCGGCCAGCGACTGGAGCGCCATCAGGTTGCACGACTTGTAGAACGCGCGGTCGATCGCGGCGCCGTCGAAGTGCTCGCCCTTCGCCTCCAGGTCCTCGACGGTGGCGGACCTGGCGATCTTGTTCGCCGACGAGTCCCACTTGCCCGGACGCAGCCAGGTCTTCATCCGCGTGTTCTCCGTGTACTCGACCTTGACCTTGTAGTTCCCGAGCGTGACCACGCCGGGGCCTGACACGAACTCGCCGGCGCCCTTGAGCTTCACCTTGCAGCTTCCCGCGGGGACGACTTTCGCGCCGTTGTCGATGCGGACGTCGCCTTGCGCGCCTTCGACCTCGACGAGGACTTCCTGGTTCGGCACCGGCCCGTCGATCGAGACCTTGAGGAAGGTGCTCCGGGGAATGCCGAAGCTCGCCTGGGCGATGACCAGATCCATCAGCTCGCCGAGCAGCCGTTGGCCTTTTTCGGCGTTGCGCGACGTGCTCCGGTATTCCGCGAAGACCTCGCCGGCCTTCGCCTTAATTGCCTCCTTGACCTTGTCCGGCAGCGCCGAGCCGGTGATCGCCTTCGCCGGGTCGTCCTTGAGCTCCTTGACGAAGTCGGTGGCGATCTCGACGAACAGCGGGTTGGGCACGAACGACCGCTGCCGCTCGCGGTCGACGAACTTGTAGAAGAGGCCGTGCGCGCGGTCTTTCAGAAATTCGGGAAAGCCCCAGTGCGCGCACGGCGGCGTCTTCGGGCCGAGCGTGCCGGTGAGGCCCCACTCGCAGATCTCGACGTAGTCGGCCTTCGTGACCGGTTGCGCCTTGATGTAGTTCTTGAAGTCCTCTTCGACGTCGTGGGGAATCTGGAACGGGTCGCAGTTGATCCGGTCGATCCGCCAGTTCATCAAGAGCGGGTAGTCCGAGTCCTTGTCGGCGCCGCGCGCGCCCGCCGTCTGCAGGACGCGCAGGATGTGGGCGTCTTCCATACCCACCGACGGGATGCCGAGCTTGTTGCAGGCCTGCTTGTCCGGCTCGCCGCCGAAGAACGACGAGGTCATCGTCACCGCCGCCGGCTTGTCGGTGTCGAACAGCTTGAGCGAGGCGGTGCCGAGCGCGGCGATCAGCTCCTTCAGGTTCTTCGCGTCCTTGGTGGCCTCTTTCTCCAGCGCCAGCATCGGATGGCCCTTGGCCTCGGTCACGGTCGCGGTCGAGACGAGCGGCGGGTTGTCGCCGGCGGCGTAGAGGAACTTGCGGGCGTTGGTCTCGGCGGTCTCGATCCGGTCGGCCAGCGGCCCCTCGTCGACCTTCTTCCGGTAGAACTCGAAGACGCGAGAGGGCGTGATCAGGATGACGACGCCGGCGACGCCGGTCGTGGTCTGCGCCGCCTCCCATTTCTTGAGCGTGGCCATGTCGGGAGTGCCGCCCGACCAGCGCTCCTGCGGGTCGTCGCCGCGGTTGCCCTTGGTGATGCCGACGCCCTCGCCGCCGGATTTCACTTCGATGAAGGTGTTGATGTCGACGCCGACGAAGAGCGCCGCCACCACGGGCAGCACCTGCCCCGGCGTGTACTCCTTGCGAGGGCTGGTGCTGCCCTGCGCCCCGAACTGGCAGACGCGGATCGGCCAGCCCAGCGTCCGTTTCAATGTCGCGGTGCGGTCCTCGCCGATCGGGTTGGCGATCTTCCGCCAGCGATCGGCCTGGACCACCGCCAGTTGATCGGCCATCGCGGCGATGGCCTTGAAGAGGAACGCGACGTAGGGCCCCATCAGCGACGGCTGCAGGCCCATCTCGGGCGTGCGCATCACGACGATCGGCGCGTTGCGATCGTCGCCGACGCCGAAGCGGACCACCGTCAGCCACGCCGCCCCCGCCTCGTTCGTCGGCAGCGCGACCTTGGTGGGGAAGATCTGCACCTTCTTGCCGTTGACCTCCTTCCAGAACGCGCGGCGCGCCTGCAAAAGCGAGAGCAGGTCGACGTAGCGCTTCGCCTTGTCGCCCTTGCGGAACGACGACGCGATCTCGGCCGGCACGTCCTGTTCCATCGAGAGCGCGAGCATGCGGGCGAGGATCGCGTCGGGCGACTCGGCGGAGTCGGACATCCCGTCGACGCTCGCCATCCGCTGCACCTCGCCTTTCGAGGAGACTTGCGTGACCGTCAGCGAGCGCGCTTTCTCCGGGTAGTTGTCGATCGGCCACTCCAGGACGAAGTCGCCCGGGCTCACCCGGCCGCGCTCGATCAAGAGCACCGGCCGGCGCTTCTTCGCGTCCGGCTCGTTGCACTCCTTCTCGAGGAGGACCTTGAGCCGCGCGTTGACCTCCTCGTCCATGAAGCCGAGGTAGACGTCGATCACCTTTGGCTGCGGCCGCAGGAAGGCGGTCACCTTGCCGCCGGTCGGCGCCGGCTCGGCGGGCTGCTTCGGCGGCCACTGCCACTCGTCCTGCGGCGTGAGGTACGCGGGGTCCTTGCGCGCCTTGCGGATCTCCTCGGGGAAGTAGCTCTTCGAGTTCCACACCGCCCACGCGTCGTAGCCGTTCTTTGCGCAGAGAGAGTAGAAGTCTTCGTTCCTGGTGATCTTCGGCATCGTCGCCCCCTTCTACTTTCCCCAGGCGATCATCGAGCGGTCGTAGACGATCGAATCCTTCAGCGGCTCGCCCTCTGCGTCGCGCAGCTCGACCTCGGGCGGCGCGGCCTGCTGGGCCCCAACCGGCGCGCGCGCGATCGGCGTCTTCGCCGGCGGCTCGGCGCGTCCGAGCGTACCGAAGACGAACGTGCCGGCGTCGTACTTCTCGAACTTCAGCGCCGCCGGCCCGCCGCCGGGGGCGGCGAACACGACGCCCGTCTTGCCGGCCTGCTTCGTTCCGTTGAGCGACAT
>JAIVGS010000048.1 GCA_020201435.1 Myxococcales bacterium
CTCCAGCGCCGCCGTGAAGAGGCGCTTGTCCAGCGTGGCGAGGACCTGTCCCTTGTGGACCGGGCTGTTGAAGTCGACGAAGAGCTTGTCGACGATGCCGGACACCTGCGAGCCGACGCTGACTGTGACGAGGGCCGAGACGTCGCCGGTCGCGTTCACCGTCTGGCTCACGGAACCCCGCGTGACGGTCTCGCTGCGGTAGGCGGGGGCCGACGCGTGGGCGCAGGCGAACACGGCGGCAAGGGCAACGAGAAGGGTCTTTCGCATTGGCGTTCTCCTTGCCTGAAGCGTAGGAGCGCCGTGTGGATCGCCCGTGAGCCCGGTGTTAGCGAATGTGAACGGCTAACCTGCCGTAGGGACTCGTATTTTCGCGATGGTGCCCTCGCCCGGAGCGCTTGCGATCTCGAGCGTGCCGTGGTGCGCCTCGACGATCCGCCGGGCGAGCAGAAGGCCGAGCCCCAGCCCGCCTGTCTTGCGAGCGCGGCTGCGGTCAGCGCGGAAGAACGGTGAGAAGAGGCGCTTCTGATCCGCGGGCGAGATGCCGGCGCCGGCGTCGCGAACTTCGAGCGTCAAGCTGCCGCCTTCCGCCCTTGCGTTCAGGGCGATCGCACCGTCGGAATACTTGGCGGCGTTGTCGAGCAGATTGTCGAGGGCGCGCCGCAGCAGCATGCGATCGACGTCGAGCTGCGCTCCCGCCGTCGCGTCTTCGATGCGCAGGGACCGCTCCGGCCGCGCCGCGCGGAAGCGCTCCACCGAGGCCTCGATCAGGTCTTTCGCGGGCGTCCGCTCCACGCGCAGCGGCGGCGCCGCCGAAGAGATCTCGAGGCGCGCGCTGGTGAGGATGTCGTTAATCAGCCGTTCGATCTCGCCCAGATCGCCCGCGATCCCCGAGAGCGATGCCGCCGCGTCCTGCGCGCTTCCCTCGGCGGCGAGGTCGAGGGCGACGCGGATGCGCGCGAGCGGCGTGCGCAGCTCGTGTGAGACGTTGGCGAGGAGCTCGCGCTGGCCGCGTACGAGGTCTTCGATCCGCGCGGCCATCTCGTTGAAGGCCTCGGCGACGTCTCCGAGCTCGTCACTGCGCGAAAGGTCGGCGCGTGCAGAGAGATCTCCCGCGCCGAACCGCCTGGCGGCGGCCGAGAGCGAGGCGAGCGGCCTTCCCAGCCACATCGCCATGAAGACCGCGGAGATTCCGACCAGGACGAGAACCGCGGCGATGGCGAACACCGGCCCGCCGGCCGGAGCCGGGTAGGGCGGCATCTTGATCGAAGCGGCGCCGCCCGACCAGTCGATGGTGAACGCGCGCGGACCGGTCACAGGCCCGCTCGACGCGACGACCGCGCCCGATCGGTCGCGCAGCTCCACGGTCATCCCCGCGCGCTCTTTCAGATCGCGCAACCGCGCTTCGAGCGCCGCGCGGTCGGGCGCCGCGGCCGCGATCTCGTCGACGAGAAAGCGCGTCTCCTGCTCCCGCGGTGTGACCGGCGGCTCGCGCGCCTCGCGCGCAAGGGCGAACGTCACCGCGAGCGCCGCGATCTGCGCTAGCCCGATCAGATAGATGCGCAGGACGAGCTTGCGCCCGCGGATCACGGCGTGCCTCCTTGGCGGGGAGCATAGCCACAAGCAGCGGCGCCGGCGGGCGCGCAAACAAAACTTCACACGTCATGACATGCGTCGCCAAGGAGGCGGGCGGTGAGCGAGCGAGAAAAGCAAACCCGGACTCGAGCTCTGCCGACTCGAGTCCGGGCGCAAGGTTGTATGTCAGTGTGTGAACGATTGCGGCGGAAAGTCCGGAACCTTCGAGGACTCGTTCTGCTCTCCGGCAATCTTGTCTTTCGCCTGCTGGACGGTGTCGCCGATCTTCTCGCCGAGCGTCCCGATCGCCTCACCGGCGCGCTGCTTGACCGGATCGAGCAGCTCGCGCTCCTTCCTCGTCACCGGCAGCAGAAGCGCGGCGACGGCGCCCAACGCGAGCCCGCCGAGGGCGACCAGCATCGGATTCTCGTCGACCTTTTCACCGATGTCGGACGCAGACGGGATGTGCTCGCGAACGTTCGAGACGACCTCGCCGGCCCTTTCCTTCAAATCCTGGGCGCGCTCGGCGAGCCTCTCGCCGACGCCGCTCGTCTCGTTCTCGCCGCCGAAATCCTCGTCGTACCGAGGCACGCGCCGATACCTGAGGTCAGTGCGGTAATCGCTTTCGGAGCGACGTGCCTTCGCGAGCGCGCCCCCGATCGCCGCGCCGAGCGCGCCGCCGATGAGTCCGAGGGCCAAAGGACTGGACGTGATCTGCTCTTTCCACTGGTGCGTCTTGTTCAAAGCCGTCTCCTTGGCCTGTTGGCCGATGTAGCGCGGGCTGGCGCGCCGCGACAACTCCTGCGCGATCCTGGTCATGTGTCTTGTCGAAGATTCGATCGAGCTTTTTGCGTCAGTCCTTTCGCCCATTGCTGGTCCTCCTCGAGTTTGTGAATGGTCACGGCCGGCTTCAGCTCGACCGTGCGAAGCTTGTTTCGCGCGATCAGAACCAGCGCCCCGCCGGCGATCGCGAGCGCGATGCCCGTGATCAGGAACGCGAGCCAGATCGGCATTGCCAGCGAAAGCGCCGCCGCGAGCGTGACCGCGAACATCAGGACTGCCGCATGGAGAAGGACGCCTCCCGCTCCGCCCATGGCCGCTCCCGGCCCGATCTTCTTCACTTCCTGCCGGATTTCGAGCTTGGCGGATTCGATCTCGGCGCGGAGAAGCCGCATCCCCTCGGTCACCACGCGCTTCGATTCATCGAAGAAATCATGCACGAGCTTGCCGGTGGGCTCCTCCCTGAGCTCGCCGCGTGACAAGTCTCGAGTGTCGTAGTCCATGGCGACCTACGCTTTGAAGAGGCGGGTGGCGACGAATCCGAGCGCAAACGCGCCGGCGAGGATAGCCACCGGATTCTTCGCGACACCCTGCAGGAGCTCCTCGGCCGACCGGTCCTTCAGCGCCGTCGACAGCCGCCGTGCCGCGGAAGCGGCCAGGTCGAGAATGGGTCCCGCTCCTTCGCTGCCGTCGCGCTGGCTCTCGAGCGTTCCAGCGAGCTTTTCGACCTCGCTTGCGAAACGCTCGCGCTTCGCGTCGATCTCGCGGAAGGCGCGGTCCTTTGCGGTCTGCCCGATCTGCTTGACCTGCTCGGTGCCCGCGCGCGCGAGCTCCCTGGCCTGATCGGCGACTGCCGAGCCGTCTCCGCCTTGCTGACGCGTCACATCGTCTTGCTGCTGCATCGCATCCTCCATGAATAAGGTCCTTCCGGGAGGCTGCGCACAGAGATGCGACTGTGCCCGACCGCCCGTTCATCGGCATCAGCGGGTGGCCGCACGGTCGAGCGCGGAATGCTGCGCGGCGGCCGGCGTTCAGGCGTGCAGACGATGAAGTCGCCGATTGCCCTGACGGCCTGCCTGCTGTCCGCCCTCCACGGCGTTGCCGTCGCTGAGCCGGCAGACGCGCGCTACGCCCGCCCCGGGCGGCTCGTGCCCGCCGGCGACGGCGCGCGGTTGAACCTCTACTGCACGGGCAGCGGCTCGCCGACGGTCGTGTTCGAGTCCGGGTGGGAAGACTGGTCGCCCGCGTGGGCGACGGTGCAGCCTCGCATCGCGCAGTGGACCCGAGTCTGCAGCTACGACCGCGCCGGCGCCGGGTTCAGCGATCCCGGTCCGATGCCGCGCACGAGCGTCCGCATCGCCGACGAGCTGCACGCCGCGCTGCACAATGCCGGCATCGAGGGGCCGTACCTGCTCGTGGGACACGCGTTCGGCGGCGACTGCGTGCGGACGTTCGCGGACCGCTACATGCCGGAGGTCGCGGGGATGGTGCTGGAGGACGCCGACCCGACGGACCTCGAGCCGAAAGAGATGCAGGAAGAGGATCACCGCGGCGAGGTCAAGATCATCCAGCAGCTTCGCGAGTGCCGCGACGCGGTCGCCGGCGGCAAGCCGTTGCCGATGCAGCCGGCCCGTCCGGGCCAGCCGGCGAGGAGCTGCGCCCAGCAGTTCTTTCGCGGTCTGCCCGAGGCGGCCTGGTCGCCGGAGTTGAACGCGAAGCTGCTCGAGCTCGCCCAGACGAAAGTCGCGATGTACGACGCGTATCTCTCGGAGATGGAACAGGTGCCGTGGGACGAGAAGTATCTCGTCGAGCACCGGGTCTCGTTGGGCTCCCGGCCCATCCGCGTGCTGACCACTCGCAATCACGCCGTCGGCCATCTGCCCGCGACGCCCAACGTCGATCCGAAGCACCTCGAATACGAGCGACAGATCGAACAGGCGCAGGCGCGATGGCTCGACCTGTCGACGAACGCCCGGCAGATCTTCACCAGGAACAGCTCGGAGTACATTCAGTTCGACGAGCCCGAGACTCTGCTCGACGCCATCCGCGACACCTTCACCGCCGGGACCGGTTTTCGCGACTGCGCGGAATGCCCCGAGATGGTCGTCCTCCCGGCCGGGCGCTTCATGATGGGCTCAACGCCCGCGGAGCAGGGCTGGGCCGCCACCCACGGCGCGAGCGCGGGGGCCGTCGCCGACGAAGCGCCGCAGCACGCGGTCGCGCTGCGATCGTTCGCTCTCGCGCGGTACGACGTGACCCGCGCCGAATACGCCGCGTTCGCCCGGGAGACGCGCCTCGCCCGGAACGACGGATGCGGCAAGGACAGCTTCAAGTGGACCAAGGATCGCGATCGGACCTGGCAGCATCCCGGCTTCGAGCAGACCGACCGCGACCCGGTGGTTTGCGTGAGCTGGCACGAGGCGCGCGCGTATGCCTCCTGGCTCAACGGCAAGCTGCACTCGAACGTCTACCGCTTGCCCAGCGAAGCCGAATGGGAGTACGCCGCGCGCGCCGGGACGACGAGCCGGTTCTGGTGGGGCGACGACGATCGCGCCGCCGACTTTGCCTGGTTCGTCGGCAATTCCGGCGGCCGGACGCAGCCGGTGGGCGCGAAGCCGGCCAATGCGTTCGGTCTTTACGACATGGCCGGCGACGTCTGGCAATGGACCGACGATTGCTACACCGAGACTTATGCGAGCGCTCCGGCGCCGGGCTGCATGCGCGTCGACCGCGGCGGCACGTGGCTCTATCCGTCGTGGCTTCTCCGCCCCGCCACGCGCGAGCGAAATCCGCCCGAGTTCCGCGACGCGATCATGGGTTTCCGCGTGGCGCGAACGCTGCCCTGATCTCCGACCAAAGGCGCAGGAAAGCGCTCGGCTGCCTACGCGCTGGAACGGATTGCAAGCGCTCCGCCCCTGACTCAGCTTTCCAGGGAGATGGGCGACGATTTCGCAAAGGCGAGCGGCGGCATGAAGCGCATTTTGTTCGAGACCGCGCTGGTGCTGGGCGTCATCGTCCTCGGCCTGGAAGCCGTCCATTACCGGGAGGCCGTGCTCGAGGCGAACGTCGACCGGAAGCGCGCCTGGAAGACGGTCGTCGAGCTCCGCGAGAAGTGCGAGCACGCTGGCCTCGAGAAGCCGATTCCGACCGATCGCAACTATTGAAGCACTGCCGGAAGCGCACGATGCATTGAACGGTAACGCGCTTCATATTGAGCATATGCTCGCGCCGGCCCGTGGAGTCTCGTGGAAGGAATTCTTCTTCGCGCTCAAGGACCGTTTCATCAAAGACAAGCTGATGGACGTCGCCGGATCGGTCACGTTCTTCGGCGTGCTCGCGCTCTTTCCGTTCCTGCTCTTTCTCGTGACCCTGACGGGGCTCGTCCTTCGACCTCACCAGGTCGAGCAGTTCATCCGCGAGATCGGCAGCGTGGCGCCCGCGGATGCGACCCGGATCATCGCCCAGCAGATCCGCGACATCCACGCCAGCCGGAGCTTCGGGTTGCTCACCGTCGGATTCGTGGGCGCGATCTGGTCGGCTTCCGGCGGGATCGTCTCGCTGATGGACGCGCTCAACGGCCTGCACCACGTCGAGGACCGGCGGCCGTTCTGGAAGACCCGCGGTCTCGCGATCCTCACTACGCTCGGCGGCGGCGCGGCAATCCTCGTCGCCGCACTGGTCGGCGTCGCGGCGGGACCCATCGCCCACGCTTTGGGGGGCCCGGTCGCGCTCTTGGTGATGTGGCTGCGTCTGCCCGTCGCGGGACTCTTGATCGCACTGGTGTGGGCGGTGCTGTACCAGGTCCTGCCCGACGTGCCGCGGCGATTCCGGCTCCTCACGCCCGGATCGGTCGTGGCGGTGGCCATCTGGATGATCGCTTCGTGGGGATTCTCGTTCTACGTCCTGCACTTCGGCGAGTACAACAAGACGTACGGCGCGATCGGCGGCGCGGTCGTGATGCTGATGTGGATGTGGATCTCCGCGATGGTCCTCCTGACCGGCGCGCTGATCAACGCGGTGCTTGAGGATCTCTCGCGCGGCCGCGCTTCGGCGCCGGCGGCTCCGACCGATCGCGTTGCGATGCCCGCGCCCGCGCAAGGCGTGCTATCGCCGCGCGGCGCGTCCTGATCCCAGCGCGCGCAGCCGCCGCCGCAGCGCCACCAGGACCGCCCGCTGGACGCGCGCGCTCACGCGCTCCTGGTGGCAGTCGAGATAGAGCCGTTCGCGGACGTTCCAGCCCTCGACCGGGATCTCCACCAGCGCTCCCGCCGCGACGTGCGCGGTGGCGGCGATCACCGGGCCGAACACGATCTGCGAAGTGGTCTCCGCCAGGGCGAGCGCCATCGTGAACGTCTGCGTGCGATGGCCGAAGGTGCGCTCGCTCGCGGGCAGCGGGCAGCCGTCGTCGCCGGGTCTGAGCTCGTCGCCGTTGTTGTACAAGGGGCCGATGAACGTCTCCTCGCGGAGCCGTTCCGGCCCCAGCGGACTCCCCAGCCGCCAGGCAGTCCGGGGTGAAGCGAAGAGGCCGAGACGGAACGATCCGACCGTCGCCCGCGCCCACGAGTCCGTCCATCGTCCGTCGCGGAGCGTCAGCGCCAGGTCGAACAGCGGCCGGCTCGCATAGGCGCTCGGTACGCCGGGCGGCGCATCGACGCTGTCGACGGCAATGCCGGGGAGCGCCGTTACGATCGCCGGCAGGAATTGCTGGTTGACGAACGAAGGCGCGACCACCGTGAGATGCGCCGACTCCGAGCGGCCGGTGCGGATCGCCTGGACGCTGTCGAGCACGTCGATGAACCGCGGCGCCAGCTCCCGCCCGGCGTCGGTCAGCTCGACGCCCTGGGCGCTGCGGGCGAGCAGCCTGACGCCGACCGCCCGTTCCAGCCGGGCGATCGACTTGCTGAGCTGCGAGGGACTGGCGCGCGTGCCGCGGGCCGCGGCGTTGATCGACCCAAGGCGCACCACGCCGAGAAGCGCTCGCACGTCGGAAATCCGCAGCTCGGCGGGGGTCGGACTCGCGGTCGCCCATCGGAATCCGGTCATGGGGAGCAGCGTACGACCGTCCGTCCATTTTGGAAATACCTATGTCCAAATCCGACGGTTGATTGCCGGGGAACCACATGATGATGCCCGCCACGCGAGGAAAACCACCTTGAACCCAGGAAAGGCAGGGACCGCATGATCCGGATTGGAATGACGGCCATGGCCGTTTGCTGCGCAGCGTCGTTTGCCTGCGGTGGGTCGAGCTCGTCGAACAACTACGCGGCCACGCTCGCCGGGCCGAACGAAGTGCCCGCGACGACTTCTACCGCGACCGGCACCGCCACCGTCACCGTGAATGGCGCGACGGCGAATTACACGGTGACGTACAGCGGGCTCTCGGGTCCGCCGACCGCGTCGCACATTCACGTCGGGTCGTCGACGGTGGCCGGACCCGTCGTGGTGCCGTTCAGCGGCTTGCCGACGACTGCATCCGGGACGTTCAACGGGTCGTTCACTTCGAGCGACATCCAGCCGCAGAGCACACCGGTGGTGGTGGTCACGCTGGACGATCTGGTCAACGCGATGAAGGCAGGAAATGCTTACGTGAACATCCACACCACCGCGAACAAGGGCGGCGAGATCCGCGGCCAGCTCCACGCGCAGTAGATCAGCCTCGCGGCTGGGTCGAGACCGTCACCGTTGCGCCGTCGAACGAGGCGGCGAAACGCAACAGGGGATTGCCCGCCGCCGGCCCCTGGATGAAGGCGCCGGTCAGGTCGAACTCCGAGCCGTGGCACGGGCAGTGCAGAATCGAGCCCGACGGGGACGTGTGCGGCAACACCGTGCAGCCGAGATGGCTGCAGATCGCGGAGACCGCAGCGACCGCGTCGGTCCCGGTGGCGGCGACGCGCGTGACCAGAAGCGGGCTGGGGAACCCGTCGGGCCGGCCGAGGATCGCCCCGCCCACCGAAGCGAGCGCGGGGAATTCCGCGATCGGGAACTGCACCTGGCCGTTCTCCACCCGCTCCTTGAAGACGCCGTCGCCGGCGAAGAGGTGGACGACGATGTTCCCGCGCGCGTCGGGCAAGTCCGCGGGATAGCGCGGAAGGGCGGCAGTGGCGGGCGGATTGAGCACCGTCCCGTCGCCGGCGAAACGCGAGCCGTGACAGGGACATTCGGCCTCGCGGTCCTCGGGGACCCAGGTGACCTCGCAGCCGGCGTGAGGACAGCGTGCGTTCAGCGCGAAATATCCCGTCCCGGTGTTCACCACCAGGTAGACGTCGCGCGAGCCGGCCGGATGCGCCACGATCGCGCCGCCGATTCGCTCGAGCTCGGGCGCGGCGGCGAGTGAAACGGCGAGCTCGCCGTCGACGGCGGCGCCGACGGCGACGTCGCGGACCGGATCGATGCGCCGGGCGCACCCGGACAAGGCCTTCGCGCAGGAAACCGCCGCGGCAGTCCGTATCAGCGCGCGGCGGGAGATCTCAGTCATCGGGCGCTCCGCCGACCCATCGGCGTCAGCATAACCCCTGAGCGAAGTCCCGACGTCATTGGTGCAGGTCACCTTTGACGTCGGTTTCGCCGGCGCGACCCGGGCGAGACCCCTCGCCCGGCCCGAGCTGGCGTTACCTCCGCTGTGACGCCATCTGTCTGAAGAAGTCCTGCGCCCGATTCTCCATCTCGTCGGGTGTCAGGTCTTCCTTATGCGTCGCGACGCTCCAGTTGAGGCCGAACGGATCGGTGAAGCTCCCCCAGCGGTCGCCCCAGAACTGGTCGCCGATCGGCATCGTCACTTTCGCGCCGTTCTCGGAGGCCTTCCTGAAGACGTTGTCGGCGTCCTCGATATAGACGGTGAGGGCCACCGGCGAGCCGCCCAGCTTGCGGCCGTCCTGGTATACGCTCGGCGAACCTCCCATCACGTCGTTGATGAAGAGTACCGACGAGCCGACCTGCACCTCGCTGTGCATCACCTTTCCGTCCGGACCGAGGTGACGCTTGCCGCGCTCGCTCGCTCCGAGAACCTTCTTGTACCAGTCGATCGCCTGGGCGGCGCCATCGATCACGAGCGACGCGGTCACCGACTGCAGGCCTTCGGGGATGTATCTCTTCGCCTTGGCCATGATCACTCCTTGTCCCCTTGATTTCGGGGCGTGGGTAAGTAAGGGACGCACTGCCGACTGTCAAGGTCCGCCGCGAAGATCCGGCCGCACTCTTGCCGCGAATCCATAGCGCGTCGTCGCATACCCGGTCAGCAGGCCGACCAGGCTGCCCGGCAAGATGATCTGCAGGTAGTACTTGCCCTGCATCCGGGCGATGAAAAACGCGAGCAAGGCGCCGACGAAAGTTCCAAATGCCAGGGTCCAGGCGAGCCGGTCGACCTTGCGCGCGAACGCGCCGATGAGCGCGCCTGCGACGAGGCCTTTGAAGGTGGAGCCGACGACGATGCCGATGATCCCCGGCCGCGCCTCGGGCGTGAACCACGCGGTGAGCCCATCGAGGATGCCGAGGCCGCCGCCCACCAGAACTCCGATCCAGACTTTGTTCATTCGTTCCCTCCGCACTCTCTTGTCCGCCGGCCGGAATTCCTTTAGCGCCCGGTGAGGAAAAAGAGCAGGCCGCGGCCCAGGACGTATGCCGCCACGATCCCGGCGGCGACGCGATGGCGCGAAAGCATGCGCGCGATCTTTCGAAACGGCCCTTCGGGAACGGCGGTGACGGCGTCGCCTTCGACGAACCGATCGATATCGTCGGCCAATGCAGCGGCAGAAGGATAGCGGGCGTCGAGCGTTGCGGTCGCCTTCCGCGCGATCGCTTCCAGCGCTGGTGGCAGCGGTCGCATCTGGCCGAGGATCGCGCCGAGCGAATACACGTCCGCGCGCGCGTCGCCTCGAGCCTCGGGCGCGCGGAAGCCTTCGGTGCCCACCCGGGCGCCGTCGTCGCCGTCGGTGCCGAGGAGCGCGAGCCCCCAATCGAGCAACAGGACCTCGCCGAACGGGCCGAGCATCACGTTCTGCGGCTTCAGGTCGCGGTGGAGCACGCCTTGCGCGTGCGCGAAGGCGACCGTCTCGCATACCTGACGGAAGATGCGCAGCCGCTCGCCGAGGCCCAATTTCCGCCGCAGCGCGTGATCGAGCCGCTCACCCTGCACCAGCTTCATCGCATACCAGCGTCGGCCGTCGGGCAGCTCGCCCGCGTCGTGCACCGGCACGATGCCGGGATGTTCGAGCCGCGCCAGCACCTGCGCTTCGCGCCGCAGAAACGGGTCCGGCGCGCGCATCGGCTCGAGCACCTTGAGGGCCACCCGGCGCGAGAGCACGCTGTCCTCCGCTACGTAGACGGTGCCCATGCCTCCCTTGCCGGCGACCGAGATCAGCCGGTAGCGCGTGGCGGAGAGATCGGGCTCGAGCACGGCCTCGCGCAGGCGCGAGAGGGCGGCGTCGTCGAGCGGCTTCACTCCGGCTCCAGGAGCGCGCGGGCTTCTTCGCGCAGCTCTTCGTCGCTCGACGTCAGCTCGCCGAGCACCTCGAACACCGACGCGCGCAGCTCGCGCCGGGACCACGCGAGCCGATTGGTCACGTCGGTGACCGCGATGCCGAAACGTTCCGCCAGCGCCGCGTACGATGGGCGATCTCCGAGATCGTACGCCTCGAGCAGCGCGAAATGCTGCTCCTTGCCCTCGCGCTGGCAGCGGTCGCGCAGTCGTTCCAGCGCCATCGCGAACACGGCGCGCGACCACTCCTTCTCGAACTCCGCGTCCGGCGACGCCGCGGCCTCGCGGCCGCCGAGCGCCACGCGCGCAGCCTCGAAATCGAACGCGTGCGCGCGACGTTTCTGCCGGTTCGCCGCCCGGGCCTGGTTGGCGACCAGACCGTCGATGCAGACGCGCAGGAACGTGCGCAGCCGCGCTTTCGCGGGATCGAATCGGCCGAGCAGATCCTTGTCGACGAGCTGCGCGAAGAATTCCTGCGTGAGATCGGCCGCGTCCTCGTGCTGCTTCTTCCAGTGCAGCCGCAAATAGCCGTAGACCGGCCGCCAATACGCCTCCGACACCGTTCGCAACCCGCGGGCCCGCTCGGCCGAATCGGCGCTGCGGGCAGCCTCCAGCGCCGAGCGTCGCGTGACCGGAAACGCGCGAACCAGCGGCTCGTCCATTACCGCATCGTGCAACGAAAACTGCCGGCCGGGCAACGTCGCGGGAACGTCGCGGGACACATTGACTGGGACACATTGACTGGGACACATTGACTGGGACACATTGACCGGGACGCGTAGCGCACTGAGATCCGATAGATTCCGCAAGGTGCGATCCGCGTCTGTCGCTTTCGGCGTTTTCCTCATCGCGGCCTGCGCGACCAGCGCGCCCCGGCGGCCAGACGTTCTCGCCGTCTTCGAAGGCGCCGCGTCCTGGTACGGCCGCGATTTCCAGGGCCGGCTCACCGCCAGCGGCGAACGATTCGACATGAACGACCTCACCGCCGCGCATCGGACGCTCCGCTTCGGCACGCGCCTGCGGGTGATCAACCTGCGCAACGGTCGCGAGGTGATCGTGCGCGTCAACGACCGCGGCCCGTATTCGGGCAACCGCCTCATCGACGTGAGCCGCGAAGCGGCGGCGCGCCTCGGGATGATCGAGGCCGGAGTGGCCCCCGTCCGCATCGAGGTCCTCGACGGCGCGCTTCGGTGACAAATCTTGTCTATGCCGGTGACAGGAATTGTCCGACCCGCTTCGCAAGTCCACGAAATCCCGCGAAGCTCGCGCTGGCGCGAAACTTGAATCTCGCTCCGATCGTCACGGAGGCGGGGGCCATGAGATCGTCGATCGCGTTGCTCTCATGCGCGCTTGCGTGTGGTCACTCCGTAGCCGACTCGGGCAGGAGCTTGATCCCGGCGTACATCGCCGCGCGCCGCATGCAGACGGCGCAGAGAATCGCGTGCGGGGGCGCGTTCACCGTCGACCGCGCGCCGTGGTTCTGGGCGGGCCTCTCGTTCATCCCGACGGACGGTGTCCTCGACGCGCTCGAGGAAGCGCTCCTGGCCGGCGATGCGACGCTCGACGCGAACACGGCCCGCGTCTGCGTCGACAAGGTCGGTTCGGCCGCGCCGTGCTGGGGACCATCCGCCGCCGGGTTCGTGCCGGTCGTCGAATGCGAGCAGGCGGTCAGCGGCCGCAAACCGGACGGCGCGTCCTGCCGCTCCGGCCAGGAGTGCGCGGCGGGCACCTGCGGCGGAACGACGTGCCCGGGTACTTGCTCGGCCGGCGCGCGCGCGGGCCAAAGCTGCGGGTTCGGCCATCCCTGCGCGAGCGGGTACGAATGCGGCCCGACCACGGGCGTCTGCGTGGCGCTGAAGAAGTGCGCGTCGGACTCGGGCTGCGCTGCGAACGAGATCTGCGCGATCGGGTATTGCCGCACCGCGGGAGGCGCGCTCGGGGACGCGTGCCAGATCTCGCATCCGGAGCCCGGTCAAGCGGATGGCTGCGGACGCGATCTCTATTGCGACGGGCAGTTCGTCGGGAGCACCGGGACCTGCCGGCCTCGTGTCGCCGCCGGCGAGACGTGCGGCGTCAACCCGTTCATCGGCTCGATCGGGGTGACGCGCGAGTGCGCCGGGCACATGGTCTGCGCCGGTTTCGCGATGGATAGCACGGGCCGCGTCACGCAGACCGGCCATTGCGCGGCACCGGGCGACGTCGGCGACGCTTGCCAGATCGATCACGACTTTTCGAGCGGGTACGCGTATGGGGACTGTCTCCTCGACCTGATGTGCGACAGCTCGACGCATCTCTGCCACCGGCTCCCCGGCGTGGGCGAACGCTGCCACCTCGGCCGCTGCGACATGGGGAGCGAGTGCGGCGCGGACGACGTCTGCGTCCGCGCTCCTTCCGACGGCGAGTCCTGCCCATCGCAACAGGGTGGACCGCTTCGGCCTGATTTTGCGCCGTGCCTGAATCCGAACTCGTATTGCAGCACGGTCTGCAAGGATGCGACCGCGGCGTGCTTACCGTAACTCCTCGCGGGGTCGTGACGATCGAATGCGAGTGAGGGAGGTCGACGCGGCCGCTTGCCATCGCCTCCCGAAACGGGGTGGTGCTGACGAAAGATTTGAAGCAGCTCGTCCAGCTCGAGCGGCTTATGGAGCACGCCGTTGACGTCGGTCTCGCTGCCTCGCTTCTTCATCACGGACAATCCCGTGAACATGTAAATCGGAATCCCGGGACGATAGCGCCGTGCGAGCCTGGCCACCGTCCAGCCGTCGACGTCAGGCAAGCCGATGTCCAGCACGAGCAGGTCGACTGGCGTCCTGTCCTTGACGAGGCGGATCGCCGCCTGCCCACGATCGACCGGAATGACGTCATATCCTTCCGCCGATATCGCCTCCGACAACGTATCCAGCAGATCCTTGTCGTCGTCGAGGATCAGGACCGTCACGACAGCACTTTCGCGCTGCGTTCGACCCATCGCAACCGCGTGCGGGCTGCACTGTCGCTCACTCGGAAATGTGCCCCTCGCCCTCTCCGTTGAGAACCTTACGGATGGCGGGCCGGCGGGGTGAGGGATCGGGAGTTGCGTCGACGTCGAAGATCGCCGCCGCGCGCGGCTGCGCGAACGCGCGAGGGGGGCGGCGGGCGAGAGGCGATGGCCAGGCAGAGTAAAATTTTGCGCATTGCGCGAAGCTGGCACTTTTTTGCGGGGGCCGGTCGGCGCGACAAACGTCGCATGACGACCTCAGCCGTAGTCCATACCGATATCGCTCACCCCGCGGAGGCGGGAACCGCGCTGGCCTCGCTCGTCCAGGCCAAGCTGGGCGAGCGTCCCGATGTGGTGATCCTCTTCGCCTCGCCGCGCTACGACTTTCCGCCGCTGCTGGCCGCGCTGGACGCGGGGTGCCGGCCCAAGGCGCTGGTGGGCTGCTCCTCGGCAGGCGAGTTCACCAGCGGCGCCCAAGGGGTGGGCATGGCCTGCGCCATTGCGCTGCGCGCCCCGGAGATGAGCTTTTCCGTGGGGGTGGGCAGGAGGCTCACCGTGGACCGGGACGCCGCGGCACGGGATATGGTCGGTTCTTTCGCGGGCCTGCGCGAGCAGCACCGCAAGCACCGCAGCGCGCTGATCCTCGCCGACGCGCTCGCCGGCCACATGGACGCCCTGGTCGAGCGTCTCACCGTGCTCACCGCCAGCCGTTACCGCCTCTTCGGCGGCGGCGCGGGCGGGGACGACAGCTTCCAGCGCCGCTTCGTCTTCGCCGGCACGGAGGCCATTCCCGACGCCGCGGTGGCGCTGGAGATCCTCTCCGACAAGCCGCTGGGCATCGGCGTGCGGCACGGCTGGACGCCGGCCAGCGCTCCCATGCGGGTGACCGAAGCCGAGGGCATGCGGCTGGGCAGCCTCGACGCCGTCGCCGCCGCCGAGGTGTTCGAGGACCACGCCCAGCGCACGCGGCAGAAATTCGACCGCGGCGATGCGCTCCCCTTCTTCCTGCACAACGTCCTCGGCGTGGAAGCCTCGCGCGGGCACAAGCTGCGGGTTCCTCTCTCCGTCGAGGCGGACGGATCCGTCGCCTGCGCTACCGAGGTGCCGGCGGGGTCCACAGTGCAGGTGATGGGCGTCACCGCGGAAGCGGCGGCCCGCGCGGCGGGTGAGAGCGTGCGCGACGCCATCGGCCAGTTGCAGGGACGCAAGCCGGAGGTGGCGCTGTTCTTCGACTGCGTGGCAACCCGCCTGCGCATGGGCAAGGATTTCGGGTTCGAGCTCCAGGCCGTGCAGGAGGCGCTGGGCGAGGCGCGCTTCGCCGGCTGCAACAGCATCGGGCAGATCGCCGGCGCGGAGGGCCAGTTCAGCGGCTTCCACAACTGCACGGCAGTCGTCTGCGTGATCCCGGAATAGAGTGGCGCAGCGGCCGTCCATCGAGCTGCTGTACCGCATGGGCGCGGTTCGCGAGCGCCGGGAGGCCGCGGGCGCGCTGGCGGCGGAGGCGGGCGCCGAGGATCTGGTCATCTTCGTCGCCGATGCGGAGATCGGTACGTTGCTGCCGGCGCCCGGGCTGCCGCAGACGCTCCCCGAGGGGCTCGCCTGGGCGAGATTCGTTCGCGCCGCGCCCGGCGAAGCGACGTTGCGCTATCCGGATTTGACGGCGCCGGCGCGGCCGGTGCGCGCCGTTCGCGCCGGCGATGGCTCGGTCCTGGCGCTGGTGGGAGGCGAGCCGAACGCGGAGCGGGTCGCGGGCCTGGTGGAAATGGTGCCGGTGCTGGCGGCCATCTACCGGGCGGAGCGCGCCGCGCAGGCGGTGGGGGCACATGCCGCGGTGGCCCGCCACGCCGCGGCCCAGGCGGAGGAATTGGCCAGGTCGCTGGCGGCGGCGCAGGCCGACTTGCGCGAGCAGGCCCGCCGCAAGGACGAGTTTCTTGCCATGCTCGCGCACGAGCTGCGCAACCCGTTGGCCACCATGATTTCGGGGCTGCACGTCCTCGGGACCCGCACGCACGATGCCGACCTGGTCCGCCCTCTCACGGTGGCGCTGCGGCAGGGAAAACAGCTGGCCCGCATCATCGACGATCTCCTCGATGTGGCGCGCATCACCCAGGGGAAGATCGAGCTGCGCCGCACGGTGGTCGATCTCGGACGGCTGATCACGCGCGCGGCGGACGCGGCGGCGCTGGCCGCGGCGGATCGGCGGCACCAGCTCGCGCTCCAGGTACCCTCGCAGGCAGTGTTCGCCGACGCCGATCCGGTGCGCATCGAGCAGGCGGTGGGCAACCTGCTCAACAACGCCATCAAGTACACCGATCCCGGCGGTCACATCGGCGTTTCCCTCTCGGTGGAGGGCGGCGAGTCGGTGGTCCGCGTTCGCGATGACGGAGTGGGCATTGCCCCCGAGCTGCTGCCGCGCATCTTCGGCCTCTTCGTGCAGGCGGAGGAGTCGCTGGCCCGGGCGCAGGGCGGCCTCGGCATCGGTCTCAAGCTGGTGCGCGACCTGGTGGCCATGCACGGAGGCAGGGTCGAGGCGTACAGCGAAGGCCTCGGGCGCGTCTGGGAGTTCGTAATCCTGCTACCCGTAGTTGAGAAGCCTGCCCAGGCGGCGGCGCAGCCGCCCGGCCGCCCCCCGGTGACGGTGTCGCGCCGTATCCTGGTCGTGGACGACAACCACGATGCGGCCGATTTGCTCG
>JAIVGS010000335.1 GCA_020201435.1 Myxococcales bacterium
GTGTTGATCATCACCGACGGCATCGGCACGCCGCGGCGGCAGCCGCTCCCGGACGATTCCGACGAGCCGGATCAGCCCGACCCGCCGTCGGAGCAGCCGGACCAGCCGGACTAGCCGACACCGCCGGCCTTCTACGGCGGCGGGACCGAACGGGAAGGCCGGCCTGGAACCACCAAGGCTTACAAGGCCTTCCAGGCGCAGGCAGGCGTCGACCCGAGCGGCAAGGCGGATGACGCAACGCGTCGCGCGCTGATCCTGCACTACGTGGGCGCCGAACCCGAACGGCCCGCCCGCCGGCGTCACCGCCGGCGAGCCGAAGCAGTGCCCGCCGACCGACGCGGCGCTGGCGAAGGTCGCGGCAACCGTGCAGTAATCCGCCGCCGTGGACCATGCCCGACGGGCCGAAGAGCTGCGGACGCAGCTCCGTGAGGCCAGCCATCGCTACTACGTCCTCGATGCTCCGACGCTGAGCGATGCCGAGTACGACCGGCTCTTTCGCGAGCTCGAGCAGCTGGAGAAGGATCATCCGGACCTCTTGACGCCCGACTCGCCGACGCAGCGGGTCGGAGCGGCCCCGAGCGAGAAGTTCGCCAGGGTCACCCACCGGCACCAGATGATGTCGCTCGCGAACGCGATGTCGTCGGAGGATCTCGACGAGTTCGTCGAGCGCGTCCACCGGCTCCTCGGCGACGAGAAGGTCCGCTGGGTGATGGAGCCCAAGCTCGACGGGCTCGCGGTCACGCTGACGTACGAGGAGGGCAGGTTCGTCCAGGGCGCCACCCGCGGGGACGGCCTCGTCGGCGAGGACGTGACGCAGAATCTGAAGACGATCAAGATGATTCCGTTGCAGCTCTCGCACGCGCCCGCCGGACGGTTCGAGGTCCGTGGCGAGGTCTTCATCAACAAGCGCGATTTCGTCCGCATGAATGAAGAAAGGGAGAAGGCGGGCGAGCCGACCTTCGTCAACCCGCGCAACTCCGCGGCCGGCGCGCTGCGGCAACTCGATCCGCGCATCACCGCGCAGCGGCCGCTGAGCATCTATTTCTACGAGGTCGGCGAAGCGGCGCCGTTCGCGACCCACTGGGAAAAGCTCCAGAAATTGAAAAATTACGGCCTGCGCACGAACCCGGAGAACGAGCTTTTGGAGTCGGTGGAGGCAGTCCGCGACAAGTACCGGCGGCTGCTCGAGAAGCGGCACGACCTGCCGTACGAGATCGACGGCACGGTGGTGAAAGTCGACAGCGAGGACCAGCGCCGTCGCCTCGGCGCGGTCTCGCGGACGCCGCGCTGGGCGATCGCCTGGAAGTTCCCCGCCGAGGAAGAAGCCACGACCGTCGAGAACATCTTCGTCAGCGTCGGCCGCACCGGGGCGCTGACACCGGTCGCCGAGCTCAAACCGGTCTACGTCGGCGGCGTCACCGTCGGGCGCGCGACGCTGCACAACGAGGACGAATTGCGGCGCAAGGACGTTCGCGTCGGAGATCGGGTGTTTTTGCGGCGGGCCGGGGACGTGATCCCGGAGATCGTCCGCGTCATCGTCGAGGACCGTCCGCCGGAAGGGCGGCCGCCGTTCGAGATGCCGAAGACCTGTCCGGTCTGCGGCGCGCCCGTCCATCGCGAGCCGGACGAGGCGGTGACGCGCTGCACGAACCTGTCCTGCCCGGCGCAGCTCGTCGGCCGCTTGCGACATTTCGCCGGCCGCCTGGCGATGGACATCACCGGCCTCGGCGAAGAGACCTGCATCCGGCTGGTGCAGGGCGGACTCGTCAAGACGCCCGCCGACCTCTACTCGGTCACCCGCGAGCAGTGGCTCAGCCTCGAGCGGATGGGCGAGAAATCGGTCGACAACCTGCTGGCCGCGCTGCACGCCTCGAAAAAAACCTCGCTGCGCCGCTTCACCTACGCGCTCGGCATCCGGATGGTCGGGGAGGCCACCGCGCTCGCACTGGCGAGGCGGTTCGGCAGCATCCAGGCGATGCTGGACGCCACGCTCGACGACATCCAGGCCGTCCGGGACGTCGGTCCGATCGTCGGCGAGCAGATCTTCACCTTCCTGCAGAACCCGGAAAACCGTACGGCGATCGGGCGCTTGCTGGCCGCCGGCGTCGCTCCCGAGCCGGAAGCCGCTCCCGCCGCGGCCGGGGCGTTCGCCGGAAAAACGGTGGTTCTGACCGGGACGCTCTCGCGGTACACTCGCGACCAGGCGAAGGCAGAGATCGAGCGCCGCGGGGGACGCGTCGCCGGCACGGTGAGCCGCAAGACCGATTTCGTCGTCGCGGGCGGGGACGCCGGCACCAAACTGAAGAAAGCGCAGGAGCTGGGCGTGCGGGTGGTGGACGAAAACGGCTTTGCGGACCTGCTCAAATGACGCGGGCGGAGCTGGTCATCTCGGGGCGGGTCCAGGGCGTCTTCTACCGCGCCAGCGCGCAGCAGGAGGCGCTGCGGCTCGGCCTCCATGGCGAGATCCGCAACCTGCCGGGCGGCGAGGTCGAGGCCGTCGTCGAGGGCGAGAAGCCCCGGATCGAGGAGTTCGTCGACTGGTGCCGCCGGGGCCCGCCCGCCGCCGAGGTCGACGACGTGCGCGTGCGCTGGAGCGAATCCCGCGGGGAGTTTCCGACCTTTCGCGTGACCCGCTGAGATTGCTCGATTTTTCCCGCTTGCCTACACGAGCCCCTTCCAAGCAAGCCCGGTACAGGGTAAGATGCGGCAGCCCGATAGTCTGCTGAGATCGAGGAACGCCGCCGGTGGCCGACACGTCCCGCATGAAGCCCGACTTTGCCGTCTATCTCGACGGCAACAAGCTCACGGGCGAGGAAGCCGCCGCCATCATCGGCATCCGGGTCTTCCAGACGCGGTTCGGCGCCAGCGCCTTCGAGCTCGTGGTCTCCGATCCCGACCTGAAATGGCAGGGCAAGCCGACCTTCACCGACTGCAAGGAAGTGAAGATCGAGCTCGGCGTTCCCGGCAAGCTCAAGGCCGTCTTCGACGGCGAGGTCACGGCCTGGCGCACCGAGCTCGAGCGCTCCGGCCCGACGGTCATCGTGGTCCGCGGCATGGACCGCTCGCACCGGATGATGCGGGCGCACAAGACCAAGACGTATCCGGATTCGACGCCGATCGACTGCGTCAACAAGATCGCCGGCGACTACGGCCTGACCGCCAAGACCAAGCCTGGCTCGCCCGACCCTGTGAAGATGTTCCGGTTCCAGGCCAACCAGACCGACTTCGACTTCCTCCGCGGGATGGCGGACCTCGAAGGGTACATGTTCTGGGTCGACGCCAAGGAGCTGCACTTCGAGCGGCCCGAGCTCTCCTCGACCGACGATTGCACGTTCACCTTCGGCGAGGACCTCAAGACCTTCCTGCCCACTGCCAACTTCCGCAAGCCCGCGGTCTCGGTCGAGGTCGGCGCCTGGGACACCAGCGGCAAGGCGGAGATCACCGGAAAAGCCAAGAAAGGCGATGAGTTGTGGAACGTCCCCGGCAAGACGCCGGGCGTCGACAAGGCCAAGTTCACCTCCTCGAAGACCGAGCTCTCGCTGGTCGAGTCGCAGGTCGGGACGCAGGACCACGCCGACACCGTCGCCAAGGCAGCGCTGACCAAGCGGGCGATGGAGTTCATCACCGCCGAGGTCGAGGTCCAGGGCAGCCCGGACGTGAAGCCCGGGGCGATGGTGAACCTCAAGAAGGTCGGCGAGTACTCGGGGCACTACTACGTCACCGAGGCGAACCACTTCTACGACGCCGCCGGGTACAACTGCATCTTCTACGTCGCCCGCGACAAGTGGGGCGATTCGTCGAACACGACCAATCAGAACCAGGGCACCGGCGGCACCGGCGGCCAGGGGACCGGCGGCACCGGGACGGGCACCGGCGGCAGCGGGACCGGCTCGCAGCAGCAGGACTTCGTCGACTTCACGCTGCAGGACGACCAGGGGAATCCGCTCTCCGACCTGCAGGTCAAGATCCACTTCGCCAACGGCGAGGTCGTCGAGGCCACCACCGACGGCAGCGGCCACGTGCACCTCGACAAGGAGCCGCAGGGCGCCTACACGGTCGAGATCCTCGGCGCGGGCGCGGCGCTCACGTTCATCGACATCAAGGTCGAGGACGCGGCGGGGAACCCGATCAGCGGCGCGTCGGGCACGGTGACGCTGAGCGACGGCAGCGCCGTCACGGTGATGACCGACGTGAAGGGCGAGGTCCACCTCACCGACGTGCCGGTGGGGCAGTACACGTTGAAGCTCGACGACGAAGGCTCGGCGGGGACTGGCGGGACGGGATCGGGCGGCACGGGCAGCGGCGGGACGGGCAGTACCGGAACGGGCGGGACCGGCAGCAGCGGCTCGGGCGGCACCGGTAGCAGCGGCTCCGGCGGGACTGGCAGCAGCGGCTCGGGCGGGACCGGCAGCAGCGGCTCCGGCGGGACGGGAAGCAGCGGCAGCGGCGGGACTGGCAGCAGCGGTTCGGGCGGGACCGGTAGCAGCGGCAGCGGCGGGACGGGAAGCAGCGGCAGCGGCGGGACGGGCGGCAGCGGAACGGGCGGGACCGGCAGCAGCGGCTCGGGCGGGACCGGTAGCGCACGGGCGGCACGGGGACGACAGGGACGGGTGGTACGGGAACTGCCGGGACGGGGACCGGTGGCACTGGCACCGGCGGGACCGGGTCGACAGGTACCGGCGGCACCGGCACGACCGGCGGAGGCACCGGAACCGGTACGGGCACCGGCGGCACCGGTACGACCGGTACCGGTGGGACGGGAACGGGGACCGGCGGGACCGGGACGACCGGCACCGGCGGTACCGGCACCGGCGGTACAGGCACGACCGGAACGGGAACTGGCGGGACCGGCACGGGCGGCACCGGCACTACGGGCACCGGCGGCACCGGTACGACAGGGACAGGAACGGGTACCGGCGGCACCGGCACGACTGGCACAGGTGGAACCGGCGCGGGCACCGGCGGCACGGGCACCACAGGTACTGGTGGAACCGGCACGGGCACGACGGGTACCGGCGGCACCGGCACGACCGGCGGAGGCACCGGAACCGGTACGGGCACGGGCGGCGGCGGCACCGGAACCGGCACGGGCACGAGCGGCGGCGGCACCGGAACCGGCACGACCGGCGGCGGCACCGGAACCGGCACGGGCACCACGGGCGGCGGCACGGGCGCAAGGCCGGCCGGCGAACAGCAGGCGCAGGGCGGCGGCCCTGGCCTCGGCACCATTCTCGGCGTCGGCGCGGGCGCCGCGGCGGTCGCCGGCATCGCCACGGCCGTCGCGAAGTCGGGCAAGGATGCAGCCGACGCCGCTCCGAAGAACGACGACACCGCCGACGTCGAAGAGTGACAAACATGCTCGCGCGGCTTGACCCGGGCGTCCCGCGCGCCTAGACGTGGCCCGAATGCAGCTGCCCGTCCTCGACCGCCTGATCCTGAAATCGAAAAAACCCTCGCGTTACGCGGGTGGCGAGCTCAACGCCGCGCGCAAGGACCTCGCCAAGGCCCGGGTGCGATGGGCACTCGCATTTCCCGACACGTACGAAGTCGGCATGAGCAACGTCGGGTTTCGCCTGCTCTACCACGCGCTGAACGAGCGCCCCGACGTCGCCTGCGACCGCGTCTTCATGCCTTGGCCCGACATGGAGGCCGCGCTCAAAGCCGAAAAGCTCCCGCTCTTTTCGATCGAGAGCCGCGCGCCGCTCAAGGCCTTCGACATCGTCGGTTTCACGCTCCAGTTCGAGCTCTGCTACACGACCGTCCTCGCGATGCTCGAGCTGGGCGGCGTCGCGCTCCAAAGCTCGAACCGCACGCGGGCGGACCCCCTCATCCTCGGCGGCGGCCCCTGCACGTACAACCCGGAGCCGATCGCCGACTTCTTCGACGCCTTCGTGATCGGCGAGGGCGAGGAAGTCGTCCACGAGATCAGCGACGCGGTCGCGTCGTGGAAGCGAAGCAACGCGCCGCGAGAAGATCTCCTCTGGCTGCTCGCCGAGATCCCCGGCGTCTACGTCCCCTCGCTCTTCCGCGTGCACTACAACCCAAACAAGACCATCGCCCGCTACGAGCCGCTCAAGCCCGGCTACGAGAGCATCGTCCGCCGCGTCATCCCCGATCTGAACCTCGTCCCGCAGGCGGAAAAGCCGATCGTCCCGTTCATGCAGACGATCCACGACCGCCTTCCGCTCGAGATCCAGCGGGGCTGCACCCGCGGCTGCCGCTTCTGCCAGGTCGGCATGATCACCCGTCCGACCCGCCAGCGGGACCCGAACGACGTCCGGAGGATCGCGGAAAATGGCCTTGAATCAACCGGTTACGAGGAGGTCGGGTTCCTGTCCCTGAGCGCCGGCGACTACTCGTGCATCGACGGCGTCCTGGAGGATTTCTTCGACGAGTTCGGACCCGAGAACGTCGGCATCTCGCTGCCCTCGCTGCGCACCGAGACGATGAGCCCGCACCTCGCCGAGCAGATCAAGCGAGTGCGCAAGAGCGGCTTCACCGTCGCGCCGGAGGCCGCCACCGAGCGGATGCGGCGGGTGATCAACAAGGGCAACACCGAGGCCAACCTCCTCCACGCGGTCGACACGATCTTCGAAGCCGGCTGGGACCTGGTGAAGTTCTATTTCATGATCGGCCTGCCCTCCGAGCGCGACGAGGACGTCCGCGCCATCGTCCAGCTCTCGGCCGAGGCGCTGCGCCGCGGCCGCAGGAAGAACCCGCGCGCCGAGATCAACGTCGGCGTCTCGACGTTCTGCCCGAAGCCGTTCACGCCGTTCCAGTGGGACCCGATGATCTCGTACGCCGAGACGCAGCGGCGGCAGGGACTCTTGCGGGACGAGCTGCGCAAGCTGGGCCGTGGCTTCCGGAACCTGCACGTCAAGCCGCACGACGCGAAGCAGGGCGCGCTCGAAGGGGCTCTCGCGCTCGGCGACCGCCGGCTCTCTACGGCGGTGCTGCACGCGTACCGGGCGGCTTCCACCCCAAACCGAGAGTCAGCTTCGGCCCGGCCTGCCCGGTCGGAACGGAGAGCCGCGCCGAATACCTCGACCTCGAGCTGTTCGGCCTGCACGACCCCGAGGACGTCGCGGAGCGGGTCCGCGCCGAGCTTCCGCAGGGATTCGCGCTGCTCGACTGCGGGCCGCTCGACGCCAAGGCGCCGTCCTTGAACCAGAGCATCCGCGGCATCGCCTATCTGGTCGAGCTCCCCGACGCCGCTCCCGACCCCGCGGAACGGATCGCCCGATTCGGCGAAGCGACCGTGCGTCGCGAGCGCGAGGGAAAGCAGCCGATCGAGATCGACCTTCGCAAATCCGTCGACGACCTGCGCGCCGACGGCCCCCGTTCGCTCCGCTTCACGCTCAAGGCGGGGGAATCCGAAGCGGTGGCGCGCCCTTCCGAGCTGCTCGGCGCGCTGTTCGGCGCCGAGTGCACACAACCGGGGATTGCTCGCCTCATCCGCGAAAATGTCGTGTTCGGCGCGCCGGGATCTGCTGCGGTCGTGGCAGGACCGCTCGCTTGACCTGTTCGGCGGCGCCCTGCTCTGGCACACTCGGGCCGTGGATGCCCGTACCATCACCCGGACCGGGGCGCGGAAGAAGACGGCGAAGGGCGGGACGCCGCACCTGTTTCTGGTCCTGCAGTGCGACCAGCCGCTGCGCGGGGGCATGCGATTCGACCTCGCCGGCGCGAGCACGGTCGGCATCGGACGCGCGGAAAAGCTCGTCTGCGAGGCGGACGGCCGCGAGCTGCGCATCGGCGTTCCCGACCCGCGCATGTCCTCGCGCCACCTCCGGCTCGAGCGCGTGCTCGACGGATGGGTCGCGGAAGACCAGAACTCGAAGAACGGCACGCACGTCGACGGCACTTCGATCCGCCGCGTCACGCTCGACGACGGCGCGCTCCTCGAAGCCGGCCACACTTTTTTCATCTTCCGCCATGCCGTCGCTTCCGCGCCGGAGAGCGAAGCGACGCTGATCCCGTCTTTCGCCGCCGACCTGGAAAAGGCCGCCCTGGTGGCCAAATCGCGCCTGTCGATCCTGTTGCAGGGCGAAACCGGCACCGGAAAGGAAGTCCTGGCAGCGCACCTTCACCGCGTCTCGGGCCGTCCAGGCCCGTTCGTCCCGGTGAACTGCGGCGCGCTCCCGGCGACGCTCGTCGAATCCGAGCTCTTCGGCTATCGCAAAGGCGCGTTCACCGGCGCGCTCGAAGACCGCCCGGGGCTGGTCCGCAGCTCCGACGGCGGCACCCTTCTGCTCGACGAGATCGGCGACCTGCCGTTGCCCGCGCAGGCGGCGCTGTTGCGAGTGCTCCAGGAAGAAGAGGTCACGCCGCTGAGCAGCACGCGGGCGCACAAGGTCGATCTGCGGGTCATCGCCGCGACGCATCGCGACCTGCCGGTGCTCGCCAAAGAGGGGAAATTCCGCGCCGACCTGCTGGCCCGCCTCTCCGGTTTCGTCGCCCGCCTCCCGCCGCTCAGGGAACGGCGCGAGGACCTCGGGCTCTTGACCGCCGCGATCCTGCGCAAGGCCGGGTTCGAAACCTCGCTCTCGGTCGAGGCCGCCCGGGCGCTCTTCTCCTACGCCTGGCCGGGCAACGTCCGCGAGCTGGAAAAAAGCCTGCAGAGCGCCGCGGTCCTCTCGCGGGGCGAGACGATCGAGCTCGAGCATCTGCCCGATTCCGTCTACACCGTGAACGAGCCGCCGGACGCCCCTCTCGCCGCCGACGAGCAGAAACGCAAGGACGAGCTCGCGGCGATGCTCCGCGAGCACGCCGGCAACGTCACCCAGGTTGCGCGCGCGCTGGGCAAGGCCCGGCAGCAGGTCCAGCGCTGGCTTCGCAGGTACGGGTTGGACCCACTCTCGTTCCGGCGGTGACGTAGCGCCACACGGGTGCCACAGGTTGCACCCCCTCCCAGAC